>DASYRF010000022.1:0-7044 GCA_036004705.1 Myxococcota bacterium
GTAGTCCCAGAAGTCCACCAGGACGACGCGTCCCCGCAGCTCCGTTGCCGCCGGCGCCAGTGCGTTGAGCCAGCCCTCGGCCTCAAGAGGCGGCAGGTCGAAGTCGTCGCGCTCCAGTCGCACGGCGCTTCACTAGACCAACGATTCGCCCCCTCGGTCAAATGCGCGCGGACGCGGCGACCGCCCGGATCACGGCACGCAGAACGGCGGCGGCGCCGGGGTCGGCGGGACTGCCCAGACGGTAGTACACGCGCCCGCCGTCGCGGCGCGCCGCGACCACTTCGGCCCCCCGCAGCACGGCGAGGTGGCGAGACGTGTTGGCCTGGCGCAAGCCGAGCGCGCGCTGCAGCGCGCCGACGCCGACCTCGGCGTGCGCGAGCAAGGCCACCAGGCGCAGGCGCTCGGGGTGGCCGAGCGCGCGACAGACGCGCGCAGCGGCGGCAGCGGCGGCAGCGGCGGCTGCAGCGGCGGCGGCGGGCGCGTTCGAAGTGCGGGAGGCCATCTGCATTCCAATATCCCGATATTGGAAGGCCGGCAAGTCAGTCCTCGTCGTCGGACGGCGCCGGCGGATCGAGGCCGAGCTCGGACTGCAGCGGGACGCCGGGAGGGTCGGCGCTGAAGCAGCGCCGGCAGCGGGCCTCGTAGGCGTCGGTGTCGCCCACGACGATGCGGCTGTCACGCGCGACGATGCGCTGCGAGCGGTTCGCCGGGTTGCCACACACGACGCAGATGGCGAGCTCCTTGGTGACGTACTCGGCCACGGCCATGAGGTCGGGGATGGGCTCGAACGGCCGGCCGCGAAAGTCCTGGTCCAGCCCGGCCACGATCACGCGCTTGCCGGCGTCGGCGAGCCGCTCGCACACGGCGACGAGGTCGGGGCCGAGGAACTGCGCCTCGTCGATGCCCACGACCTCGGCGTCGGCGGCGAGCGCCGGGATGTCGGCGGCGGAGCGCACGGCGTGCGACGCCAGCCGTCCGGCGGCGCGGCTGACGATCTCGGCCGCGCCGAAGCGGTCGTCGAGGGCCGGCTTGAAGACGGCGATACGTTGGCGGGCGTATTCGGCCCGCCGCAGCCGGCGGATGAGCTCCTCGCTCTTGCCGCTGAACATCGAGCCGGTGATGACCTCGATCCACCCGGTGCCGCGCGGGGTGGGATGCACGGCGCGCTACTCGCGCTGGCGGCCGGTGAAGACCAGGCCGCGCACCAGCACGGGTGGCGCCACGAACGCGCCCAGCTCGCTCCACCACGTCGGCACCGCCCGCAGCTCGCGCCCGATGCCGCCGATGCGCGCGAACGCCTCCAGCACCGAGTCGGTGAAGCGGAGGTTCGTCACCGCGCCGACGACGCGCCCGTCGGCGACGCGGAAGGTGCCGTCGCGCGTCAGCCCCGTCATCACCGCGCGCCGCGGATCGAGCATGCCGTTCACGTAATGGAAGCGCGTGACCCAGAGGCCCCGCTCGATGCGCCCGAGCAGCTCCTCGCGCGTGGCGTCACCGGGGGCGAGGACCACGTGCGCCGGGGCGGCCGTGCCCTCGGGGAAGGGTCCGCCGCCCACCGCGTGGCCGGTGGAGGCGCAGCCGGCCACGGCGGCGGCGCGCAGGTCGTACACCACGCCGCGCGCCACACCCTCGTCCAAGAACGTCACCGGGCGGCGCGTCACGCCTTCCCAGTCGAACGGCGAAGGGACGCCCACGCCGTGGCGGCAAGCGGGATCGTCGGCGACGGTCACGGCCGCGCCGGTGACGCGCTCGCCGATGCGCCCGTACTGGAAGCTCGTCTCCTCCTCGAACGAGCGCGAGGTGAAGCCGATGGACGACAGCCACTCCAGCAGCTCCACCACCGCCTCGGGCTCGAGCAGCACGTCGTGGGCGCCCGGCTCGATGGGCTGCGGGTTCTTCGCCATGAGGCACTTGCGGATGGCCACGTCGGCGATGCCCTCGACGTCGACGTCGGCGGCGCGCACCGCGACGGCGCCGGCGTAGCTGGACGCGGTGCCCGGGCCGGCCGGCCCGTCGAGCGCGAACGCCTTGGCGTCGACGATGCTGGCGTCGTGGTAGCGCCCCAGGCCGCGCGAGTTGGCGACCGCGAACTCCAGGTGGCCGGTGTTGAAGCGTCCCGCCAGCAGGACGTGATCGGCGTCGGCGCGGCGGAACACGCCGGCGAGGCGCTCGGCTTTCTCGGCAGGCGTGAGCGCGAGCGTGGGCGCGTCCACGGTCCCCGGCACCACGGCCGCCGCGTCGACCGCCGCGGCCGCGGGCGCCGCCACGCCCGGATGCTTGGCCGCGCCGCGCGCCGCGGTGGCCAGCTCGATGGCGCGGCGTCGCGCCCGCGCCAAGCCCTCGCGCGTGAGGTCGGTCGTGTCGACCGTGCCGCTGCGCCCGTCGACCACGGCGCGTACGATGACCTTGCGGTCGTCCACCACCATGTTCTGGATGATGGTGGAGTTGGCGAAGCGCGTGAGCGTGCGCGTACCGCCGTGCAGCACCGCCTGCACCTCCGCACGCGGGTCCTCCAGCGCGTCGGGGCGCGTGGCCTCCGCCAAGAGGTCGAGCGCGCGCGCCTCGCCCAGCGCCCCCGTCCCCGCCGAAGCGCCGCCGCCGCCGCCGCCGCCGTCGCCGCTCATCGCCTTGCCCCCACCTGCACGTCGTTGAATCGCGCCGGGCTCGTGCCGTGCCCGACGTGGATGATCTGCATGGGGTCTCCCTTGCCGCAGAACATCCACCCCCAGACGCGCCAGTCGTCGGCGCCGCAGATGGCGTCGCACGCCCCCCAGAACTGCGGGGTGATGCCCGTGTACACGGGGTTCTTGAAGAGCCGGCCGCGCTTGCCCTTCTTGATCTCCCACGCCGCCTCGCAGCCGAACTGGAAGTTGAGCCGCAGCTCGTCGATGGACCAGCTCTTGTTGACGGACATCAGCAGGCCGTCGTCGGTGTCGGCGACGAGGTCCTCGAAGCGCCAGTCGCCGGGCGCGAGGTGCACGTTGACCATGCGCACGATGGGAAGGCGGCTCCAGGAGTCGGCGCGGAAGGCGGCGGCGGTGGGCGCGCCGATCCGCGCGCTGGTCTCGCGCGAGCCGAGGTAGCCGACGAAGACGCCGTCCTTGACGAGGTCGTGGCGGCCGGCGGGCGTACCTTCGTCGTCCCAGCCGAACGTGCCGGGGCCGCCGGGCGTGGTCGAGTCGGCGTAGAGGTTCACGAGCGGCGAGCCGTAGCGCAGCCCCACCCGCTGCGGCGTCAGGAAGCTCGCGCCCGCGAGCGAGATCTCGTCGCCGAGCGCGCGGTCCAGCTCGGTCGGGTGGCCGCAGCTTTCGTGGATCTGCAGCGACATCTGCGCGCCGTCGATCACGACGCGAAACGTCCCCGCCGGACAGGTCGGCGCGCTCAGCAGCGCGATGGCTTCGTCGGCTACGCGCGGCGCGTTGGCCACGAGGTCGAGCGACTCGAGGTGCTCCCAGCCACCGGCGTGGATGTCCCCCTCCATGTCCTTGGGGTAAGTGCGCCGCTGCACCTCGCCGTCGGCGGTAGCGATGGCGCCGAGACCGCCGCCGCAAACCAGTGTCTCCTGCTCGATGTCGGTGCCCTCGGTGTTGCACAGCGCGCTGCGCAGCCGCAGGGACACGGCCGTGGCGCGCGCGACCTTGATGCGCGGGTCCGTGCGCAGCGCCGCGGCGGCGCGGAAGAGGAGGTCCAGCTTCTCGGCATCGGGGACGTCGAAGGGGTCGCGCACGCGCGGCGTGCGATAGGTGCCGTGCTGCGGCGCGACCGGCGCCAGCGATACGGGGGCGCGGCCGTCCGCCGCCGCCGAGCCGCGAGCAATGGAGGCGGCCGCGTCGACCGCGCGGGCGATCGCCGCCTCGCTCAGCTCCGGTGCCCCGGCGAAGCCCCAGGCGCCGTCCACCAGCGCGCGCACGGCGAAGCCCTGGTCCAGGGTCTGGGTGGCGACGTCGACCTCGTCGCCTTTTACTTGCAGCCACTGCCGCTCGCGGCAGAGCACGCGCACGTCGCCGAAGCGGACGCCGGCCTTGCCCAGCGCCTGCACCCCGGCGCGCGCCAGCTCGCGGCGCCGCGGGTCGAGAGGCTCCATCGCCATGTCGTAGGCTCCCTGCCCCCGCGCGAAATCTCAGGCACTTAAAACACCGCGGGACGGGGCCTGTAAAGGCGGCACGCGCCGCGACGGCGCCTTGCACGAGGCGGCCCCTGACGCCCCGCGAGTCCAGGTCCGGGAACGAGGATCTTGGGACGCTCCTACTCCCAGGGCCAGGGCGCGCGGGCGATACGGCCGTCGCTGCCACCGGGGACGCAGACGCGCCCGCCCTCGCGGTGCGCGGCCAGCATGCCGCAGCCGCCCCAGACGTCCTGGCCGCCGCTGTAACGGCGCGCGATGGGGACGCCGCGCACGTGACGGCCGAGGGCGTCGCGAAAAGCGGCGCGCTCGGCGTCGTCCGGCGGGGCGAAACCGGCGACGCGGTTGCAGTCGATGAGGTCGAGCCGCGCCGGCAGCCCGGCCAGCAGCGCGCCGAGCGCGCGGGCATCGTCCTCGCCGCAATTGAAGCCGCCGATGAGCACGTAGGCAAGGTTGATGCGCGTGCGGCGCGCGGCGGCGTGCGCGCGCGCGGCGGCAAGCAGCTCCGCGAGCGGGAAGCGGCGCTCGATGGGCATCACGGCGGCGCGCTTCTCGGAGATGGCCGCGCCCAGCGAGACGCTGAGGCGCATGCGCCAGCCCTCGGCGGTGTAGCGGCGGATCGCGGGGACGAGCCCGACCGTGGAGACGGTGATGGCGGCGGCGCCGATGGCGGTCGCGGCGGGCTCGGACAACACCGCGGCCGAGGAAGTGACGGCGCCGTAGTTGGCGAGGGGCTCGCCCATCCCCTGGTACACGACCCCGCTGACACGTGTGCCGGCGGGAAGCTCGGCGCCGACGAGGAGCACCTGGTCGATGATCTCGCCGGGGTCGAGGTTGCGGCCGCCGCCGAGCAAGCCCGTCGCGCAGAACGTGCAGCCCATCGCACAACCGACCTGGCTCGAGATGCAGACCGAGAAGCGCGCCGGGTCGCGCAGGGGAATGCGCACGGCCTCGACGGCTTCACCGGCTTCCGTCTCGAAGAGGTACTTGAGGAACGGGTCCTGGACGGAGGCGCGGCGCTCAACGACGCGCAAGCGCGCGGCGGCGCGGCCGGCGCGGCGCGCACGCACCCAAACAACCAGCGCAGGATCGGCGCGCCGTGCGTCGCGCGGCGGCACAAGCGCGTGCGCAGGTGCCGGCGCGAGTGGCGACGCAGGCGCAGGCGCAGGCGCACCCGCGGGCGGCGGCTGGAGGTGGAGCGCGACCGGGCGGGAAGGCGAGTCGCTCATCCGCCCTCACCTTCGCCGCCGCCGCGCCCGCCCTTGCGGCCGTCGCGGTCGCCGCCGCCGCCCTGGCCCGCGCCGTCGTCCTCGCCGCGCGCGGATTCGCCCGCGCCGCGCCCTGGCGAGAAGGCCGGATCGAAGATGGGGTTGTCCCAGTGCTCCGCGCCGCGGCGCGACAGGACGGGCGTGGGCCCCTCGAGCGGCAGGGCGGCCGCGGGTGCGCCGGGCACGGCTGGCGCCGCTGGCCCCGCGGGCGAGGCCGCTGCGGCCGGCGCCGGCGTCCCCCAGCGCGCCCGAAGCGCCGCGGCGTCGCGCGGCTCGAAGTAGCGCGGACCCAAGATGAGACCCGATGGGAGGACCTTGTAGCCGGGGACCGGCTCCGGCGCGCCCGCGGCGGCGGCCGCCCGCGCCGCCGCGCTGTCGGCCTCGCGGCGGCGGCGCGCCACGCTCTCCTCCAGGGCGGAGTACGGGTCGTCCTCGCGGCGGTGGCCGGCCTTCAACGCCGCCTCCACGAACCAGGGCTCGTCGCCGTGCTGCGCGAACGGGCTGCCGGCGAACGTCCCGTGCGCCCGGTCGCCGGCGTCGAAATGGTCGAAGTACCGCGCCACCCAGCGCCGGGCCGCGCCCATGAATCCCTTGCGTGCCGCCGCGCGCCCCAGCAGGTAGAGGTACTCGCAGTGACGGCGCAGCAGCTCGGCCCCGGCGGCCGCGTCGCCGCGCGCCTCGTCCACGAGCGCCTCGAAGAAGCGCTCCCCCAGGGCAAGCAGCGCATCGTCCCGTCCCGCCGCGTCGTACAGGTTCAGCAGGCCGCGCAGCGTGCCCGCCGTCTCGCGCAGGGCGAGTGCGCGCTCGAGCGCCTGCTCGGCTTCGGCGGCGCGTCCCGCACGCAGGTGCAACGCGGCGAGCGCTTCCAGGTAGTCGCCCTGCGCCGGCGCAGCCGCCGCGGCCGCTTCCAGCAACGTGCGTGCGCGCAGGAGGTCGCCGGCGGCGGCGACGTGCAGCGCCAGCCGGTAGTCGGCGAAGCCCGCGTCCAGCTTCAGCGGATGGGCGTGGCGAGCCGCCTCCCAGGCACGGCGCGCCGCGGGCTCGTCGCCGCGCACCGCGTACACGAGGTCGCCGAGCAGCGCGTGCGCGGGCGCGTAGCCCGGGAGCGCCGCCGCGGCCGTTTCGACGGCGGCGAGCGCCTGGGCCGGACGCTCATCCACGTCCCCCAGCGCCGCGGCGTACCCGCGCAGGGCGGCCGCCCGCGCCGCGCTCGGCGCTTGCACCTCGATGGGCTCGACGCGCTCGGCCGCCACCTCGCCGTCGGCCGTGGCGAGCCGGCACAACAACAGACAGAGCGCCTCGTCGGCCGAAGCCGTCGCGGCCTCCGGCGGGAGCGGCAGCACGAAGCGCGCCGCCGGCGCTTCGCTGCCCGGGCGCCGCCCCAGCGGCACCGGAAACGTTTGCTGGAACACGGCGCCGTCGACGTCCTTGCCGAAGAGGCCTACCAGCGCAGCCCGGTGGCTCGCCGAGCCGGCGCCGTGCACCAGCACCCAGCCGCTGACGAGATCGGCCGGTTGCACGGCACGCGCGTCGATCTCGACGTCGATCGTCAGGGGCGCGCTGGCCACCTGCCCCTTCTAGCACGCGTCGTGCGCGGGGCGCGCGGCGACGGCGGTCCGTGGCGGCTCGTGGCGTGCCGCTACAGGGTGTCGA
>DASYRF010000023.1:0-15718 GCA_036004705.1 Myxococcota bacterium
ACCGCCGCGCGCGGCGACGCCACGCTGGCGGAGGTCGTCGTTCGCGCGGCGGCGGTGCGGGCGCTGGCGCGCGAGGGAAGCCACGAGAAAGCCTCCGCGCGGCTGCGGACGGCGCTGGCGCGCGCGCTGGAGGTGGACGACGCGCGCTGCCGGCGTCAAGCGTTGCGTGCGGTGGCCGCCGCCGCCGGCGCGGCCGGCGACCGCGCCGAAGGGCGTGAGGTGCTACGCCGCATCGTGGAGACGGCGGCCGCCGAGAAAGTCCCGCCCGACAAGCTCTGGGAGCTAGGAGACGTGCTCGGCGCCGCGGCGAGCGCCGCGGGCCAGCTCGGGGATCGGGCGTGGGCGATGGGGCTGCTGGCGCAGACGCGCGCCATCGTGGGCGCGCTCATCGAGCGCAGCGGCGGCGAGGCCCACTACTTGTTCCGCACGCTGGCGCGCTGCCTCGACCGCGCGCGCGCACTGGGCGAGGAGGCGGCGGCGCGCACCTGGGCCGCGGAGCTGGTGGCGCTGGCGCGCAGCGGCGCCTCGCACATGAACGTGCTGGCCAACCCCTTCGAGCGTTACGCCGCGCAGGTGCACGCGATCTTGGTGTTGGCCGAGCTCGGCGAGGAGGATGCCGCAGGGCTCGCGCGCACGTTGGAGCGCGCGCAGGGATTGTCCGCGGCGGACCGGACGCAGCTCGTCGTGGCGAGCCTCCCGGCGCTCGCCGGGCTGCCCGCGTCGCAGGCCGCCGCCGCCTTGAGCGCCTGGCTGGAAGTCGCGGAGGGCGCGCTGGCCGAGGGCGAGACGGACGTTGCAACCGCACGGCTGGAGCTGTGCGACGAAGCGATCGACCAGCTGGTGTTGCCGGGCCAGGCGCTGGCGCGCGCCTTGCGCCGTTTCACCGCCACGCTGGAATGGGCGTTGCGCGACGCCGTCGTGGCCGAGCCGCCCCCGGGCGCCGCGCCGGCCGGACCGCCCGCATCGCCCGCGGACCTCGGGTACACTGCTCGTAGATGACCGCCGCCCCGCGCGCACCCGTTCCGGCCGCCGCCGCCGCCGCCGCTTCTGCGGCTGCCGCCGCCGGGGCCGCGGGCGCCGGCGGACCGCCGGCGGGCGCGCTTGCCTTCTCCGAGCTGAAGCCGCGCATCGACGGCGCGCGCGAGCGCATCGGCCGCCTGCGCGACGTGCTGCGCCGCTACTTCGTCGCCAAGGGCGACGTGATCGATCTCATGGTGGTATGCGCCGCGGCGCAGGAGCCGCTGCTGCTCGTCGGCCGCCCCGGCACCGCCAAGAGCGACCTGGTGGTGAAGTTCGCCGAGGCCATCGGCGCCACGGGCGAGGACTACTTCGAGTACATGCTCACGCGCTTCACCGAGCCCGGGGAGATCATCGGCCCCATCGACCTCGACGAGCTGCGCGCCGGTCGCTACGTACGCCGCGTGCAGGGCAAGCTGCCGCGCGCGCAGGTCGCGTTCTTGGACGAGATCTTCAAGTCGAATAGCGCCATCCTCAACGTGCTGCTCACCATCATCAACGAGCGCAAGTACTACCAGGACGGCCAGCCGCAGCCTGTGCCGCTCAAGATCCTTTTCGCCGCCAGCAACGACGTGCCGGAGCTGGCGGACCTGGCGGCGCTGCGCGATCGTTTCACGCTGAAGGTCGAAAGCCACGCCGTGAAGGACGACCATTTCGAGGCGCTGCTCGATCGCGGAGTGGCGAACGACGTGTTGCGCGCACGCGGCGAGCGCCCCTGGGCGGGCGTTGCTGGGCTCGACGACTTCCTGGTCGTGAAATCCTACCTCGACCACTTGATGGCGGGGACGGCGGCCCTGGCTGCGGGGGGCGCCGGCGGTGAGGCGGCGGGCGGCGGGGCCGGCGGTGGCCCGGCCGCGCGTCCGGACCCGGTGGAGGCCGACCGGACGCGCTACTTCCCGGCGCCGGTGTGGCAGCTCTTTCGCCGCGTGCTGCGCACGCTCGAGAAGGAGGACAAGGTCTTCGTCTCCGACCGGCGCGTGATCAAGCTGTATCGGCTGCTGCGCGCGCGCGCCTTCCTGCTACACGGCGGGGAGATCGGGCGCGACGACCTCACGCTGCTGCGCTGGACTGGCGAGACCCCCGAGCACTTCGCGACGCTGCCGGCGAAGGTGGACGCGCTGCTCGGGCTCGACGCATCGCCGTGAGCCGCCGGCCGCCGTCGCCGTCTCCGTCGTCGTCGCCGTCGTCGTCGCCGTCGTCGTCGCCGTCGCGGGAGCCGTCGCCGCTGCCGTCGCGGGAGCCGTCGCCGCCCGCCGTGGCGGCGCCGGACGTGGGCGTCGCGGCGGTGCCGGTCGTTCCGCCGAGGCAGCTGCGCACCCTCGTGCTGTGCGCGGCGCGCCATTGCGCCGACGCGGCCCTGGCGGCCGCCGCGCCCGCGCCGGACGCGCCCGCCCGCCTGGCGCGCGCGCTAGGCTGGGCCGCCCACCTCGCCGGGCTCGGCGCGGAGCTGCCGCTCGCGCTGGTGCACGACCTCGGCTGGCTGGTGCTGGAAGGCGGCGACTTCGCCTTCTCCGCGCTGGCGGCGCGACCGCCGCGCTGGGACGCGACGGCACGCGCCCGCCAGATCTGCTACCAGGACCGCGCCCTGGCGCCGCTGCTGCGCGAGGGCTGGTTCGGCGAGCTGCACCGCCACGCCGCCGCGGAGGCCGCGCCCGACGACCTCGTCGCGCGACTTCTCGAGATCGTGGCCGCACGCCTGGCCGCCGCGCTGCCGCCACCGCCGCGGCGCGCCCTGCCGCGCGAGCTGCGCGCGCTCGCCGCCGCCAGACTGTCCTTGCCGTGGGACTTCGCGGGCGAGCGCGACGCGCTGGGGGGCGACACGGACGAGCGGCTCGCGGGTTGGTTTGCCGCCGGCGCCGCCGCGCTGGAAGAGGCGGGGCCGGCGCTGCTGGGTGCGGCCGATCTGTTCGAGCTGCGCAATCTGCCCGCGTTTGCCACCGCTGCCCAGCGCCTGGCGGCGCGCCAGCTCGCCGAGGTGGGCGCCGTACTCGGTGCAGCGGCGCCGCGCCCGCCTGGGGCGCTGGGTGCGGAGGCCGCGCAAGCCGAAACCGCGCTTCCGGACGAGGGGACCTACCCGCAGGGCGGGCTCGCCGAGCTCTCCACGCGCGGGTCTCTGGAAAACGTGGTGCGTTCCGAGCTGGTGTACGCGGGCGAAGCGGCCGTAGCGGGCGTCGACTGGTTCGCGCTGCGTCTGCTGGAGAACGAGCTTCTCTACTACCGTCGCGACGAAGGCGAGCTGCGGCGCACGCGTCGCGCCATTCACCTGTGCCTGGTGCGCACGCCCGAGGCGGCCCTGCGGTTGGCGGGCCATCCCTGGCCCCCCTCGGCGTGCCTGGAGGCGCTTCTGGTGGCGGTCGGCGGCGCCGCATTGCGGCTCTTCGAGCGCGACGCCGTGCACTTGACCGTGGCGGCGTGCGGTCCGCCGGGAGAGGCGCGCGCCGAGCAGGCGCGCCGGCTGGAGGTGGCGCTGCGCGCGGACGCCGCGCCGGGGGAGCTGGTCGCGGCGGAGCTGGATAGGCCGCCCGAGGCACGCACCCTGGGCGCGTCCGGCTGGCGGTCGGCGGTCGTGCGCGTCGGCTGCGGCGCCGCGGGCGCGGCGACCGCGGACGAGCGTCGCGCACATCGCGCGGCTGGCGTCACGCTGGCGTGCGTCTCGCTCGACCCAGATCCGGTGGTGCGCACCGCGCGGGCACTCGCCGGGGCCGGCGTCGCCGGCGTCGGCTCTGTTGCGGATGCGATCGTCCGAGGCGACGAGACTCTCGCGACCGGGCTCGCCGCCGCCCGCGACCGGGTCCTCGAGCGGCTGCTTCAGGGTCCTGGCGCGGCCGCGGCCGCCGAAGCCGCGCTGCCCCACTCGTAGGCGCACGTACCGGCCGGCAGCGCCAGCTCTACGGCGCCTTCGGCGGTGCGCGCCGCGCGCCCCTTGGCGCAGCCGGCGGCGCTCCCCTTCGCCCGCCGGAAGCCGTCCGCGGCGGCCGGCAGCCCTTCTAGCCGCACCGCCAACGGGGCCTCCAGCGTGACGCGCAGGCGCCGGGCGCCGGCCGCGTCCGCCGGTGCGTCGCCCAGGCGCAGCGTCAGCGCCTTCACGCCGCGCGCATCGCGCAGCACGAGCGCGTGGTCCGCCGCGTCCGCTTCCACGTCCACGTGGCCGAACTCGCCCTCGCGCGCCAGCGTAAAGCGCACCCAATAGGCGCCAGCATAGGCGTCGTGATTCTTGCCGTAGCTCACGCGCGCGGGGCGTTTCACGCGCCGCGCCGCCATGAGGAAATCGAACGCGGTCGGCAAGAAGCGCGCAACGAGCGAGACGGTGTGCCCGTCCGCCGCCGGCGCCTCGAAGCGCACCGGTAGGCCCAGTGCGTGCAGCGCGTCGTAGAGCCATTGTGACTGCTCGAACGGGCAGACCTTGTCAGCCTTGCCGTGGACGAGGAACACCGGCAAGTGCCTGGCGTTCTCCGGGACGTGCAGCACGGAGTATCGCGCGGCCATCTCGTCGGTCTTCAGCGTGCCTTTCACGTACGTCTTCATGTCGTAGAGGGAGTCGCCGAAGTACGAGACGAGCGCGGCGAAGCGGTCGGGATAGTGGAACCCCACGCCCACGGCGCCCGCCCCGCCCATGGACACGCCGAGCAGCGTGATGCGGTCCGGGTCGATGGGCAACGCCGCCGCCACCTCGTCGATGGCGCGCAGGATGGCATCCTCGTGCGCCTCGATGTACAGCGTCTTCCCGCCCTCGGGAAAGACCACCACCGCGCCCGTGCGGTCTGCTTCGCGCGTCAGTCCGTAAGGAACGAAGCTGCGGATGGACCCGCCCCAGCCGTGCAGCGCCACGACCAGCGGCGCGGGTCGGGCGGCGTCCGGCGTCCAGCCTTCCGGAAGGTAGAGTCCGTAGGGCGGGTGCGGGTCGGCGGCCGGGTCGGCGCGGCGGAATCCCCACGCCATCTCGAAGTAGCCGCGGCGGCGCGGGCCCGGCGGCCCCAGCGCGGGCGCCGCGCCATTCCACCACAGCCCCTCCTTCCCCTTCGGCAGAGCGACGCGCACGGCCAGTACATGGTCGCCCGGCGCGAGCGCGGGCAGCGCGGGAAGGAACACCGGCGCGGAGGGTGGCGCCGCCCCGCCGAGATCCGCGCCGTCGAGGAAAACGGCGGCGGTCCCGGCGAAGGCGCCGAGGCGCAGCGCGAGGAGCCCGGCGCCGGCGGGCGGCACCGTGAAGCGGCGGCGCAGCCAAAGAGTCTTCGCCGTTTTCGGCAGCGCCAGGTGCCCGGGCGGCGTGAACGTGGCCCATTCGGCGTCGGCGAGCCCGACCGCGGCGCCCCAGTCCGATGCCCCCTCGCCGGCTCGCCAACGCCACGCGCCGCCCAGGTCGACCGCCACGCCGGCGAGGTCCGGCGCCGCGGGGAGCACCGCTGGCGTGTGCGCTGCGCTGGCGCCGGCCGCGACGCCGGCGAGGTCGGGCGCCTCGGGGAGCACGGCAGACGTGCGTCCTGCGCCGGCGCCGGCGGCCAAGAACAGAGCCGCCGCCCCCAGCAGGCGCGTGCCGCGCTTCACGGCGCGCATCCGGCCGCCGCCCCGATCAGGCACGCGCCGCGCCTCACAGCCCACGACCAGCGAGCGTCGTCCCGCAGGCGCGGCAAGCGCCGCTGGCGGCCAAGCCGTGGCGCTCGACGGCGTAGCCGCGGCGCAGGATGAGCAGCGCGCCACAGCCGGCACACCAGGTGCTCTCGTCGCGGTCGCCCCACACGTTGCCGACGTAGACGTGGCGCAGCCCGGCCGCTCGCCCCGCCGCCACGCCCGCCCGCAGCGTCGCCAGCGGCGTGGGCGGCCGATCGAGCATCAGCCAGTCCGGGTGGAACCTCGCCACGTGCCAAGGCACGTCGCGGTCGATCGCCGCGAGGCGTCGCGCCATCTCGGCGAGCTCGTCCGCGCCGTCATTCGTGCCGGGCACGACCACCGTCGTCACCTCCACCCAGACGCCGCGCGCGCGCAGCGCCGCCACCGCGCGCAACGACGGTGCGTGAACGCCCCCGACCTCGCGCCGCAGCACCTCGTCGCGCAACCCCTTCAGATCGACGTTCGCCGCGTCGATCCAGGGGCCCAGCAGCGCCAGCGCCTCGGGCGTGAGGTAACCGTTCGTCACGAGCACCGTGCGCAGGTCGCGCGCGCGCGCCGCCCGCGCCACGTCCACGACGTACTCGGCGAAAATCGTCGGCTCGGTGAAACTGAAGCAAACGCTCGTACAGCCCGCCGCCACGGCGCGCGCCGCCGCCTCGGCCGGCGCCAGCGGCTCGCCTGGCAGCGCCGACTCCGGCTGCAAGACCGGCGCCTGTGACAGCTCCCAGTTCTGACAATGCGCGCAGCGGAGGTTGCAGCCCGCCGTCGCGAGCGCCAGCGTTCGCGACCCCGGATGGAAGTGGAACAGGGGCTTCTTCTCGATCGCCTCCACGCGCACTACCGCCGCGCGCCCGTACGCCAGCGTCCGCAAGGCGCCGTCGTGGTTCAGGCGCACACCGCAGATGCCGCGCTGACCAGGCCGCAGCACGCAACGGTGCTCGCACAGGTCGCAGCGCACGACTCCGGCGCCGCCGTCGAGCGGCGTTCCCAGGAGCGCCGCGTGCCCCGGCGCGGGCGGCTCGCGCCGCTGCGGCTGGCTCCACATCAGGGGCAGCATAGGCCGCGTCGCGCGCCGAAGCCACGCCAGCGCCGCGGACGGTCTAAGCTATGAGGGTGGACGCCCCGCGCGACGCTCTCGAGGCCTTGCGCCGCGCGTCGGTGCGCAGCCCCGCCGACCCCGCGCCGTGGCGCCGCCTGGGCCGCGCCTACCTGCACCGCGGAGACCTGTGTGCCGCCGAGCGCGCCCTGGCGCGCGCCCACGCCCTCGACCTCGGCGACCGCGAGACATTGCAGCGGCTGCACGCCCTGGTGCCGCGCTACGCGCGCTGGGAGGCTCAGCCTGTCCCGCCCACGCCCGGCGCGCGCTACCGGCGCCTGCTCGCCGCCCACCCGCTCCGCGCCGAGGTCCTCGTGGAGCTGGAGCCCGGTGTAGTGGCGTTGCTGGACGTCGCCAACGGTGCCGTGCGCGTCCGCCTCGGCGGCTTCGATCGACAGGTTTACGCCGCCGCCATCGACCCCGGCGGGCGGCGCCTGGCGTTGTCGCCGGACGACCACACGACCCGGCTTTACGATCTAGAGGGCGGCACGCCGCTGGCGTTGCTGCGCGAGCTGGGCCACGCGCTGGAGGTCGCCTTCTCCGCAGACGGTAGGCTGCTCGCGGCCGCGCGCGCCGACGCGCTCGCCTGGTGGACGGTGCTGGACGCGCGTCCCTGGATCGAGCCGCGCGGCAACGTGATCGGCCCGACCGGGCCGCGCACGCCCCTTCGCCTGGTCGACGGGATCGACCACCCGTTCGTGCATGCCGGCGAAGGACGCGCCGTGTGGTGGTTCGCCGGGAACGGCGCCGGGCGCATCGTCGCGCGCTCCGCGGGCGCCGCGCGCGTCCCAAGCATCTGGGTGGTGGCGGCCGAGGCGGCCGCCGCCGTGCTGGACGGCGCGCCGCCCGCGGGCATTCCACTGCACGTCGCCTGGGACGCGCCCTGGGTCAGCTTCGCTCCCAATCCGCTCGTGGTCGCCGTCGCGCAGCCGGCGGTGGACCTCTCCGGGCTCGGGTTGCATGGCGGCGAGCCCGGTGAAGTGCGCTTTTTCGACGCCACGAGCGGCGCGGCGCTCGGCGAAATCGCCGCCGACGCGCCGTGCGCGTTCCTCCCGTCGACCGGACAGCTCGTCACGGACTGCGTGGGCCGCGGCCTGCTCTGCTGGTCTTGTCAAGCGGCGCCGGGCAATGCCACCATGAGCGGCGCATGAGACGAACGGCCCACGTGCTCGTCGCCGGCGCCCTGGTGGCGGCGACCGCGGCCGCCCTCGCTTCCTGTGGGCGGGGCGACACCATGACGGGCCAGACCTGCCAGCACACGCGCGACTGCATCCCCGCCGACATCTGCTGGTTCGACCTCTGCGTCGGCGACGGCGTGCTGCGCGTGTCGGTGCGGTGGGAGGCCGTGTCCGACTTCGACATGCACCTGCTGACGCCGAACGGCGAGGAACTCTACTACTACAATCGGATGGCGGACGGCGGAAACTTCGACGTCGACGACTGCACGAGCGAGGGCTGCGTCAACCCGGCCGGCTGGCACGTGGAGAGCGTCGTTTTCGCCGACGCCGCGCCGTCCGGCGTGTACTCGGTGTGGGTCGTGAACTACACCGGCGCCCTGGGGGGCGACTTCACCATCGAAACGAGCACCGGCAACAGCTTCGTGGGCAACCTGCCCGCCGTGGCGGGCGCGGTGTCGGACGTCTACGATTTCGTCTTCTAGGAACAACGCATGAGCGTCGAGGCCCTCGACACGCTGCGCCGCGCCGCGGCGCGCCACCCGCGCGACCCGCAGGGCTGGTCACGCCTGGCGCAGGCGTACGAGCGCGCCGGCCGCGTGGACGATGCGCTCGGCGCCTGGGCGCACGCGCTGGCGCTCGATGCAACGCACACCGCCGCGCGCGCGGCGCTGGCCGCGCCGCTGGTTGCCCACCCGCACCGAGCCACCTGGTTCACGCGCGTGGCTTCGGTGCTGCTGGAGGCCGGTGCGCCGGAGCTGGCCGAGCCCTTCTTCCGCCAGGCCCTGTGGCTGAACCCCGCCGAGGAGGCGGCGCTGCTGCGGCTCGACGATATCGTGGAGCGGCGTGCGCGGACCGTCGGACGAGTGGCCTCCTTCGACGACGACACCGGGCACGGCTACGTGACGACCGCGCGCGGGCTGCGCGTGCGACTGCACTACGGGGCCATCGGAGGCGAGGGAAGCCGTCCCGTGCAGGCGACCCAGCCGGTGGAGCTGACCGTCGTGGACACCGCGCGCGGGCCTGGCGCGGCGGACGTGGCGCCCATCACGCGCCCCGATCCGCTGCCGTTCGGGCCGCCGGCCCAAGCCTACCAGCGCGCCGCCCGGCGATAGACACGCGCGGCGAACGAGTTGCCGGGGGTGCGCTGAGCCGCCTCAGGGGTTGAGGCAGGCGACGAGATCGCCCCCGACGGGCGAGTTGCCGTTGCCGATGACGTCGAAGGGCGAGACGCTGAAGAGGCACGTCCAGCGCCCCTCGAGCGCCAGCGGAAGCAGCGGGCCGCAGTCGGCGAAGAAGGAGCAGCTCAGGCCGTCTTCGTCGTCGTCGCCGGCGAGCTGGGCGGACGCGAGGTGCACGCAGGCGACGAGGTAGTCGCGCGGCTCGGCGGCGTTCGTGTAGAACGCGTTCACCGAGGCGCCTCCCGCCGGGACCATCACGTCCACCGCGTACCAGCGGCAGCCCCACGCGGAGAAGTCGTAGCTGCCGTAGGCGGGCTTGGCGGTCTCCAGCGTGGCGATGAGCTGCGCTTCAGTGACGCCATAGGACGCGAGGAGCGCGGCCGTGTCCGGGTCGGTCGCGCTGAAGAGGTGCGTGGTGCAGTCACCGGGCATGAGGGCGGGGGCGGCGGTGCAGGCGGGGTCTCCGCTGCAGTCGGAGTCCATGCAGTCCGCCCCGCCGTCCCCGTCGTCGTCCAGCCCGTTGCCGCACACCTCGGGCGTCGGCGGCGGTGCGCAAGGCGCCGCGGAGGCGCACGTCGGGTCGGCGCAGTCGATCACGCCGTCCAGGTCGTTGTCTGCGCCGTCGTCGCAGGCGACGTCACCGCGCTCGGCGCAGGCGGGGATTCCGATGCACGCCGGGTCCTCGCAGTCGGGGAGCCCATCCAGGTCGTTGTCCACGTCGTCGATGCAGGCGGCGGGCGTGTTCTCCGCACTGCCGCGGCAGGCGTAGAAAGGCGCGCAGCCGGAGTCGTCGCAGTCGACGAGTCCGTCGGCGTCATTGTCGGCGCCGTCGCTACACGTCGCCGGATCTTGCTCGCCGGCGGGAGTTGCGGGGCCCGCGCAGCCCGCGGCAAGCCCCCAGGCGGCGGCGGCGACGGCGACGGCGTCGGCGGCGCGCATGCTTGGGACATCGTGCGGTCCCGCGCGGGAGCGGTCAAGGCGCCGGGCCGGCTGCGGGCTTCCGGCATGCGAAGAAGCGCGGGCGGCGGGGACGTCGCCTGGCGCCGGCTCCATCGCAAGAAATCCCTTGCATCTCGGGAGCGCTGATGCATATTAATTCTCTGTCATGCATAAACATGCACGAGTGCTCGTCGCCGGCGCAGGCGGCTACAGCGGCCTGGAGGTGGTCCGCTGGCTCGCACGCCATCCCGCGGTGGAGCTGGTCGGCCTGGCGTCCGACCGCCTGGCGGGCCGGCCGGTCGCCGACGTGTTGCCCGGCGCGCCGGCGGCGCTGCCGCCGTTCCGCGCCGAAGCGGAGGCGCTGGCGGCGGAGGCCGACGTCGCGCTCCTCTGTACGCCGAACGAAGTGTCCGCGCGGCTGGCCCCGGCGCTGCTGGCGCGCGGCGTGAAGGTCGTCGACCTCTCGGGCGCGTTCCGCCTGCATGACGCCGCCCTGTACCCGCGCTGGTACGGCTTCGCGCACCCCGCTCCCACGCTGCTCGCGGAGGCACGCTGGAGCCTGCCCGAGCTCACCGGGCTGCTCCCCGCCGGCACGCGCCTCGTCGCCAACCCCGGCTGCTATGTGACGGCGGTGACCCTGGCAATGGCGCCGCTGCTGGAGTCGGGCCTGGTAGAGCGCGTCGGGCTGGTCGCCGACGCCAAGTCAGGGGCGAGCGGCGCAGGCCGGAAGGCGGAGGAGTCGCTCCTTCTGGGCGAGCTGCACGACAACTTCTACGCCTACAAGGTGGGACGCCATCAGCACACGCCCGAGATCGAGCAGGCGTTGGGCGCGGCGATCACGCTCGTGACGCAGCTGTTGCCGCTCAGCCGCGGGATCCTGGCGACCTGCCATGCGCGGGCCGCCGGCGCCGTCACCACCGCCGACTGCCAGGCGGCGCTCTCGGCACGCTACGCCGGCGCGCGCTTCATCGACGTGGAGCGCGACCCCGGACGCGTGTCGCTTCGGCGCGTGGTCGGCACGAACCGCGCCGCGTTGTCGGCCCACGCCGATTCCGAGCGCGGCACCGTGACCGCGTTCGCCGCCATCGACAACCTGGTGAAGGGCGCCGCCGGTCAAGCGATACAGAACCTGAACATGATGGTGGGGCTCCCGGCCGAGACCGGCCTGGAAGCGCTCGCCGCGGGAGCATGAGCCCATTGGCCATTCCGAAGGGTTTCCGTTTCGCCGGCCTCTGCGCCGGCGTGAAGGCGTCGAAGAAGGACCTGATGCTGGTGGCGTCGGACCGCCCCGCCGTGGGGGCGGGCGTGTTCACGACCAACCAGGCGCGGGCCGCGTCGGTGCGCTGGTGCGCGGCGCGGCTGCCGTCGGCGCGCGTGCGCGCGTGCGTGGCCGTCTCGGGCTGCGCCAACGCCGCCACCGGACCGCAGGGAGAGGCGGCCAACGCGCGCATGGCGGCCGCCGTTGCCGACGCACTGGGCGTGGCGCCCGATCAGGTGCTCACCGCCGCCACCGGCTCCATCGGCACCCAGCTCCCCGTCGAGAAGATCGAAGCGGCGGCGCCGGCGCTGGTGGCGGCGCTGGGCGACGACTCCGCTCCGGCGCAGGAGGCCATCCTCACGACCGACACGCGCGCGAAGAGCTCCGTGCGGACGGTGCGGCTCGGCGGCGCCGACGTCGTCGTTGCCGGCTTCGCCAAGGGTGCCGGCATGATTCACCCGACGATGGCGACGACCTTGGCCTACGTGGTCACCGACGCCGCCGCCAGCCCCTCTTGGCTCGACGCCGCGGTGCGCGAGATCGCCGACGAGACGTTCAACATGGTGAGCGTCGACCGCGACACGTCCACGAACGATTCGCTCGTGGTGCTGGCGAACGGCGCGTCGGGCGCGCCGCCGGTGGAAGGGCCGGGGTCCGACGCGGAAGCGCTGACCGGAGCGTTGCGCGAGGTGCTGACGGACCTGTGCCGCGCCATCGCCGCCGACGGAGAAGGGGCGACGCGGCTTGTCACGACGGTCGTGCGCGGCGCGCCGACGCTCGCCGGCGCCCGGCTCGTCGCACGCGCCGTCGTGGCCTCCAATCTCGTCAAGGCGGCGTTCTACGGCGCCGACCCCGGCTGGGGGCGCGTCCTCAGCGCCGCCGCGTCGGCGGGCGCGCCGCTGGATCCCGAACGCGTGACGCTGCGCATCATGGACACGGTGGTCTTCGCGCGCGGCGCCCCGGCGCTGTTCGACGCCGCCGAGGTGCGGCGGCGCATCACCGGCGCTACCGAGGTGCTGGTGGACCTGGACCTCGGCACGCCCGGCGGCGCGGCGGCGACGGCATGGGGGTGCGACCTCAGCTACGAATACGTGCGTATCAACGCCGACTACGCCGCCGTCATGGCCGCCCCGCAGACCGGTGCCACGGTGCTGGACCCGCGCCTCGCCAGCAGGACCACCGGCATGAAGGTCAGCCTGCTGGTGGAGGCGCTCTCCTACATCGAGCGCTTCAAAGGCACGCGCGTCGTCGTGAAATACGGCGGCGCCGCGATGGTGCAGGCGGACCTCAAGGACCGCTTCGCGCGCGACGTGCGGCTGCTCACGTCGGTGGGCATGATCCCGGTCGTCGTGCACGGGGGCGGGCCGGAGATCTCGCGCGCCTTGAGCGCCCTCAGCCTGCCGAGCGAGTGGGTGGACGGCCTGCGCGTGACCGGCGAGACCGAGATGGGCGTGATCGAGCGCGTTCTCACCGGGCAGGTGAACAAGGACGTCGTCGGCCGCCTTTCGCGCGCCGGCGTGCGCGCGGTCGGCGTGTCGGGCAAGGACGGCGGGCTGATCGTAGGGCGCCGGCTCCCCCCGGTGACGCCGCGCGACGGCGGGCCGGCGCGCGACCTGGGGCTGGTGGGCGAGGTCGAGCGCGTGGACCCGGCGGTGATCGACGCGCTGGTGGCGGGCGGCTTCGTGCCGATCATCTCGCCCGTCGCCGTCTCGGATGAGGGCGAGACGTTGAACATCAACGCCGACGCCACCGCGGCGGCGATCGCCGTTGCCATCAAGGCGCGCAAGCTCCTGTACCTGACCGACGTCGCGGGCGTCCTGCGCGACGGGGTGGTCGTGCCGGAGATGACCCCGGCCGACCTGACCCGCGGCATCTCCGACGGCACGTTCAGCGGCGGAATGCTGCCCAAGGCCGCGTCCATCATCGCCGCCATCTCCGGCGGCGTGGAGACCGTGCACATCATCGACGGGCGCGTGCCGCACAACCTCATCTCGGAGCTATTCACCGACGACGGCGTGGGGACGATGATCCGCAACCCGCCCGCGGGCGCGTCGGGCACGGCGGCGGCATGGTAGCGACTGCGGGCCGGAACGGGCACGGCGGCAGTCTCGTGGCGGGCGCGGTGGCCGCCCGCCAGGCGACTTTGCGCGAGATCCTCGCGGGCGGCTCCGCGCACACGCAGGCCGATCTGGGGGCGGTGCTGCGCCGCCGCGGCTTTCCGGTCAATCAGTCCACCATTTCGCGTGACCTGCGCGCCGTCGGTGCGCGGCGCGAGCTAGGCCCGGAGGGGCCGGCGCGCTATTCGCTCGCCGGGCGCAAGGAGGAGGCGGCGGCGCCGTCGCCCGTGTCGCGCTTTCCCTTTGCTCTGGTCACGGCCGTCGCCCACAACGAGGCGCTCGTCCTCGTGAAGACGCGCGTTGGCGCGGCTTCGACGGTGGCCGTGGCGCTCGACGACGCCGACCTTCCGGGCATACTGGGGACGGTCGCCGGCGACGATACGATCCTGGTCGTGCCCGCCCAGGGCGCGGTCGTCGCGGCGCTGGCCCGGCGCATCCGCGCCGCCGTCTGGGGAGCGCGCCCGCGCCCGCGCTCCCGGCCGCGCCGCGCCCGGCGCGGCCGTTGACGGATCGTCGCCGAGGGACTAGGTTGGAAGGAGCGAAGGACCAGGGGCACAGAGCCCCCGGGCTTCGACCCAACCAGGCAGGCGCGCTGCACCGCGGGTGCGGCGGCGTCGCCCCGGCCCCGAAAGGCCGGCACCCGAGGGTCCATGGACGCCACAGACAGCTCTTCCCCTAGCGCGGTGGTCTCCAGCGCGCCCGACGGCGCGACACCGCTCGTCATCAACCGCCCGCTTCCGCCCAATTTCGTCGACTTCGACGCCGTCAAAGTGGTGCGCCGGCTGACGCAGTTCGGCTACAGGGCCTATCTGGTCGGGGGCGGCGTGCGCGACTTCTTGCTCGGCGCCACCCCGAAGGACTTCGACGTCGCCACCGACGCGCGTCCGCGCGAGGTGAAGGACGTGTTCCGCAATTGTCGCCTCATCGGGCGTCGCTTCCGGCTGGCGCACATCCACTTCCGCGGCGGAAAGATCATCGAGGTGTCGACCTTCCGCCGCAACCCGGACATGGACGGGCCGCCCGAGCCCGAGCCGGAGCCCGAGGCTGAGCCTGACATGGACGAGGGCGAGGCGCCGGGAATCGAGCATCGCGAAGACGCCGTCGGGGGCGCCAATGGCGGCGGTGGCGGAGACGGCGCCGGCGCGCTGGCGCCCGCCCTGGCGGAGCGCGCCCCGCGCGATCTGCTCATCCGCGAGGACAACGTCTTCGGCACGGAGGAGGAGGACGCGCGCCGCCGCGACTTCACCTGCAACGCCCTCTTCTACGATCTGCGACGCAACGCCATCCTGGACTACGTAGGCGGCGTCGCCGACGTGGAGCGCCGGGTCATCCGCACGATCGGCGATCCAAACATCCGGCTGGCCGAGGACCCGGTGCGCATCTTGCGCGCCGTGCGCTTCGGCGCGCGGCTGGGACTGCAGATCGAGCCGCGCACGTTCGCGGCCATGAAACGGGTCGGCCCGGAGCTCGCGAAATGCGCCGCGCCGCGGCTGCTGGAAGAGCTGCTGCGCATCCTGCGCAGTCCGCACGCCGCGGACGCCTGGCGGCTGCTGGAGCAGTGCGGCGCGCTCGCCGTGTGTTTCCCCGAGATCGCCGCGTATCGTGAACGCACCGGTCTCGCCGCCGACGTCGACGAGCACGTGCGGTTGCTCGGGGCGCTCGACGAGCTTCAGGAGCGCGCCGGCGGCCCCCTGCACGACTCGGTCCTGCTGTCGGTGACGATGTGGCCGCTGGTGCGGCGCGCGCTCGAGCCGGTGCCCGCCGCCGTGCCGGGGGCCTCGACTGCCGCGCCAGCGCCGGCCGCCGCCGCGGCGCAAGCCGGGGGGGCCCCGGAGCGCGCGGCGGAGACGTGGGCCGACGTGGGCTCCGGCGGGTGGGACGTGGACGTGCCCGGCGCCTCGGGGGCGGTGTCCGTGGTAGTGTCTCTCCCCGCCGGCTCGCCGCGGCGGGATCCCGGCGCCGTGGTGATGGACCTCCTACGCGGGCCGGCGGTGCGCCTGCGCATGCCGCACCGTCTGGTCGGGCGCGCCACGCAGATCCTACTGGCGCAGGGCAAGATGACCGCCGGCCGGCGGAGGCGCTTCCGTCCCGAGCAGCTCGTGCGCCGCGAGTTTTGCGGCGACGCGGTCAATCTGCTGGAGATGCGCGCGCTGGCCTCGGGCGAGCGCCCGCTCGTCGCCTTGAGCGCCGTCGAGGCGTGGCGCCAGCTCCTGCGCAACCCGGGCGATCCCCGCTTGGCGCGCGAGCTGGGGTCGGCGGTCGTCGTCGGCGACGGTCGGACCGGCGGCGCGCCCGGTCCTGGCGGCGGCGCCGCGGCGGGCGCGAGC
>DASYRF010000024.1:0-31757 GCA_036004705.1 Myxococcota bacterium
GCAGGCGCTGGACGCGGCGGCGGCGCGGTGGCCGCGCGCACGACAGGCGCGGCTGGCGGAGCGGGACGAGGCGGCGCAGCGACCGCGGCGGGCGGCGCGGCGCGGGGCGGCGCGGCCGCCGGCGCCGGCCGAGGGGGCGCAGGGCGTGGCGGCGCGGCCGCGGGCGCGGGCCCCGCCTCGGCGGGAGGCGCAAACGGATCGGCCGAGTCGCCCGCGAAGGGGCTCGCGCCGCCGCCGCCGCCACCGTACGCCTGCGCGAACGGGTCGGGCGAGGCGAACGGCGACGCATCAGGCGATGCGAAGGGCGAATCCCCGCCGACGCCGAACGGCGACTCCGACGTCACGTCGACGTCGACGCCGTCTGCATCCATCGCGGTCGGGGCCGAGGGTGCGCGGGACGGCGCCGCCGCTTCGACCGCGGCTCCCGCGGAGCGCGCCGGTCGCCCGATCACTTCCGCGATCTTGTCGATGAGGGCCTGCGAGTCCCACGGCTTTGCCAGGTGCGCGTCCACGCCGCACGCGTTGCCGCGCCCCTCGTCGTAGGGCGCGCTGCTTCCCGTGAGCAACACAACCGGCGTGCGCGCCGTGCCCGGGTCGCTCTTGAGCGCGCGGCACAGATCGTAGCCGTCCATCTTCGGCATCAGGTAATCCGCCAGCACGACGGCGGGATGGAGCTGGCGCGCCATGCCGAGCGCGGCCTCGCCGTCCGTCGCGAAGTGGACCTGGTAGTCCTCGCCGGCCAGGGTCATGTGGACCGCCTGGAGCATCGTCTTGCTGTCGTCGGCGACGAGCAACGGCTTGGGCATTCATCCTCCAGGGCCAGTATGGCCCGCGCACGGCTGTCCACGGCAGGACTCCGTCTTGCGCCCGCAGGAAACAGCCGCGGGTCCGGCCGGGGACTCGTTCGCGGGATATCATGCTCGTGCCCAAAAAGTCAAGAAGCTCGCAGGGGTGCCCGATGGTAGACTCGCGGCGCCATGATGCCCTCCGCGCCCCGCAGCCCGGCCGCCGCCGACGGCACTGCGTCGTCGGACTCGCGTATCCCCGCGCTGTCCGTGGTGATTCCTGCGTTCGACGAAGAAGAGAACATTGGGCCGGTGGTGGGGGAGCTGCGCGCGACGCTGCCCGACGTCGCCGCGCGCTGGGAGCTCGTGCTCGTGGACGACGGCTCGCGCGACGGCACGCGCGCCGCCATGCACGCGCTCGCCGGCGAGGATCCCGAGCGCAGCCGGGTCGTGGGGCGCGACCACAACGGCGGCATGGGTGCGGCTCTGCGCGACGGGTACGCAGCGGCGCGGCTCGAGTGGCTGACGTTCCTGCCCGCCGACGGGCAGATCGACCCCGCCGACCTGGCGGCGTTCGCCGCGCCGGTCGCGGGCGGCGCGGATCTCGTGACGAGTGTCTACCGGACACGCGACGACGGGCTGGTACGCGCGACGCTGTCGCGCGGGCTGCGCGTGCTCACCGCGGTGATCGGCGGGAGCCGCGTGCGGCTGGAGGGCGTTTACGTGGTGCGCCGCGGCGTGTACCAGGCATGCCGCCCGGAGGCCGACACGCTCTTCTTCAACCTGGAGCTGCCGCTGCGCGCGGCGCGCGCCGGCGCGCGCATCGAGACCGTCACCATCAGCTGCCGTCCGCGCCGCAGCGGCGAGAGCAAGGTGGCCGGAACGCCGCTCGTGGCGGCGAAGCGGATGGCACGTGTGTTCCGCGAGCTGGTCGCGCTGCGGGTGCGCATGGCGGCCGCGCCGCCGCGCCGGCTGGACGGGCGGTGAGCGCCGCCGCGCCGAGCGCGCCTCCGCCCGGAAAAACGGCGGCGGGCCCGGCGGCGTGGGCGCCGTACGTGGCCGGCGTCCTGGCGCTGTGGGCGTTCTGCGCGCTGGGGCTCGACAACCAGGAGCTGTGCTTCCATCTCGCCACGGGCGCGTGGATCCTGGGGCACCGGGCGCTGCCGGCGCAGGACCCGTTTGCCTTCACGCTCGGCGGCGTGCGCTGGGTGAATCTGTCCTGGGCCTTCCAGGTGGCGGTGGCGGCGTTGTGGCGCGCGGCCGGAACGGCCGGGCTGGTGGCGGCGAAGGCGATCCTGGTGGCGGCGACCGCTGCGCTGGCAGTCGGCGCGGCCGGCCGTCTCGCGGAGACCAAGGCGCCGGCCGACGCGACGCGCGCGCGCTGGCTGGGCGCGGCAGCGCTTGCCCTGGCGGGCCCGGCGTGGGCGCCGGGGCTGGTGATGCGGCCGGAGCTGGCCGGAACGGCGCTCCTGGCGGCAACGCTCTGGATCCTGGCGCGCGCGCGCGGCCGCGCCGCGTGGGGCTGGCTCGCCCTGCTCGTTCCGCTGCACTTTGTCTGGGCGAACGTGCACGCCTCGATGCCTGTCGGTGCGCTCGTCGTCGGCGCGTTCGCGCTGCGCCGGCGCGGCGGCCTACCCTTCGCCGCCGCCGCGCTCGCGTTGCCGCTGGCCTGGCTGTGCAACCCCTGGGGCGCGGACGCTCTGCGCGGCGCCCTTCCCCTGTCCGTGGCCGGCGCGTCGAGCGCGCCGTGGCAGTCCCCGTGGTCGCACGCCGTCGACCTGCCGATGGTTGCGTACGCCGCCTGGCTCGGCGCCGCCCCCGCGTGGCTGCTCGGACATCTATGGATAGAAGGGATGCTGGGGCGGCTGCGCGGGCCGCTGCGCGCGCGGGCGCGGGAGCGCGAGCGCGGCGCGCCCGGCGCGCCTGATCCCGCTTCGCCGCTGCCGCTGGCCGGCGCGGCCGGCGCGCCTGATCCCTCTTCGCCGCTGCCGTTGGCCGGGGCCGCCGTGGCGCTGGCAGGCCTCGCCTTCGTCAGCTTGGCGCGCGAGCGGCTCGCACCCGACTTCCTCCTCGTCGCCGCCGTGATCGGCGCCGTGAACGCCGGCGCGGTGCTGCGCGCGCGGCGCTCGTGGCCCGCGTACGCGGCGCCGGTCGCCGGAGCGCTCGTGGCCGCCGTCACGGTCGCCCTCTCGCTCGCGGCCGGCGTGCACGCGCTCCCGCCACTCGACGAGCGCCCCACCACGCCCGCCGGCCCCGCGGCGTTCCTCGCCGCCAACGCCTTCGCCGGCCGCGTCTTGACCGGCGAGCAGGACGGCGCGTACCTGGCGTGGAAGGCCGGCCCGGCCGTTCAGGTCTACGCGGACCCGGGCCTGCGTGACGAGCCCGCGCTGCGGGAAACGCTGTACCGCGACGTCCTCCCCGATCCGCGGCGCTTCGAGGCGGAGGCGGCGCGCTGGGGGATCGGCGCCGTGCTCTGCGACCTTTACGACGCGCGCTTCGCGCCCCTGTGGCAGTACCTGGACGCCGCGCGCGGCCGCTGGGCGCTGGTGTACTTAGACCCCTCGTTTGCGCTGTACCTGCGCACCGGCCCCGGCGCCCCGCCGGCGGCCGCGGCGCTGGCGACCCGCTGGCGCCTGAAGGCGATGCGCCCACTCGCCGGACTCGGCTACCTGCTGGCGCCCGGCGTGCCGCTCGCCGCCGTGCAAGCCGACCTCGCGCGCTTGATGAGCGAGAAACGCGCCCGACCGCTCGCGCTGGCGGCCGACGGTATCCTGCATCTCGCCGCCTCTGGCGCGCCCACCGATCGGCTCGCCTCGCCGCCGTCAACCTCGCCCGAGCTCCTGACGGCGATAGAGCGCTTCGAGGCCGCCGTGGCGGCGCGCCCAGACCAGGCGATGTTCTTCTACTTCGACGGTCTCGCCCTCGGCCACGCCGGCCGCTACGCCGACGCGGTCGTCGCACTGGAGCGCGCCGCGCGGCTGGACCCCGACGCCGTGAGCGCCTGGATCGGCCTGTACTGGGTGCATCGCGCGCAAGGCGACGCCAAGGCCGCCGACGCAGCGCGGCTGCAAGCGCTCGCCCGGCTGCCGCCCGGCCACCCCACGCGCCGCGGTTTGGAGTAAGGCCCCGCGCGTCGCGCCGGTGCCGCGCGACGGTACCCGCACGCCGCGGTGGACGGTGGCGGAGGCCGCGGGTACGATCGGGCGCCTTGCCAGACCTCGTCGGAACGACCCTCGGCAACTACCGCATCGTGGAGCGCCTCGGCGCCGGAGGCATGGGGGCGGTCTACGCGGGCGAGCACGTCACCATCGGCCGGCGCGCCGCCATCAAGGTGCTTCACGCCGAGCACGCAGCGTCGCCGTCGCTGGTGCAGCGCTTCTTCAACGAGGCGCGAGCGACGAACCTCGTCAAGCATCCGGGCATCGTCGACATCTACGACACGGGCACCGCGCCGGACGCCGGGGCGTACCTCGTGATGGAGCTGCTGGAAGGCGAGAGCCTGGCGCGGCGACTGGGGCGCGACAAGACGATGGCGCCGCCGGAGGTCGCGAGCCTGGTGCGGCAAGTGGCGTCGGCGGTGGGCGCTGCCCACGGGCGGGGCATCGTGCACCGCGACCTGAAGCCGGAGAACCTGTTCCTGCTGCAGGGCGGCGGCGGCCTGCACGTGAAGGTGCTGGACTTCGGCATCGCCAAGCTGCGCGACGGGGCGGCGGGCGCGGGCGCGAGTGCCGGAGCCGGGGCCACGAGCGCGGGGCTGGTGATGGGGACGCCGCGCTACATGTCGCCGGAGCAGTGCCACGGGGCGAAAGACGTGGACCACCGGGCCGACATCTACGCGCTCGGGATCATCGCCTACGAGGCGCTGTGTGGGCGGCCTCCGTTCGTGGCGGACGGCGCGGGCCCGACGATCTCCATGCACCTGGCCGACCCGCCGCCGAAGCTGTCGGACCTGAACCCGACGCTGCCGCGACGGCTCGAATTGGCCGTGATGAAGGCCCTGGAGAAGGAGCCGGCGCGGCGCTACGAGTCGATGGCGGAGATGGCGCAGGCGATCGACGAAGCGGTCGAGGCGCTGGCGGCAGCGACGCTGCCCGGCGTGCCGGGAAGGCCCGCCGCCGCAGGGCCGAGGCCCGCGGCGGAGGTGGCGGCGCACGCGCGGACCGTGGCCGAAGCGGGCGCGGCGCGCGACGCAGACGCGCGCCGAAGCGCGGCGACGCATCCCGGACCCGCTGGCAGTGGAGACCGGGACGGAGCTCCAAGGGCGGGTCCGAGCCCCGCGCCCGCGGTGGAGCCGGTGGAACCGAGCGCGCCGCCGGAAGCGCCGCCGGTGGCGGCGAGGCGAGCGCCTCGACGAACCGTTTGGGCGTTCGTGGCGATCGCGCTGGCGGCGGGCGGGGGCAGCCTGGCGGTGTGGCGCTTCGTGGTGCGTCCCGACGCGGGGCGCGGACCCGCGACCGCGGCGGCGACCCCGGCGCCGGAGAGCGCTCCGGCCACGGCGGCGACGGCGGCGCCGCCCTTGCCCGCCGTCGCGTTCCTGCCGTTCGACGACGACACCGCCAGCGAGCCGCTCGCGTTCCTGGCGGGCGGATTGCCGCGCGCGCTCGCGGAGCGCTTCGCGGCGCTGCCCGGCGCCACGGTCGTCTCGTACGACGACCTGCGCGACGTCGTCGGTCCGGGCACCGTCGCGCGCGAGGACTGGCTGGCGGCGGCCCGTGGGAGAGGCGCGGTCTACGTCGTGGACGGACGCGTGGCCGCGGCCGGTGGCGGCGCGGTCGCGGTGACGGCGCGACTGCGTCTGTTCGGCCCGCGCGGCAGTGAAAGCGACGCCGGCGAGGCCGTCGAGACCGACGACCCGGCGCAGCTCGCCGACGTCGTCACCCGCCTCGCCGCCGCGCTCGTCCCGCGCGCCTGGCCCCGGGCGCTGGCCGGCGGCGGCGCTGCGGGGACCTCGCTGCCGGCCGCGTCGAAGCGCGCGCTGACGGCGCTGCGCGCCTACCACCTCGGCGTCGACGCCGAGGACCGCCGCGACTGGGCGGAGGCAGTCAAACGCCTGGAGGAGGCGGTGGCGCGCGAGCCGAGCTTCGGCGAAGCGTGGCTGCAGCTCGCCCTTGCCGGGCGCTGGCGCCGCGCCGTCACCGCGCCCGAGGTCGTGCTGGAGCGTGCCGCAGCGCTGGCGCCGGCCTGGCGAGAGCAGACGCTCGTGGAGGCGCTGCGCCTGCTGCGCGACGCGCGCGCCGCGGACGCCGTGGCCCTGCTGGAGCCGCTGCGTGATCAGCGGCCGCACGACCGCGACGTGCTGTACACGCTCGGAGAGGCGTACGGCGACGCCGGCAGGCCGGCGGCCGCCCTGGCGGCGTTTCGCGCCGCGGTGGCCGTCGCCCCGGCCTTCCTACCGGCGGCCGGACCGCCGCTGCGCGCCGCGCTCGCCGCGCGCGACGAGGAGACCGCGCGCCCGCTCCTGGCGCTGTACCGCCGCTTCGGGGAGCCGGCCGCCGCCGAGGCGGGGGAGCTGGAGCTGCTCTTCGCGCTGCGCCGCTACGACGACGCGGAGACGGCGGCGGCAGCCGTGGGCGCCGGCGCGGCGGAGACGGCGGCGCGCGTCCGCGCCGCCGTGGCGCTGGTGCGGGGCGACGACGCCGCCGCGCGTGCGCTCGTGGACCGCGACGACGACGCGCTCGGCACCGCCGCCGGCTGGAGCGCGCCCACCGCGCTGGTGGCGCTGGCCCTGCGCACCGGCGACGGTGCCGCCGCGCACCGCGGCGCGGAGCGACTGGCGCGCTGGGCCGCCGGGCCCGGCGCCGCCGCGCCCGCCGACGCGCTGCTGCAGCGCGTGACGCTCGGCCTCGTGCGCGCGCTGGCGCGCGACGCGGGCGGCGCCGAGGAGGACCTCGCCGCCGTGGACGCCGAAAGGGACCGCCTGCCGGGCGAGGTGAGGCGCGCGGCGGCGCTGCTGCGCGCGCAGATCGGCTGGGTGGAAGGCAAGAACGACTTGCTGGCGGACGCGCTGGCGGCGCCCGACCGCGACCTGCGCCTGTTCGCCGAGGGGCTGCGCGCCGAGCGCGCGGGCGACGCCGCCCGCGCTGCCGCGCTGCTGCGCGCGGCACTGGAGGAGCCCGGCGACGGCGCTTACGCGCTGGTGATCCGCAACGCCCTGGCGCGCAACCTCCGCGCCGGCGGAGACGCGGCCGGCGCCGCCGTCGTCTGCGACGAGATCCGCCGCCCTGCCGTGTACCACCCCTTCCGCGAGCCGGCGGTGGCCGACTGCGACCACTGGGCCGGGACGCCCTGATGGAAGTGCGCCGGGGCTGGCTGACGCTGGCGCGCTGGCGGGGCGTGCCGCTGCGCGTGCACTGGTCAGCGCCGATCGGCTTCTTCGTGCTGGGCGGCCTGCGCGTCGTGCCCGGCGTCTGGCTCGGGCTCTTCGCGCTCGTCGTCGCGCACGAGCTGGGCCACGCGCTGCTGGTGCGGCGCGCGCGCGGGCGGGTCGTCTCGCTCGACGTTCACGGCCTCGGCGGCGAGTGCCGCTGGAGCGGCGGCGGCGCGTCCGCGCCGCTGGCGCGCGCCGAAGTGGCCTGGGGGGGCGTGCTGGCACAAGCGGCCGTGCTGGCGGTCGCCTGGGCGTGGCGGCTGGCCCTGCCACCGCCGACCTCGTGGCTCGGGCTGCAGCTCCTGCACGCCTTCACGCTCACCAACGCCGCACTCATCGCCTTGAACCTCGTGCCGGTGGCGCCACTCGACGGCGCAGAGGCGTGGCAGCTCCCGCGCCTGTGGCGCGCGCACAGGCGCGCGGCCGCGGCGGCGCGGCGGCGTCGCGAGGCGGCCCAGCGCGCGCACGCCGACGCCCAGGCAAACGCGATCGAAGAGGCGGCGATGCGCCCGGAGGTGGCGCGCGCGGCGCGCACCCTGCTTGAAGAAGTCATTGCCGGCTCGCGCCCCGACGACCCGCCGGAGAAATGACGGCATCGCCCGGCGCGGCCGCCAGGTCGGCTACGCCGCCGCTTGGACGGGATCGCGCTCAGCGTGCGGCCAGGGGCCGCCGGCGTCGTCCGGGTAGCGCTCGAAGAGGCGCCCCCACGCCGAATCCTGCAGCCAGGCGTCGACGGTGCGCCGCCCGAGCGTCGGGTACCAGAGCCAGTCGTGGAACACGGCCGACCCGAGCACGAAGACGTTCACCAGCGGCGTGTGGAAGAGCAGCTTCTGGAACACGCGCAGGGGCGAGTGCCACAGCAGGCGACCCATTCCGGTGGCGGCGTTCACGCCCACCTCGAAGCTCCAGCGCTCCTCGGCGGCGTCGGCGTCGCCGACGATCTCGATGTCGCGCGCGTCCGCGACGCCCAAGCCCCGGTCGTGCGCCAGGCGCGTGCACTCGATCTGCATCGGGTCGAAGCCCATCAGCGTCGCCGCCACCGCGTCGATCGCCACCTGGTCGGCGGAGGCCAGGATGACGTTCTTGGTGTGCGGCGTGACCGTGCGCGGGCCCGGTCCCGATCCCGCCGTCGTGCCGTCCATCGTCGCGAAGATCCCCGGGTGAATCTCCTTCTGGATGGCGAGAAGGTCGACCAGGGTCTTGTGGATGGTCGAATGCGTGTAATGGCGGCGCGTCTCCAGGAGCCCGCCGAACGCGTTCTTCAGGGCGCCCGTGTAGGTCGTGTAGGAGTGCGTCTTCACCGTCGGCATGTGCACGACGTTGCGCCCGTGGAAGAAGGCGGGGATGCGGATTCCTTCGGGGAAGATGTGGTCGAGCGTCAGCATGGGCGCGCGCGGGCGGTACACCTCCCAGCGCATGTCGGCGGCGTCCTCGAAGTTGTAGCGCACCGGCACGCCGTAGCGGTCGTACACGGCGCGGAACTTGTTGAGCCGCTCGCCCTTCTTCGGGTCGGTGACGACGGTGCGATTGTGCACCGCGACCAGCCGGTCCAGGCCGGCGTCGCGCAGCCCCAGGATCGTGCCTTCGAGCTGCCAGGGCGTCGTGTTCACGCCCGGGTAGAGAAGGTGCCACGTGATGTTGTCCTTGAGGATGGTCTCGACGGACGGGTCCAGCGCGACGCGCGCGCCCGCCAGCTCGGCGAGACGGCGGTAGTCGGCCACCACCGTCTCGGGCGTCGTCCTCAGGATCGCTACTCTTGCCTTGGCCACGGTCGGTCCTCCTGCCCGGCGGACCCTTACATCGTGGCGCACGCCGGGGCAACTGTCACCTTGCCGCGCGTGCCACGGCGGCGGCGGCGGTGGCGGTGGCGGTGGCGGCGGCGGCGCGCCCGGGGACCGGGCGGCTACGGGTATTCGACGCGGTGGTCGTCGCGCTCGGCGACGTAGGAGGACGGCAGCGTCACGGCCCAGGCCGCCTCGACGAGGCAAGCGGTGAGCGCGGCCGGCGTGCCCCGCGCGCCGCCCGCGGCGGCAACGCGCACGTCGACGACCTCGTGGTACGTGGTCTCCACGTCCAGCACGACCGACCAGCCCGCCGCGGGGGGATGCGCGGCGACGCACGCGGCGGCCGCCCCCGCGAGCAGCGACTTGAGCGCGGGCGGAGCAACGCCGCTACGGCCGTACCCGCCGAGGAGGCCGGCGCCCCCGCCGTAGCCCGAGCCCGACCCGCCCAGGCCGCGCATGATACCGACGTGGGAAGGGCGCGTGCCCGGCTCTACGGCGAGGTACGACGTCACCGGCGACACCGCGCGCCCATAGAAGGCCACCTTCATCATCTCGTCGTGCGTCAGGCCGTCGAAGCGGTCCTCGGAGAAGACGAACCCGGCGGTGGCGCGGCTGAACGCGTCGCCGGCGGCGATCGTGCGCACGAACGGCGCGGACCATAGCTCGCCGCGCAGGACGAGCTTCGCGGGCGCCGCGGCGCCGAGCCGCAGCACCGCGCGGTGGCCGGTGCCCTCGGCGATCACGTCCGGCACCAGGCTGCCCACGCCGTCCGGCGTCGTGGGGTCGAAGCCCTCGATGCGGAAGTGGTCGATGCGGATGGGGCGCACCAGCTCCAGCACCGCAGCGGCGAGACGCTTGCCTTCCTTGGCGGGAAGCCCGCCCACGTGCACCAGGATGCCGCCGTGCGCGCGTGCCACCGGAGCCAGCGCGTGCGCGTCGTCGCGCTCGGTGGTCGGCTCGTCCGCCTCGTCGAGGCGCGGGATCGCGGCGTGCACCACCGTGCCGGCCGGCAGCCCCGCCAGCGCCGCGCGCGCGTCCGCCTCGCGGAACGCGCGGCGTTGCAGCGCGTCCGTGAGGAACACGATCCGCCGCGGGCCCTTGCGTCCGGCCAGGGCCGCGGCGGCGGCGCGCAGGCCCTCCTCCAGCGCGCTGCCGTTTCCGGGCGCGAGCTTCCCCGCCGCACGCGCGGCCTCGACCGACGCGTCGAACGCGCCGGCGCCGGCGAAGCTGCCCATCATGCGCGCGGCGTGGCGGCGGAAGAGCACGACCTCGAAGGTGGCGTCGGGGACGTGCGTCAGGAACGCGCGCGCCACGGCCAGCTGCGCGTCGATGCCGCGCTCCTCCTCCGACCAGGACGCGTCGACCGCGAACACGACCGACAGCGCCTTGGGGAGCGGCTTGAGCTGGGGCGCGGCGTCCAGCTCCAGGCGCAGGTAGGTCTTGTCGGGCGCGGCGACGACGCGCCCGAGGCGCGCCGCCAGCACGTCGATCGGCGGCGGCGCGACCTCCACCAGCGCCAGCGCGCCGTCCCCCGCCTCCTCCGGCGCGTCGGGCAGGAAGACGGGCGTATCGACGGCGGCGAAGACGCGGTCGCCCGCGCCCTTCTTGGCGCTGAGCGCCAGCGACCATTCGTCGAGTGTGCCGACGTCGAGGCCAGCGTGGTCGGACACGACGAGCCGCCAGGTGCCCGCCGCAGCGGTCCCCGCCGGCAGCTTGACGGGGAACGTGCCGGCCACGTCGCTCTCCCCGCCGCCCTCGCGGTCGCGCAGCACGACGTGCTTGCCGGCCGGCGTCACCAGCTCCACGCGCAGGTCGGCGCGGTAGGTGTGATGGATGGCCAGCTTCACCCTGGCGGACGCCACCTCGCCGGCGACGTCCGCCACCACCAGCGCGCTGGTCGCGTAGCCGGCGTCCCTGTCGGGCGCCCCCTCGCCGAACCACGGCGGCGGCGCAGGCGGGTCGAGCACGAGCGGCGTGTCGGGCGCCGCGCGGCGCCCGTCCACGAGCACCAGCGTGGTCGCGTCGCCGCCGTCCGGGTGCACGCGCAGTACCGGCGTGGCCAGCTCGCCGGCGCCGGGAGTCGCGCCCGCGTCCGCGTCCCGGTCCGCGCCTGCGCCCGTCCCGGCGCCTGCGCTGCTGCCGGCCGCCGAACGCGGATACGACACCACGTAGCGCCCGCCGCGGTAGCGCGTCGGCGCGGTGAGCGTGTATTCGACGGTGCTCGTCCCGCCCGGCGTCACCGGGAAGACGTACAGGTGCACCTTGTCGGGCCAGACCCATTCCAGCAGCGCCGGGTCGCGCGGGGCGTGCGGCCCTAGCCCGGTGAGCTGCTCGTACAACTTGGCCGCCTTCTCCGCCTCCATGAGCTCGCCGTCGTACCAGCGGTCGTGCGCGCGGATGCGCAGCCCCGTCACCGCCGCGCCGTACGGCAGGTCGATGTCCAGCGAAGCCTCCTCGTACAGCGTCCCGGCGTTGGCGATGGTTCGCCGCACCACGTAGGTGGCAACGCCGTCCTTCAGGGACACGTCCACCGAGTGAGATATCTCGATGAGCGGCTGCCCCAGGGTGGAATCGAGCGTGTCGGCGCGCGCGGGGCGCGGCGCAAGGCCCGCGAACGCAAGCGCGGGGGCGAGGGCGAGAATGGCGGCGGGCAGGCCGAGCCTCGGCCCGCGGAAGGGGCGGCTGTTCATGCGTGTCAGACTCCGGCGCGCGCCCGGGGTTCCCGTTTGCCGGCGCCGCAACGCGCGGCTAGGATGCGCCCGTGCCCGCGCCCGTACACGTCGGCGACGCCCCGCTGCGCGACAACCGCGACTATTACGACCGCTTCGCGCTCGACTACGAGCGCGCGCGCGGCCACGGCTACCACGCGCTTATCGACGACCTGCAGGTGGACCTGGCCGCGCCCTTCTGCCACGGGCGCGACGTGCTCGAGGTCGGCTGCGGCACGGGCCTCATCCTCTCCCGCATCGCCCCGGCGGCGCGTTCGGCGGTCGGCCTCGACCTCTCGCCCGGCATGCTGGCCAAGGCGCGCGCGCGCGGCCTGCGCGTGGTGGAGGGCAGCGCCACCGACCTCCCCTTCGGCGACGCTACGTTCGACGTCGTCTACTCCTACAAGGTGCTGGCCCATGTTCGCGAGATCGGGCGCGCCGTCGCCGACATGGCGCGCGTCACCCGCCCGGGCGGGCATCTGCTGCTGGAATTCTACAACGTGCATTCACTGCGCTATCTAGCCAAACGCCTGAAGCCGGCCTCGCCCGTCGCCGCCGGCGTCACCGACGAAGAGGTCTACACGCGCTACGACACGCCCGACGACGTGCGCCGCTATCTGCCGGCCGACGTGGACCTCGTCGACTTCCGCGGCATCCGTGTGGCAACGCCCTTCGCCGCGGTGCACGACGTGCCGGGGCTGCGTGCCCTGTTCGCGCGGCTGGAATGGTGGGGGCGCGACGGCGCGCTGCGGCGGTTTGGCGGCTTCCTGGTGGCGATCCTGCGCAAGCGCGCGGAGCCGGCGTGAGCGGACCGGCGGCGCCGAGCCAACCCGGCGCCACGCCGCGCGGCCGCCTCCTGGTGGCCGACGACGAGCGCTCCGTCCGCGACATCCTTTCCATCTATCTGCAGCGTGAAGGCTACGACGTCACGCTGGCCGCGGACGGGCGCGAGGCGCTGGCGGCGCTCGACGTCGCCACCTTCGACGTCGTGTTGACGGATCTGCAGATGCCCGGCGCCGACGGGCTCATGGTGCTGGAGCGCGTGAAGGCCTCCGCGCCGCAGACGCAGGTGATTCTCTTGACCGCCTACGCCACCACCGAGACCGCCATCTCGGCCATGAAGGCCGGCGCCTACGACTACCTGGCCAAGCCGTTCAAGCCGCAGGAGATCGGCGCGCTGTGCGAGAAGGCCTGCGAGAAGCGCGCGCTCCTGATGGAGAACCTCGAGCTGCGCGACGCGCTGCGCGGCCCGAACCGCTTCGGCGACCTCATCGGCAAGAGCCAGGCGATGCGCGAGACGTTCGCGCTCGTCGACAAGGTGGCCGACGCGCGCACCACCGTGCTCGTATCGGGCGAGAGCGGCACGGGCAAGGAGCTCATCGCCCGCGCCTTGCACCAGCGCAGCCGCCGGCGCGCCGGGCCCTTCGTCGCCGTGAACTGCGGCGCCATCCCCGCCGAGCTGCTGGAGTCGGAGCTGTTCGGCCACCGCAAGGGAGCGTTCACCGGCGCGACCGCCGACCGGCGCGGCCTGTTCGAGCAGGCGAGCGGCGGCACGCTCTTCCTGGACGAGGTCGGCGACCTGCCCGCGCCGCTGCAAGTGAAGCTCCTGCGCGCCCTTCAAGAACGCACAGTGCGGCCGGTGGGGGCCAACGTCGAGATCGCGGTGGACGCCCGCGTGGTGGCCGCCTCCAACCGCAACCTGCGCGAGGAGGTGGAGAAGGGTGACTTCCGCAGCGACCTCTTCTACCGGCTCAACGTCGTGCAAGTGCATCTGCCGCCGCTGCGCCACCGGCCCGAGGACGTGCCGATCCTGCTGGACCATTTCCTGGCCCACTTCGCGCGCGAGCTGGGGCGCCCCGCGCCGGCGCTGTCGCACGAAGCGCTGCAGGCGTTGATGCGCTACCCGTGGCCCGGCAACGTGCGCGAGCTGGAGAACGCGGTCGAGCGCGCGGTGACCCTGGCCGAGCGCGAGGTCGTCGGCGTGGCGGAGCTGCCCGAGCCGCTGCGCGCCGCCAGCGGCCCGCTGGCGAGCGCCACCAGCGTGGACCTTCCGGAAAAGGGGCTTAACCTCGACCAGGTGCTCGGGGAGATCGAGCGCACGCTGATCCTGCGCGCGCTGGCCCGTACGAGCGGAGTGCGCAAGGCGGCGGCGGGGCTACTGGGCGTGACGTTCCGGTCGATCCGCTACAGGATGCAGAAGCTGGGGCTCGCGGGCGGCGGCGACGACGACGAGGAAGGCCCGGAGGCCGCGGGCGGGCACGGCAGCGGCGCGAACAGCGGCACCGGCCCGACGGGCGGCGGCCGCGCGAGTAGCGGAGGGGCCTCGAGCAGCGGCAGCGGCGGCGGAGGGGCCGGCGGCGAGGGCGGCGGCGGCGCCAGCAGCAGCGACGCTGGGTAGTCGGCGACCCCGCCGGGGGTGACGAGAATTGTCACCGGAGCGGGCGTGCGATGCCCAAACTGGGCCCGAACGAGACGCGCGGCGCGCGAAACGGGCTGACACGCAGCCGCACTCCCCCGAAAGGACTAGACTCGTCTTCGTGCCTTGCGCGGTATTCCACTCCTACCACCCGCCCCTCGCCGTGGCACACACGGTGCAAGGCTCAAGGACGCCAACCATGTTCAACTCGCCCACGTGCCCCCACGATCCGCGCCGGTCCGGCTTCACCCTCATCGAGCTGATGGTCGTGGTGGTCATCATCGGAGTGCTGGCGGTGCTCGCCGTGACGACTTACCAACGTTACCTCAAGCGGGTCCGCACCGGCGAGGCCACGTCCAACCTCGGCGCCATCAAGGTGAAGGAGGAGGCGTACTTCCAGGAGTTCGCCCAGTACTGCGACGTGAACGACCAGCACCCGGCGCTGGCGGCCATCGGCTTCGACAAGCTGGCCTGGAACCCGGCCGGCACGTCCGGCTGGCGCGTGCTCGGCTGGGCGCCGTCGGGGATGGTCCTGTTCTCGTACAACGTTCGCGCGGGCCTGCCGGGCGGGGCCGGCATGCCGGCCGGCAAGGGGCTCGACGCCACGCGCGCCTGGTTCCTGGCGACCGCCGACGGCGACCAGGACAAGGACGCCCTGTACTCGCACTTCGAGCTGACCAACATGCGGACCTCGATCTATTCGACGAACGACCTCGAATGAACGGGGTGCATTCAGATGCTCTTCGTCGCGGCACGGCGAGGGCGACGAGATAACGATGCCGGCCGGCGCAGTGCCGGAGGCACAGGCGGCCCCCCGGGGCCATGGGAGAGAAGGCAGATGAAGCAGATTCGCGGGCTCATGACGAAGGGGAAGCGGGGGTTCACGCTGATCGAGCTGATGATCGTCGTCGCGATCATCGGCATCCTGGCGGCCGTCGCCATCCCGGCGTTCTTGAAGTACATCCGCCGGTCGAAGACCTCCGAGGCGACGATGAACCTGCGCAAGCTGTTCGATTCGTCGGTCTCGTACTTCGACTCTGAGTTCGCCACCGTGACGGGCGCCATCCTGGCCAAGCAGTTCCCGGGCACCGTGGGCCCCACCCCGGCGATCAACTCGTGCTGCGGCGGCGCCGGCGGCAAGTGCGTGCCCAACCCGGCCGCGTTCGCCGCGCTCCCCGGCTGGAACGCGCTGAACTTCTCGATCGACGACCCGCACTACTACTGGTACACGTACACGTCGTCGGGCACCGACACGAGCTCCAAGTTCACGGCCTCGGCGAACGGCAACCTCAACTGCTCCGGCTCCTACTCGACGTTCGAGCGCATCGGCACGGTCGACGCCGCCCTCAACATCGGCGGCGGCGCCGGCATCTATCGAAACCTGGACCTCGAGTAAGCTGCCCCACGACCGTCATGGTCCTTCCCGGGGGTTCCACCGCCTCTCCGCCGGCGTGCACCCGGCGCCCCCGGGGCTTCACCCTCATCGAAATCATGATCGTGGTGGCGATCATCGGCATCCTCGCTTCCATCGCCATTCCCGCGTTCATGAAATACGTGCGGCGCTCGAAGACGTCGGAGGCCTCGATGAACCTGCGCCGCCTGTTCGACTCGTCGGTCGCCTATTACGACGCCGAGTACGTCACCTCCGCGGGCGTGTTCCTGCCCAAGCAGTTCCCCGACCCCATCGGGCCGACTCCGGGCGTGGGGAGCTGCTGCAGCGGCGCCGCCGGCGGCGGAAAGTGCCCCGGCGACGCCTCGCTGTGGGAGGCGGCTCCGAGTTGGAACGCGCTGCATTTCGCCATCACCGACCCGCACTACTATTGGTACACGTACGCGTCGTCGGGGACCGACACGAGCTCCAAGTTCACGGCCTCCGCCAACGGCGACCTCGATTGTGACGGGCTCTACTCCACGTATGAGCGGGTCGGCACCGTCAGCGCCGACTTCAACGTGAGCGGCGGGGCGGGCATCTACCGCAACAACGACATCGAGTAAGGTGCCCCCGGCCTCGTCCGCGCCGGCGCGCTTCGCCCTGTCGCCGGTCTCGCGCGTCCTGGTGGGCCTCGCAGCGGCCGCGGCAGGCGCGGCGGTGCTGGCGTCAGCGCGGCTCGAAGCGCTGGAGACGCGCACGCTGCTGCCGCCGGAGCCGGAGGCGGCGCCGCTGGTGGGCCGGCACGTCGCGCGCATGGCCGCGCTCGGCTACACGGACTTCGCCGCCGACCTGGCCTGGGTGCAGGCGGTCCTCTACTACGGCTCGCATTGGGTGGTGGGCTCGGACCTGCGCTGGCTCGACCACTACATCGAGACGACCATCGATCTCGACCCGAGCTTCCGCCACGTCTACCAGTGGGCGGGCGTCGTCACGATGTACAACGCGCGCCGCATCACCAACCGCAGCGTCGAGGCGAGCACCTTCTTCCTGAAGCGCGGCTACGAGCGGTTCCCCGACTACTGGGAGTTTCCGTTCATGATCGGGTTCAACTACTACTTCGAGCTGCAGACCAAGAGCCCGGGGCAGAAGAAGGCGTGGCAGCGGATGGGCGCGGAGTACTTTCGCGCAGCGTCGCTGTTGGAAGGGGCGCCCTCGTGGCTGGGGCTGCTGGCCGTATCGAGCCTCGACAAGTTCGCCGAGCGGCGCATGGCGGTGCTGCACCTGCAGGAATTGCTCGACGCGACCGACGACCCGAAGCTGCGCCGCGAGCTGGAGCGGCGGCTGACGGCGCTCGAGGACGAGACGACCGCGCGCGAGCGGCTGCGGCTCGACGCCGCGTTCCGCCGCGCTCACCTGGCGGCTTTTCCTTACGTGCCGTCGGCCCTATACGGGTTGCTCGCGCCGCAAACCGACGCGCCGTCCACGGTGCGCACCGCGTTCGAAGCGACGCTGCCGCCAGCCGGAGAGCCGTGATAACCTGCGCGGCATGACGACGGGTGCGCGGAGGGCGGCCGCGACGGCGGCGGTAGCGACAGCGGCGGCGGTGGCGGTGGCGGGGCTGCTCGCGCTGGCACCGAACGCGGCGCTGGCCAAGGGAAAGAAGGGGCCGGGGCCGGGGCCGGGGCCAGGAGCGGGCGCGGCGGCGCCCACACCCAAGGAGCTCCGGCCGGACATCGACGACCTCCCCGAGGCGGCGGGACGCGTGAAGCTGACCGCCATCTTCTTCGACGAGGATCCCGTCACCGGCAAGACCGCGGTGCAGCTGGCACGCTCGTTCCGCCTTCGCATCAAGAAGGACGACCGCTTTGCCTTCTACGAAATTTCCAAGCTGCTGGAGCAGGGCAAGCTCGACGCGGAACGGTCCACCATCGAGAAGGCGCGAAGCGAGTTCGACCGCGGCAAGGCGCTGTACGCCGACAGCAGCCTGGGCAAGGTGGGCGAAGCGGTGTCGGTGCTGGAGGGTTCGCTCGACGCCTACCGCGCAGTGCTCGGCTACGTGCCACGCAAGGAGGAGCTCATCGAGGCCCTGATGTACTACGCCTCGGCGCTCTACCTTTCAAAGAAGACAGCCGACTGCGAAAAGGTGCTGCGCGAAGTGGTGTTGCTGGACCCGGACCTGAGATACGACGACGACCGCTTCCCGGCGCGCATGTCGCTCAACGTCGACAAGGTACGCGAGGCGGTCTCCGCGGCGCCGCGCGGGTCGGTGGAGATCGCATCGGACCCGCCCTTCGCAGAAGTGTACGTCAACGGCACCTACCGGGGCGTGACGCCGATGGAAGTGTTCGGGCTGCCCGAGGGTGAGAACTACGTGACGCTGCGCAAGGACGGCTACAAGAAGTACGCCGACACGATGACCGTCGAAGCGGACAAGTCGGCGAGCTTCGAAGCGTCGCTGGAGCCGGTCTTCCGCTATCCGTTGTATGACGAGACGCGCAAGACCGTGACACCCGAGCTGGGCGAGCCTCGCGCCGGCAAGGCGGTGATGGAGACGCAGTCGAAGTTCTACGTGGACCAGGTCGTGTTCGTCACGCTGGCGGCGGAGGGCGACGAGCTGCGCGCCACGTTCTACCTGTACGACTTGCGTTCGCGGCTGCTGCTGAAGAAGGTAACGGGATTGGTGGATCCGAAGGCCGGGCAGGAGGAGCTCGACGTCAGCGTCGGCGACATGGTGACGACGCTTTACACCGGTGTGCGTCTGGACGGTAGCATCGAGCGGCCCGAGGAGTCGCTCGCCGGCGTCGGCGAGCGCAAGAAGCGTCCCTTCTTCTACAAGTGGTGGTTCTGGACCGGCGTAGGCGGCGTCGTGCTGGCCGGCGTGCTGGTGCCGAGCGTCTACCTGCTGCGCAAGTCCGCCGGCAATCCAATCGACTTCTGCGACGCGTGCGGTGAAGTGCGCCTGGACGGGCTCTAGAGGAAGTGGGCGCGGGCCTCGCGCGTGAAGAAACCGGAGGAGGGGCTCGATGCGCTGCGGTTCGTAGCGCCCTCGAGGAGCTTCGAGCCCCGCGCAGACTGAGCCGGCTCCCGCGTGCCGCGCGCGGGCCGGCTCAGTTCAGCGTTTCCTTCACCAGCACCGTCGCGCCCGCGTCGATGACGATGCTCACCGTCTTCTTGCGCTCGGCGATGTCGGCGCACACCTTCTCGTCGCCGCACACGAGCGTCACCTTGTGCTTGCCGGCGGAGATCTCGTAGTTGAGTATCGGGACGTTGCCGATCTCCTTGCCGTCGACGAAGACCGTCGTCCATGGCTTGGTCGACACCTTGAGCGTCCCGGTGCCCTTGGGCGCGACGGCCACGCCGTCGCCGGCGGGCGGCTTGGGCGCGGCGGTGCCGGCTGGTGGGCGGGGCCCCACGGGCGGTCGGACGCCGGGTGGATGCGCCGGCGGGTGCGCGCCGCTGGGCGGCGCCCCGCCCTTTTCCAGCGTCGCCATGATGGGCGCCTCCTCGGCCTTCTCGCCGCTGAAGGTACGCGTCGCGCTCCACTTCGTGTGGCCGGGCGCCACCACCTCGAACGTGTACTCCACGCCTGCCTTCAGCCCGTCCACCTTGGCGGGTGTCTTGCCGAAGTCCTTCGCTTTCAGCTCGCCGCCGCTCACGGTCAGCACCCCGTCGGGCGTGGCCTGCACGGTGACGCTCACGAGCAGAGGCTCCAGCTCCGCTGTCAGCGGCAACAGCTCCCCTTCCTTGATCGTGACCGACTTCGTCAACGGTTTGTAGCCGGGAAGGTCGAACGTCACCTCGTGCGGCCCCGGCGCCAGCGAGGGGATGACGGTGGGCGTGTGGTCTTCGAAGGGCTTGCCGTCGATCAGGATCTTCGCGCCCGCCGGGACGCTCGAAACCTTGGCGCCGGTGAGCACGGCCACGCCGCCCTTCACCGATTCCAGCTCCGCGTCCAGCGTGGCACCCTTGCCGGCGCGAATCTTCACCACGCGCTTGAAGGGCGCATAGCCGTCGGCCAGCAGCGTCACTTCGTACGTCCCCTCGGCTAGCTCGAACGTGGGCACATTTCCCGCCGGGTACTTCACGCGCTCGCCGCCGATGAGAACGTCGACGTCCTTGGGCTCCGACTCGATCGTCAGCGTCCCCAGCTCGCCGCTTTGCCAGACGAAGAAGTAAGCCCCCCCGCCGGCCGCCGCCAGCAGCACCAGCAGGATGGCGGCGATCAAGGCGATCACCTTGCCGGCGCCGCCGCCGGCGTGGGGCATCACGTACTGCGGCTCGAAGAGCGGCACTTCGGCGGACTGGGGTACGCCACCCAGCGGCGTCAGCGGGTGCGCCACCGGCATCTGCAGCGACGGCGTCGGCTGTACCGACGGCAGTGCCTGCGGGACCGCCGGCGACGTCGGGTAGCCGGGGCCCGGGGGCGGCGGGAAGGAGGGCCGATACGGCGCGTAGCCCCCGCTCGCGCCCCCGGTGAGCGGGTTCGGTCCCCCGGAGTCGTTGCCGCCGCCTCCGCCCGCCGGGCCTCCTGGGCCGTAGGCCATCGTGCGCTTCTCGTCGAAGGGCACGGCGCCGCCCACCGCGCGCGGCGGCGAGCCGATGTCGCGGCCGTAGCCGCCCATCCCCCCGCGGCCGACGTCGATGCGCGGGCGAGACGGGTCGAGCTCGATCGCGTCGGAATCGAGCTGCGTGACGCCCGAGCCGCTCTCCGCGTCCTCGATGTCGACGTCGTCCACCTCGTAGGAAGACAGCCCGGCCCCTGCGCCGGCGGCCGCACTGCCCCCGAGCCGCGCTCCGGCGCTCAAGCCTACGCCCGCGCCTCCACCTGACGCGGGCATCGGCGGCGCCGGGATCGACGTCAGCGGCCCCGAACGTCGTGGTGCGCCTGCCGCGCCGGACGACGCGGCCGCCGCGGCCCCCGGCGCCGGCAGCGCCATGCGCTTGAACTGCTCGAGCTTCTCGTTTTCCTGGATGAGCTCGTCGGCAAAAGCCGACTTCATGTACGCCGCCAGGTCCTTGCGGCTGAAGAATTGCCCCGTCGCGTACATGAAACGCTGCAGGTCGTCGTGCAGGTCGATCGCCGTCTGGTAGCGCTCGTCCGCTTCGCGCTCGAGCGCGCGCAGAATGATCGCCTCGAGCTCGTCGGAGATACGGTGGTTGTACGTCGCCGGCGGCATGATCTCGACGTTGCGCACCTTCTCCAGCGTCGAGAAGTCGCTCTCGCCCAGGAAGAGGCGCTCCCCGGTCAACAGCTCGTACAGCACGATCCCCAGCGAGAAGATGTCGGAGCGACGGTCCAGGGGCAGGCCGCGGACCTGCTCCGGCGACATGTAGCCGAACTTGCCCTTGAGGATGCCCGCCTGCGTCTTGGACGCCTTGTTGGCAGCGGTGGCGATGCCGAAGTCGATGAGCTTGACCTCCCCCTCGTAGGACACCAGGACGTTCTGCGGCGAGATGTCACGGTGGACGAGGTTCATCTCGCGCCCGTAGCCATCGCGCTTGTTGTGTGCGTAGTCGAGCCCCTCGCACACCTTCATGATGATGAAGCACGCCATGGGGATCGGCAGCGGCTCGGCGAGCCGGCGCGCGCGGTCGAAGATGGCACGCAGGTCCTTCCCGTGAACGTACTCGAGGGCGATGAAGTAGCTGTCGTCGACCTTTCCGAGATCGAAGATCTGGGCGACGTTCGCGTGCGTGAGCTGCACGGCGATCTTCGCCTCGTCGATGAACATCGTGATGAACTCTTCGTCCTCGGCGATGTTCGGGAGGATGCGCTTGATGGCGAGCAGGCGCTCGAAGCCCTCGACCCCGAAGGCCTTGGCCTTGAAGACCTCGGCCATCCCCCCGACGTTGATGCGCTCGAGGAGATAGTACTTACCGAACGGGATGGGCTGCTTCACCGGGGTGACCTTCGCGCCACGGTACTAGTAGGATGGGTGGCCCCTCCTGATCCTTTGACAACTATCCGAAGAGCCTGCCTGCTGTCAATCGAAGCAGCCTCAGACACGCATGGTTTCCCAGGGTTACATGTGTGCCAGGATACCACATCCGCCGACGTCCATCAATCCGGGGGCCCCTCCGCGAGCGGAGCACGACGTACTCGCCGCTGCCGCCGGGAGCTCGGCGGGGTGGCCAAGCCGCCACTTCCGCCTCCGCCTCGTCTCGTTCGCGGGCCCTGCGGCCGTCGCGGCGCGTTTGACATCGGAGCGCAGAGCATGTAGTGACACTACACACTATAGGCGAACCATGAGCACGTCTGCTGCCGAAACCGTCACCATGCGTATCGCCGAGCTGTCCCGAAGGACCGGGGTTTCTCGCGAGACCATTCACTTCTACCTGCGCGAGGGGCTCATCCCGCGGCCGCGGAAGACCGGCCGCAACATGGCCTACTACGACCAAGCCCACGTCGAGCACATCCAGGTCATCAAGCGGCTGCAGAACGAGAAATACCTGCCTCTGTCGGTCATCAAGCGCGTGCTGCGCGGCGGGCGGGGCGGCACGCCGGGCGCCGGCAGCCGGCCGCCGAACGCGGTCTTCGAGGGCGACGTGGAGCTGCTCGCAGAGCTGCTGCGCTTGACGGGCGTCGAGCCGCCGGTGCCGCGTCGGGAGCTGGCGCGCCGAGCAGGTGTACCGGAGTCCCTGGTGCGCGCCGCGCTGGACGCCCGACTCATGCGCGAGGAGCGCGACGAGCGCGGGCGGCCGGTCTTCCGCCCGGAGGATGTCGAGCTGCTCACGCTCTTGCACACGTTGGATCAAGAGACCGCGTTCGGGGCCGACTTCACGCTGGAGCTGGCGCGGACGTTGAGCGCACACGTCCAGACCCTCGTGCGCGACGAGGCCCGGTTGGTGTTCGGGCGATTCCTCGGCGGAGACCAGCCGGCGCACGCCGTGGAGGCGCTGCGCAAGAGCCGCGCCACGGTGAATCGCCTCCTGGTGACCTTGCGCGGGCTCCTGATGCAACGCGAGATCGAGGACTACTTCGCGCAGCTCGAAGGCGCCATCGCCGGAAGCGAGCGGCTCGCCATCGGCGCGCTCGGCCCCGTGGCGATGCGCCTGGGACGATTCCCCGAGATCGAGCGGGCGCTGGGGACGCGGCTGAAAGCACGGCCGGCGGACGTCCATGCACGCCACCGGCTATGCGCGTTGCTGATGGGCGTGGGGCGTTTCGAGGCCGCCGCCGCCGAAGCCGAGCGGGGCCTGGCGCGCTCCGAAGGTGACGCGGCGCTGCTGCGCGCCGCCGGCGGCAGCCGCTTCGAGCTGGGCGACGACGACGCGGCGATCGTCCACCTGGCGCGCGCCGCCACCGCCGATCCGGCCGACCCGCTGACGCAGGCGTGGCTGGGCAGCGCGTACTTGCGCCGCGCGCGCGACCGGGTGGCGATGCTGGGCGCGGCGGCGCTCGCCGAAGCGGGCGCTGGAGTGGGCGCCCTGACACGCTCGCGCGCGCTGCCTGCGCGCGACCGCCGCGAAGAGCTGTGGACCTGGCTGGTACGCGGCCGCGTCTACGGAATCCTGCCCCGGTTCCTGGGCATGTTCGACGAGGGGCTCGGCGAGCTGCAGCGCCTGCTGCTGTCCACGCGCGAGGACGGAGCCCGCGGCGACGAGTCTTTGCTGGAGAGCGGCGAGCTGCACTGGTTGCATGCCAACGCCGAGCTGCTGCTGGCCCAGCTGTGCGAGAGCTCGGGCGACGCGGCCGGCGCTGCCGAGCACGGGCGCGCCGCCGCCGACGCCGACCCGGAAGGGCCCATCGCCGCCAGGGCCGAGAAGCTCTTGGCCCGGCTGGCCTCCCGGCGGTCGCGCGCCCGCGCGAATCGTTAGGCCCATGGATTGCGACCTGCCGGCGGACGTCCTGGCGTTGCGCGACGAGACGCGCAAGCTGGTCGACCGGGAGCTGCGCCCCCTTGGCGCGCAGATCGAGGACGCGCAGGCGCTGCCGGAGCCGGCGCTCGCCCGGCTGCGTGCGATGGGCTACTTCGGCATCACGATTCCAGAAGCCTACGGCGGCCTGGGCCTCGGCCACCTCGCCCACGTGGTCATCCAGCAAGAGCTCGCCCGCGCCCACCCCGCGTTCAACATGATCATCTCGGGCAACAACGGAATCGGCGCGCAGGGGATCGTCGTCGAGGGAACGGAGGCGCAGCGCCTTCGCTGGCTCCCCGCACTCGCGCGCGGCGAGTCGGTCGCGGCGTTTGCGCTCTCCGAGCCCGGCGCCGGCAGCGACGCACAGGCGATCCGGACGCGCGCCGACCGGCGTCCCGGCGGCTGGGCGCTGACGGGCACGAAGCACTTCATCAGCCGCGGCGACGTCGCGGGGGTCTTCACCGTCATGGCGCTCACCGACCCGGCGCGCCGCGCCCAGGGCGGAATCACCGCCTTCGTGGTCGAGCCCGACGATGCCGGCTTCCGTGTGGCGCGCGCGCTGCCTTCGATGGGCACGGACGTGGTCAAGCAGGTCGAGCTCGTGTTCGAAGACTGCGTGCTCCCCGACGACCGCGTCCTGGGCGAGGTGGGCTGGGGCTTCCGCATCGCCATGCGCGTCCTGAACGGCGGGCGGCTCTCGCTGGCGGCCCGCTGCCTGGGCATGGCGGAGGAGTGCCTCGCCCTGTCGGTCGCCTACGCGCGCGAGCGGCAGCAGTTTGGACGCCCCATCGGCGAGTTCCAGGCCGTGCAGCACATGCTCGCCGACATGGCGACGGAAACTGTGTTGTGTCGCTCCATGCTCTACGAGCAAGCCTGGCGCGCCGACCGGGGCGAGGAGCATCGGCGGGAGACGTCGATGCTGAAGCTCTACGCCTCGGAGATGCTCGGGCGCGTCGTCGACCGCGCCGTGCAGGTACACGGCGCGATGGGCTACATGCGCGGTACCACCGTGGAGCTTTTCTATCGGGAGGCGCGCATGATGCGGATCGTCGAGGGAACGAGCGAGATCCAGCGTCTCATCATCGCGCGGAGCTTGCTGGATTCCTGAGCGACCGCGGGCAACCGCCTGGGCGAGGTTGGGCGGCCCGCCGCCCGACCCCGCCCGGCGCTGGAACGCTGATCGGGTCCATGCCCTGCGAAAACGTCGCCCCCGCCTCAGGCGGCCTGGAGCAGCTTCTCCGCGACGAACCACCCGAAGTGGCCCCAGAGGTCGCGTGACGCCGTCACCTGGAAGCCGTGCGCGGCCAACGCATCGCGGAACTCGTCATGGTCGAACCGGTCGAGCATGGGGTGATCGAGGACGCGACGCCAAAGCGGGTGGTGAATGAAGCGCCGCAACACCTCTTCGGCATAAAAGCGCCCGCCGGGACGCAGCACACGGTGGATCTCCGCGACGGCCTCGCGCCACACCGGAACGTGGTGAATGATGCCGAAGTCGAACACCGCGTCGTAGGCTTCGGCTGGCGCGTCGATGGCGGTCACGTCGCCCACCCACAGCTTCACGCGGTCGGCGCGCCGCGCCAGGCGCCGCCTCGCCAGATCGACCATGTGCGCGTCGAGATCGAAGGCGTCCACGCGCGCGGCGCCGAACGATTCCAGCACCAGCTCGGTGCCCACGCCGCGCCCACAACCCACCTCCAGAGCCGCCGAGCCCGGACGCAGGCGTCCGCCCATCGTCAGCAGGCGCGGCACTTCGAAGTGACGCTGCACCGCCGCGCGGAGCGGATTGTTCATCATCGCCTTCTCGACGCGGTTCAGGAGCACGGCCCCGCCTCCGGCTACATCATAACTGGACGCCCCAGGGAGGGTCCCCTATTCTGGCGGCTCCGCGGGGGAGGAGTCACCCGCACGTGCATCGAGCCATCCGCCGAACCCAACGCGCCGTGAGCCGAGCCCTCGGGCAGGCTCGCCGCGAGGTCGGCGTCGGCGTGTCGCGAAGCGTGCGCCAGGCCCGCGAGGTGTTGCGGGGCGCGCTCGACGCCGGCACCTACCTTCTGCACTGGCCTCGCTTCGACCGCGCCCACCTGGGCAGCGAGGGCCACCCGCTCGCCGACCGCCCGCCCGTGCTGGTCGTGCATGGCTTCATGGGCACCCGCGGGGCCATGTACCCGCTGGAGCAGCGGCTGTCGCACGACGGCTTCACGGTCTTTTCGCGCAGCCTGGGGCTGCTGAACACCGGCGACGTGCGGCGCAGCGCCTCGGTCATCGCCGGCTTCGTGGAGTCGATCCTGATGCGAACCGGCGTGCGACACGTCGACGTCGTGGCGCACTCCATGGGCGGCCTCATCGCCCTGTACTACGTGAAGTTCCTCGGCGGCGCCGGCGCGGTTCGCAAGCTCGTCTCTATGGGCACGCCCTACCAGGGCACCTGGGCCGGGCTGCTCGGAGTGGCGGCGCTGGGCGGCCTTTCGCGTGGCACGTGGCAGATGCTCCCGGGCTCGCGGCTGATCGCCGAGCTGCAACAGGGGCACCTTCCTACCGGCCCACGCTACTACAACATCCGCGCACGCGGCGACGCGGTCTGCCCGTTCGAGCGCTCGCGGCTTCCCGGCAGCAAGGAGATCGTCGTGCCGCTCGGTCACGCCAGCCTCGTGATGTCGCGTGACGTCTACCGGCGAATCCGCGACGCGTTGCTCGAGTAGCGCCGTCGCGGCGGCGCAACGCGCACAATCAACGGCGCAGCCGGTCGCCCGCGCCCAGGCCGTCGGGGGCGTCGGACTCGTCGTCGGCCTTCGCTAGGACGCCGCGGAATCGGCGGCGGCGGCGGGGATGAGCGCCGGATCGATGCCGCGCCCGAAGGGGTGCTTCTCTAGCCAGTCAACGACGGCGTGGGTGGGACGGCCACCGCCGAGGCGCGTCAGCTCCTGGATTCCGGTGGGACTGGTGACGTTCACCTCGGTGAGCTTGCCGCCGATGACGTCGAGGCCGACGAACCAGAGGCCGTGGGCGCGCAAGGCCGGGGCGAGGGCGTCGCAGATGCGCCGGTCGTCGTGGTCGAGCTCGGTGGCCACCACGGACGCGCCGATGTGGATGTTGCCGCGGATCTCGCCGGGCGGCGGCACGCGCAGGATGGCGCCGAGCGGCTCGCCGTCGAGCAGCAGGATTCGCTTGTCGCCGCGCGCGGCGGCGGGGAGGTACTCCTGCGCCATGAGCCACTGGCGCCCGGTGGCCGTGCACAGCTCGATGAGCGAGGGCAGGTTCGGGTCGTCGGCGCGCAGGAGCAGCACGCCGAGCCCGCCCATCCCGTCGAGCGGCTTGACGATCATGCGGCCGCCAAGCTCGGCGAGAAAGGCGCGCAGGCGGGCGGGGCTGCGCGTGACGAGCGTGCGCGGACCGAGCGCCGGAAAGCGCGTGCCGAACATCTTCTCGTTGGCGTCGCGCAGGGCGGCTGGATGGTTGACGACGAGCGTCCCGGCCACGTCGAGCGGGTAGGTGGCGAGCACGTAGGAGATGTCGAAGGGCGGGTCCTTGCGCATCCACACCGCCTCGAACGCCGCCAGCGGCAGCTCCTCGGCGGGCGCCAGCACGTAGTGCTCGCCCTGCACGGCCCGAACGCTGGCGCGTGCGGCGCGCGCGTGCGCGGCACCGTCCTTCACCCACAGGTCGGCGACGGTGCAATACCACGGCTCGTGGCCACGCTCCTGGGCCGCCAGCATGAGGGCGAAGGTCGTGTCGGCGGTTACCGACACGCCCGCCAGCGGATCCATCACGAACAGAAAGCGCATCGGCGCCGTCACTCCAGACCGTATTTCTTGAGGCGGTAATAGAGCGTCGAGCGGTTGATGCCGAGCTCGCGCGCGGCGTCGGACTTGCGGCCCTGGTGCTTCTCGATGGCGGCGACGAGACGCGTGCGCTCCACCTCCTCGAGCTCGGCATCGAGGCCGGCGTCGCCGCGCGGGCCGCCGGCCGAGGGGCCGCTGCTGACGGAGGGTCGCGCCGGCATGACGGACGGCGGGACGGAAGCGGGCGCGCCCGCGCCCGCGCCGGCGGGGAGGCGGGCGGACGGCGGCGACGCGCCTCCGACCGCGGGGGCGGCGGCGGACACCCCGGCGAGAGGCGCGCCCGGCGGAGCGCCGGACGCGGCCAGGAGCGTCAGAGGCACGCGCAGCGAGAGCGTGGCCGGCGCGTCGCCGGACGGCACAGTGTCGAAGCCGACCCCGACAGGGGAGCGCCCCGCCGCTACGCCGGAGACCGTGGCGGGCACGGGTAGGACCGCGTCGCCGGGCGCGGGCGCGGCGGGCGGCACGAACGCGACGGCCACGGACGCGGTCGCCGGAGACGGCGGAACCGCCGCCGCGACGGCGATGCCGCGCCCGCCGAACGCGAGGTCGGCGACCGCCACGACCGCCCCCTCGCACAGGATGAGAGCGCGCTCGATGACGTTCTCCAGCTCGCGCACGTTGCCCGGCCACGAATACGCGGCCAGCCGCGCGTAGACGCCAGGGTCGATGGCGACGCGCCCTTTGCCGGCGCGCCGCGCGAGCTTCTCCGCGAAATGCGCCGCCAGGATCGGGATGTCGCCGGGTCGGTCGCGCAGCGGCGGAATGACGATAGGAAAGACGTTGAGCCGATAGTACAGGTCCTCGCGGAAGCGGCTCTCCGAGATGAGCCGTTCGAGGTCGCGGTTGGTGGCGCTGATGACGCGGACGTCCACCTGAATGGTGTCGGTGCCCCCCACGCGCTCGAACTCGCGCTCTTGCAGCACGCGCAGCAGCTTGATCTGCGTCTCGACTGGAAGGTCGCCCACTTCGTCGAGGAAGATGGTGCCGCCGTCGGCGAGCTCGAAGCGGCCGATCTTCTTCGCCAGCGCGCCGGTGAAAGAGCCCTTCTCGTGGCCGAACAGCTCGCTCTCCAGCACCCCCGGCGCCAGCGCCGCGCAGTTCACGCGCACGAACGGCTTCTCGATGCGCGCGCTGTTCATGTGAATGGCGCGCGCCACCAGCTCCTTGCCGGTGCCGCTCTCGCCGCGCAACAGCACCGTCGAGCCCGTCGGCGCCACGCGCGCCACCTGGTCGAGCACTGAGCGCAGCACGTCCGACTCGCCGATGATCTCGCCGAAGTCGAACTGCGCGCCAATCTCGTCGCTGAAGTAGCGGTTGCGCGCCGCCAGCAGCTCGGCCAGCCGCCGGTTCTCGCGCACCAGCCGCCAGCGCTCGATGGCCTGCTGCAGGATGACGCGCAGCTCCTTCGAGTCCCACGGCTTCTGCACGTAGCGGTAGACGTAGCCGCCGTTGATGGCGTCGACCAGCACGTCGAAGTCGGCATACGCGGTCAGCAGGATGCCGACGACGTCGGGGCGAAGCTCGTGCGCTCGGCGCAGCACCTCCAGGCCCACCATCCCCGGCATTCGCTGGTCGCATACCAGCACCGCGGCATCGACCGCCGCCAGCCGTGCGAGCGCCTCCTCGCCGCTGCGCGCCGTCTCGATGTGGAAGACTTTCTTGAACGTGAAGAGAAAGGCGTCGAGGTTGTCGGGCTCGTCGTCGACCACGACCACTGGCGCGTTGAGGGCAGCCTCGGTGGTCCCCTCGGGCATGCGTCGTGACTAGCACCGGGCGGCGGCCGGTGTCCACCGGGCAGGCGCACACGCTAAGCTCGGCCGGTGCAGGCGCCCCAACCTACGTGCGGCCGAGAAATGCCGCCGGGCGCCGGCTCGGCCTCGAGATACACGGCCCTGGGGTGGGCGGTGGCGGTGGCCGCCGCGCTGCCGCCGTTGCTGGGCGCGGCGCCGACGGTCTACTGGCTGGACAGCGCGGAGTTCGCCGCCGCCGCCGCTACGCTCGGCGTCGCCCACCCGCCAGGTCATCCGCTGGCCGCGCTGCTGGGCAAGGCGGCCACGCTGCTGCCGCTCGGAAGCGTGGCGTTCCGCGTGAACGTCTTGCAGGGCCTGTGCCTCGCCGGCGCCGCCATGGCGCTGTTCGCCGCGGCACGGCGACTCGTGGCTCCGGCCGGCCCGCGCGCCGACCTCGCGGCCGCCTCCGCGGCGCTGCTGTGCGCCTGGTCGCCCGGCGCGGTGCTGCAAGGCGAGCGGGCCGAGGTATACGCGCTGCACCTGCTGCTCGTGGCCGTGGCCGCCGCGATCCTGGTCGTACGCCCCGGCGGACCGGTGCGCGCCGCGGCCAGCGCCGCGCTGGTCTTCGGCCTCGCGCTCGCCAACCATCACCTGCTCGGGTTCGCCGCCGCCCCCGGCCTCGCCCTGCTGGCGTACGGCGTGGCGCCGGCCGCGACGGCCGCCCGCGGCACCGCTTCGCTGCGGCCCGACACCGCCGCCCCCGCCGCCACACCGGCACCGGCACCGGCACCGGCACCGGCACCGGCCCCCGCGCCGACGCTCACATCGGCGCGCTCGCGCGCCCTGCGGACCCTGGCGCTCGCCGCCGGCGCCGTCGCCGCCGGGCTGGTCACCTACCTGTATCTGCCGCTCCGGGCCGCACGGCACCCGGCTCTGCAGTGGGGCGTGCCCGACACCATCGCCGGCTTCGTCAGCGTCGTCACCGCACACGCCTTCCAGAAGACGGTCACCGCGGCGGTGACGGCGCCGGGCGCCGCACCCGCCCGCGCGCTGGGAGGCATTGCCGTGCACCTCGGCGCCCAGCTGGCCTGGGCCGGCGCCGCGGTCGGCCTCGCCGGTCTGACGTTCCTGGTCGCGCGCCGCGGCACGCGCGCCGCCGGCGCCGCGCTTGTGCTCCTCCTTGCCGGAACGGCGGCCGCGCAGGTTCTGGTCGGCTTCGACCCGGAGAACCCCGACGCCGCGGGCTACCTGCTCGTCGCCGTGGCCGCGCTCGCGCTCGGCGCCGCCCCCGCCCTCGCTCGCGCCGCCGCGCTCGCCGGCGCGTCCCGCCCCGATGGCGCACCGCTCGCCCGCCCCGTGCGCGTGCTCCTCGTGGCTCTCCCCGCGCTCCTCGCTCTAGCGCAGCTGCCCGGTGCGGCCCTGGCCTCGCTGGCGGGCGTCTGGGACGCCCGCACCGTCTGCGCCACGCTCGAGCGCTCGGTCCCGGCCTCGGGGGCCCTGGTCTGGTCCAGCTTCCGCCTCGTCTTCCCGATCGCCTACTTTCGCGCCGTCGAGGGCTGGCGCCCCGACGTCGTGGTCCTGCAGCGCAAGCTCTACTTCGCCGAGGCGCGCCGCCTCGAAGCCGCACGCGACCCCCGTGCCGCCGCGCTGCTCGGCTCGCTCGCCGCGGCTTCCGGCGACCTGCCGCCCGAAGCCCTCGCCGCCTTCGGGCGCGCGCGCCCCACGGTGGTGGAATACGATCTCTGGCTCGACGCCGCGCGCCTCGGCCCGGCGCGCGCGCTCGGCCTCGGCCTGCGCCTCGACACGGCGCCTGCCCCGCCCGCCGACGAGCTCGAGGCCGTGGCGCACAGCTGGAGCGACCTCGACGCGGCACTCGGCCCGCCGCCGCGCGACCCGGAAACGGTGCGCACGCTCCTCTGGGCACACTACGCGCTGGCACGCTGGGCTGCCGCCGCGGCCCGCACAGAGCTCGCCACGGCGGAGCTGGCGCGCGCATTCGCCATCGCTCCCGACGACCCCGACCTTCGGTCGCTGCGCGCCAGTCTGGGGACTGCGCCTTAGAACCGGTCCCAAACTCGGAACCGGTCCCAAACTCCGGCTGCGGGGTCCGGGGCGGAGCCCCGGCGAAGCGAGGCGATCGCCGCCGCCGCGCGCGCTCGATGCATGATTGTCTCCTCGTTTCCGTGCAGCGTCGCCCGCTGGCGCTTCGCGATCAAGCCAGCTCCACGCGGTAGAGGCGCCATTGTTCGAGCCGCTTGGCGCCGAGGCCGTCGTACAGCGCCTGCGCGCCGGCGTTCCAGTCGAGGACCATCCACTCCAGCCGGCCGCAGCCCCGCTCCTGCGCCAGCGCGGCGAGGCGGGCGAGCAGCGCCGACGCCACCCCGCGGCGCCGCGCGCGCGGGTGAACGAACAGATCCTCCAGGTACAGCGTGGGCCGCGCCAGAAAGGTAGAGTAGGTCGGAAAGAAGATAGCATACGCTACCACTTCTCCGGGCCCTTCGGGCAGCTCTGCGAGCAGCACCTCGAAGCGCGGCGCCTCCCCGAAGGCGTCGGCGCGCAGCCGCGCCACCGCGTCGTCGGTCGGCCCGGGCAGCTTCTCGAACTCGGCGAGCGCACGAATGAGCGCGACGAGCGCGTCGAAGTCGGCGGCGCCCGCCGCGCGCACGATCACGGAGGCCGTGGATTCGCCGCCCGCCGGGGATCTAGGCATTCGCCGATTGTGCCACTTTCTGTGAGGCCCGCCGCCCGCGTGCTACGATCCCGACATGTCCGCGGCGAGGGAGCGGGTCGCGCTCATCGAGCGCGTGGTGACCGATCGCCTCTCCGCCGCCGGCATCGACCTGCTTTTCGACGCCGCCGACGTCCTCTCCGAAGGGGACGGGGCCGGCGTCGC
>DASYRF010000025.1:0-48450 GCA_036004705.1 Myxococcota bacterium
GTTCGCCGCCAGGTCACGGTTCACGCGGTCCACGCCTTCCAGCGCGATCGACACCTGATTCTCAGCATCGAAGATGTCGATCGCGGCCTCGCGCGGCACCGTGGCCACCAGGTCAGGGTCGACGCGCGCGGACAGGCCGCCCCCGCAACCGGCCGCCAGCGCCGTCGCTGCCGCCGCTGTGATTCGCCACCCGCGCACCGCCGCTCGTCCCCTCACTTCGCCCCTCCGCTGCTCCCCGTCGTCCCCGCGCCCGCGCCAGCGCCCGTCAGCTCCGACACGCAGGCCCGTGCGCCCGGATGCAGGTCGTATCCCCCGAAGTCGATCTTCGATAGGTCCGTCACCTTGGAAAGCTCCGCCCTGGCCTTCTCGCGGTATCCGTACTCGAGATACGTGCAGGCCAGGTTCACGCGCGTGTGCACGAGGCTCCCGTCCTTTTCGAGGGCGGCATGGAACTCGGTCGCCGCTACGTCAGGGTCGTTCAGCTGCAGCGACACCACGCCGAGCAGATGGTGCGTTGCGGCGTTGTCGGTCCCCGCCGCCACCGCTTTCCCCAAGATGAGTCCCGCGTAGTAGTAGTCGCCCGCCAGCACGTAGAGCGCGCCGAGCGAATTCAGAGTTGCCACGTCGGTCGGGCTCACCAGCAGCTTCCCGCGCAGGTCCTCCGCGCCGGCGGGATGTGTCTTCACGCCTTTGCGCGGCGGTTTCCCGCGTGCCGCGTCCGGGTCGTCGAGGTAGATGCGCCCCTCCAGGCACGCCCGCGCGAAGGGCGTCAGCACCTCAAGCTTCTTTGCCTGCTCGGCGCACGCCTCCAGCGTGTCCTTCACCTTGGCGTTGTAGGACTTGATGTTCTCCGCCAGCCCCTTCTCCAGCTTCTTGCGGTCGTCGGCGGAAACGTCCCCGCCGATGGGGAACGTCCCCAGAAAGTCGGCGAAGTTCTGGTAGGCCGCTGCCAGCCGCGCCAGCGCTGCCACCGCCCAAACGGCGCTGCCGGTCTTCAGCACGCCCGTGTACATGCTCTCCACGTCGTCGAGCTTCGCCTTCTTGTACTCGAGCGTTTCCGCCGCGTCGCTGTCGCCGCCGAAGGTGAAGCCCTTCAGGTCGGTGAGCGCGATCTCGCCCAGGTAGAACTGCGCGCGCCCGGCGGCGTCGATCGCCGGCGGGCTCTTGTCGCCGCCCTTGGTGAACGTCTCCACCGCCGCCTGGAAGTGCAACGTCGCCTCGGTGGGGTTCCCCTTGCGGTAGAGCGCATACCCCATCAGGAAATTGATCTGCGGGGCGCGCGGATCGATGGGCAGGTACTCGGTCATCAGCCGCTCCAGGCCGTTCCAGTCGCCGGAGTCGATGTACAGGCTCGCCGCTTTCACCGCCGCCGCGCGCTTCTCCTCGCCCGCCGGCAGCCGCTCCATCAGCAGGCGGTAGTCGCGCGACGCCGCGTCGTAGAGCGCAAGCGCGCCGTTCATCCCCGCCGAGGTCTCCATCAACCGCACCGCGTCCGCCCCCGACGCCCGCCGGTAGGCCTCCTCCAGGTACAGCGCGGCGCGCGGGAAGTCGGCCACGTCGGCGGAGACCTTCGCCAGCGTCCCCAGCACAGCCGTCGCGTTCGCCGACGTCGGGTACTCCTTCACGAACTCGTATCCGTACTCGAAGATCTTGGAGAAGTCCTTCGACTCGTTCGCCTTGACGAAGGCGTTATAGAGCGCGGTCTCGCCCAGCCCGCTGCCCTTGTGCTTCTCCGCGTAGAGCACCAGCTCCTCGGCGGCGCTCGTCCCCTCCGACCCCGCCGCGCCCAGCGTCACCTCGGCAAGCTCGCGCGACTCCGCGCTCTTCACGATGGCCGCCACCTCCTTGCGGAAGCCTGCGTCGAGGCGCGCGTCGGTGACGAACGTCTTTCCCAGCTCCACCAACTTCTCGAAGTTCCCCAGCGTCGCATACGCGTCCAGCGCAAGGTGGCCGGCCACCGGCGCCGCCTTGTGCGACGGGTACTCCTTCACGAACAGCGACAGCTGCTCGACCGCCGCCTCGTAGTTGCCCTCGTCGTAATACGTGCGCGCGATGTTGAACTTCACCTGCGCGGCGTCGGGGGCGTCCGGGAACGCCTTCAAGTAGTAACGCCCGAAGGTGCGCAGCCCTTCGCGCGCCATGACCTTGTCGAGCCGTGACAGGTCCTCGGGCGTCTTGAGCGCATTGAAGTACGCGGCGACCGCGTTGTAGACGGACTCCTTCAGCTTTGCCGGGTCGCTCTTCGCTAGCGTCGAGATCTTCTCGTACTCCAGCCCCGCTTCCAGGAACCGGTGCGCGGCATAGAGCGCGTCGGCGTTGTTCTCCAGCATCTCGATCAGCTTCGGCGAGTCCGGGAACGCCTCCAGGTAGGGAGTGTAGGCGGCGGACACGGCGGCGTATTTCTCACGGCTGTCGGCGCTCAGCGCGCCCTCTTCGCCGACGTCCGGCGCCACCTTCTTCGTATAGACGTGCAGCTTCGTGGAGATGTCGCGCGCGTAGACCTCGTAGTCCTTGCGCAGCTTCCCCTTGTCCTCGTCGGTATATCGCCAGCTTCCCTCGTAATAATTGAGCACGCGTGTCAGCAGCGACACGTCCTCGGCGGCGCGCTTCCAGTCGCCCGCCTTGTACACCGCCTCGTACAGCCGGTGGCCGTAGTCGACCGCGTCGCCGAGCGTGGTCGTCAGCTCCAGCAGCTCGCGATAGAGCACCGCCGAGGCGTTCCAGTTGCCTTCCTTGTAGTAGAAGTTGGCCAGCTTCGCGAGCGCCGCCTGGTAAGCCTCCTTGCTGGGGGCCAGCTCGCGGAAATAGCTCGTGGCCGTCTCGTACCCGCGGACTTCCTTGAAGCAGTAGGCCAGATCGAGCAGCGCCTCGCCGCGCAGGTCGATGCGGTCCTTGGTCGTCCCCTTGTCGCGGACGATTGTCTCCATCAGCTTCAGGCAATTCGCGTAGTCGAGGCGGTTCACGTACACGTATCCCATCTTGTGGCGTGCGATGGGGTGGACGCGGCTCTCGGGCCGGTCGAGCACCTTCTTGTAGTACTTCTCGGCGTCGTCGAAGTCCTTCTTGCCGTAGTAGTAGTCGCCCACGACGATGAGCGCTTCGTTGACGTGCTTGCTCGAGGGGTGCGCGGCAAAGAGCTTCTCGTAGGTGTCAAGCATGCTCTTGTCGTCGCCCAGCTCTCGGTATTCGTTCCCGAGCAGAAAGAGCACCTTGTCGCGGTCGACGAACTTGGGAAAGTCGTCGAGCATCTTCACCAACGTGGCGATGGCCAGATTCTTCGAGAGCGTCGCCTCGGCGGAGTCAACGTCAGTGGCGCCGCTCTCCTTGGCGCGCTCCGCCGCGAGCAGGTAGTGGTAGCGGGCATTCTCTGCGTACAGCTCCGCCAGCCTCAGGTGCAGGTCGGGCAGGTAGGGGCGATCCTTGGCGGCGATGATGAGGCTCTTGGTCACTTCGATGGAGTGATTGACCTTGACGATGTTCCGGCGCAGGCGTTCCGCCTCGCTGATGTCCTCCGCGCTGACGGGACCACGCGCGCCCTTGCAACCTGCGTTCGCCAGCCCCGCGAGGGCCGCCGCTGCCACCGCGGCGAGCGCCAGGCGATGAATCCGACCGTTCATGCGGCACCTCATTCGACGCACCGGTCGTTGATGTCGAACGACAGGTCGTGGAACTCGTCGATCCAATACTCGCCCTCGAAGCGGTAGTAGACCTTGTCCGAGAACTTGGGGATGGCCGGCCCCTCGATCTCGGCGCTCGTCGCCGAAGGCTTGGCGCGGATGCGGCGGTACAGGTCCAGCCCGATTTCGTAGTCGAGGATGTTCATCTGCTCGTCGAAATCGAGCAGCGCCTCCGCCACACGCCGCGTGGACTCCTTCACTGCGGTGTCGATGCGCCGGCGCACCTCGCGCTCCTTGAGGTCGTACATCTTGGTCAAGCCGGCGGTGAGCCCGGCGGCTTTCCAGCCGGGGTACTCGCTCACCGCTTTGCGCTCGATCAGAAGAGTGGACAGGAAGGCGTCGGCGCGCTTGAGCTCTCCCTCCTGCACGGCGGCGTCGTAGATCTCCGGCACAGTGGCCAGGTTCGTACGCTCGCGGATCGTCTTGAGCGCCTTGGCGTAGGTCGTGCGGAACGCGGCGGTCGCCGCCTTGGCGGCGCGGTAGTGGCAGTAGCTCTTGAGGATGAGGGCGCGCAGCACGTACTTCTCGGGCGCGAAGAAGCCCCCGTACATCGGCGCGTCGAGCGCGAGAAGGAGCCCCATCGCCTTCCGGTAGTCACCCAGGTAGAACTTCGCCCAGGCCTTCTCGAGCAGGATCGTGGCGGCGGTCCGCACGTCGCCGCGGATCTTGTCATAGGCGGCGAAGGCCGCGGCGTAGTCGCCTTTCTCGAACAGCAGGCGCGCGTACCCGTGGCGCGCCAGGTTGCGCACCTCCTCGTCGGCGCCGGCGGCGTCGACGACCTCCTGCAGGATCTTCAGCGAATCTTCCGGCGTCCCGCCGGTGCGCAGGTTCCAGATGGCCTCCACGTAGCGCGCCTTGTACCAGTAGTGCGTGCCGGGGCGGATGGAGGCGAAGCTCTCGCGCCCCCAGCGTTCCAGGTTGTGCCGGTAGTTCTCCACGCCCCGGTAGTAGCTCAGCCAGTCGTCGATGTCCTCCGAGACGGTCCCGAGCGGTGAGTCGTAGATGAGGTCGTCGATGATCAGCACTTCGTCGAACGGGCGCTCGCGGGTGATCTTCTCCAACGCTTCCAGGGCCGGCGCTACGAACTCGGGCGCGCGGCGCTCCTTGGCGATGTCGTAGTAATATTCGGTGGCGGCGTAGTGGAAACCGAGCTTGGCGAGCGACTCACCCAGGAAGAAGCGCGCATTCTCGGTCTTGTCGCCGCTGTCGCCGGCGGAGACCAGGTAACGATAGAGGTTGGCGGCCGCCTCCTCGTACTTCTCGGCGTAGTAGAAGCGCATCGCCGCGTCGAAGGCGGTGACGCCGGTGGGAGCGGGCGTGGCGGCGCCGGCGGCCGGTGCCATTGCGGTGAGGAGCAGCAGAAGGGCCGCGCGCAGCAGGCGCGTGAGGGTGCCGGGGGCCGTCATCCTTCGCCTCCTTCGAGCGGAGGCAGCGTGGCGGGCGCGCCGACGTCGGGCTCGCCGGTCGGCCGCGGGGCGCGCGCGGCGCGGAATTCGCCGAAGGCCGGGCTCACACCGAGCGTGATGCAGAGGTAATGCACGAGGCTGAGCCCTTCGAAGCTGGCGTAGTCGCGCAGGTCGAACCGGAACGACACGTGCTTCCAGCCGAAGAAGCGCAGCCCGAGTCCTACGTCGATGGTCGGCCGCACGCCGGGGCTCGAGGGCTTGGCGATGCCTCCGCCGACGACGGCGAAGATCTCCATGTGGATGATCGTCTTGTTGACGAGGGCCATCTTGCCGAAGAAGGGCTTGAGCACCAGGCTCGTCGTCGCCAGATACTTGAGGCGCGGCTCCGGGATGCGTTTCACGGGCGGATTGAAGTCGTTGCGTAGCCGCGCTTCGAGGCGCGTGTCGATGTTCAGCGAGTAGGTGAATTGCGCGACCTCCCAGGCCAGCGCCTCGCTGAAGTGGTACGTGTAGGCGCCGCCGAGCGCGATGCCCTTGTAGAACGCGTCCATCGGCAGCACGCCGACGTTGAAGCTGAACTCGTGGCTCAGCAGGAACTTCCGCGGTTGGATTGCGTAGGCGACGCCGCCCTCCTCGGCCGCCCAAGCCTGGCCGGGCGCCGCGGCCGTCACCGCGACCGCGCTCAGTGCCCCGAGCGCCGCGGCGGCGGCGGCCGCCGCCGCCAAGCGTGCCCTGCTCCGGTGCGCGATCATTCGCCACCTCCCAGATTCAGAGCGATGCCGAGCCCCACGTACAAGTCGTTCGTAGGGAGCAAGTTGCGGAAGAAGACAAAATCGCGCGCGTCGAGCCGCACCGACCAGGTTTGCGACACGTAGAACCGCAAGCCGAATCCCGCGACTCCCAGCGGGAACACCGGCAGGCTGTCGTCCGCGTAGCGCGCTACGCCGGCGGCGAGCGTGAACGACATGTCGGCGTAGAGGTTCGAGCGGTTGAAGACGCTGAACTTGCCGTACAGCGGCTTCCACACCAGCCCGGTCGTCGCGTAGAGCTGCAGCTTGTCGAACGCGCTCGACGACACGGCGAAGCTGTCCTCGAGCTGGGCGCGCACGTGCGTCCGCACCGAGAAGTATTTCAGCGGCGGGATGAACGACGCGTTGACGATCTCCCAGCCGAGGTGATCGTTGATGTGGGCCACCCAGCCCAGACTGGGCGCCCACGACTTCGTGAACGGGTCCAGCACCAGCCCGCCGAGGTCGAGGTAGAACTCGGACCCCAGGCGGAAGTGGCGCTTCTGGATGACGGGCGGCGCTTCGTCCTTGACCGCCAGCACGGCTGCCGGCCACAGGAGCGCCGTCGCCGCCGCCGCCACCGCCAGCGCCAGCGCCAGCGCCGCCGCCTCACGGCCCACGCCGCTCTTCGTGTAGGGAGTGCCCATGTCAGAAGGTCGACGAGCTGAAGACGAACGGGAAGGAGACGATCACGCTGCCGCCGCCCTTCACCGCAGGGAACTTCCAAGTTCGGATCCGGTCCATGATGCAGCTCTCCACGGTGGGGTTCTTGAGGCTGGAGACTTTGACGCGGACGCCGGCGACGGCGCCGGCTCCCTTGATCGTCCACTCGAAGACGGCTTTGCCGGAGGCGGATTCGCCGCCCATGACCGCCTTCTGATAACAGCGGCGGATTTCGGCGAGGTGGGCGTTGACCACTTTCAGGATCTCGGCGCGGTCCATGGTGCCGGTGACGGTCGCTTTCGCTGCGGTGAATCCCACCACCGTGCCGCCGACGCCCTTACCTGCCGTCTTGCCCTTCAGCGTCGTGCCGGCGCCACCCAGGGCGCCATCGGCGCCAGCCAGCTCTCCGCCGGTGCGCACGAGCACGCCCGCGCCCTTCCCTGAGCCCCCCGTCATGCGCAGCGACGCGCCCGGAAGCTTCTCCATCGCCGCCGACGTCTTGAAGGTGCCGCCCGCGTCGCTCGGGCCCTTCGTCAGGGTCAGGTTCGTGACCGCCTTGCGGATGTCGGTGCGCCCTTCGTCGCTGGTGCGCAGCGCCTCGAGCGCGCCGATCGCCGCGGCGGCCTTGGGCGGCGGCTCGTCGGCGGGCGGCGGCGGACCGGGGCTGGGCGGCGCCTTGGTCTTGGTGCGCTTGGGAATCCTCGGCATGGGAATGTCCGGCACCGGCGCGAGCGGCGACGCTTCCGGAGGGGCGGCCGTCTCCGGGGCGGCGCTGTCCGGCGCGGCCGTCTCGGGCGGCGCCGCCGTCTCGGGGATGTCGAGCTTCAGCTCCTTGGTGTCGATCACTGCGTAGACCTCCTCGGTGTCGACGACCGTCGGGCGGCTCGCCAGCCAGCCCACCAGGAGGAGCGCGACGGCGTGCACCACGGCCGAGCTGCCCAGCACGTAGCCGTGGTCGCGTTTCAGCGGCCATTCGAACTTCTGTGCGGCGACCGGCGGCGGGCGCACGACGCGCAGGTGATAGACGTCCGCGCGCTCGGTCTCGATCTGGGCCCAGTCGCCCAGCCCGAGCGCCGTGACGCGCACGCCGCGGCGCGCCACCGGCGCAGTCGCCATGAGCGTCGTCAGCGGGCGCTCCAGCCCGGCCTGGCAGACGACGCCGTGCCAGGTCTCGCGGAAGTACATCGAGCCGCCGCCCTCGCCGCGACCGTGCACCAGCAAGAAATGCTCTTTGCCCACGTGCAGCTTGCCGCCGCTTCCCACGCGGTGGACCGCCACGAGCGCGCCCTCGCGGGTGTGCACGGCCGTCACCGCCGCCGGACGCGTCGGGTCGGCGCGCACGTCGCTGCCGCTGGTGATCAGCGCGTCGGTGACCGAGAACGGCTCCACCCAGGGGAAGGGCTCGCGCTCGTCGTCGTCGTCGTCGTCAGCGTCGTGCGCGTCGTAGAGCGGTGCGTCCGGCAACGGCGGTGCCCAAGCCGCCAAGCCCACCATGGCGGGTGCGGCGGACGGCGAGGCAGGCCCGCCGGCTGCGTGAGGCGCGGTCGCAGCGCCGCTCGCTTTCGACGGCGACGGCGCGGGCGGTATGGCTCTCGGTGGCGCCGCTGGCGCAAACGCGGGCGGCGCGGGCGGCGCAAACGCCGGCGGCGCGGGCGGCGCAAACGCCGGCGGCGCCTGGACCGGCGGCGACGCCGGCGCAGGATAAGCTGGCGGTGGAGCGTAGGGCCGGCCCGTCGACGGCGCGGCGGCCGCGAGGACGCCCAGGGCCGGAGTGCCGACCTGCGAGGTGACGTCGACCTCGAAGTCCGAGCTGAATTCCGGCGCCGTGCTGTCGGCCCGGATCGTGACCGGCGCCGTCGGTGCCTCGTCGGGCAGGCCGAACGCGGGCGGCGCGCCCGACGCCATCGCCGGAGCCGACGGCACCACCGAGTAGCGGGCGGCGCTCACCGAGGGGCGAGCGCCCGCCGCCGCCCCTCCCGGCGGCGCGCTCGTCGCGGCGCGCTGCTCCAGGATCTTCGCCGCCGCCGCCGCGAGCGGGTTCCGGTCGCGCGCCGTGGACACCGCCCACGGGTCGTCCGCCTCGGCCCGCGGCGCCATCTTCGACGGGTGCAGGTCGAGCGTGTCGCCCCGACCTGGCCGCGCTGCCGGCGAGGGCGCCGCCGGTATCGGCACCACGTTGGTGCGCGCGTCCGACTCCAGGTCGAGCACGTGGCCCGGATCGGTGCGGTCGTCCGGTTCCTCGGCGGCCGCAGCGGCCGCCGCCGTTGACGCGCCCGCCGGCGGCAGCTTCACGACCTGCGTGCCCTCGAACACCGGCGCGCGCGCGCCGCTCTGGTGCATCGCCAGCTTGATGGCGAAGGAGCCGATGCCAACCTCGTCCAGCGGCCCCACGTACACGCGCTCCACCCGGTGGCCGTTCACGAACGACCCGCTCGGGCTCCTGAGGTCGGTCAGCACCATCTGACCTTCCTCCACCGTCACCAGCGCATGGCTCGGCGCCACCTGCCGGCTCTTGAGCACGACGTCGGCGGTCGGCGCCGAGCCCAGCACGACCTCCGCCCGCGACAGGACGGTCGAGCCAAGATAGCGGCCTTCGCGGAACACGAAGACCTCGATGGCCACGCCGGCCGTGCCGGTCGAAGGTCCCGAGCTCACCGGCCGTCCCTTCCTAGAAGAGGAAGGACCTCCACCCGGCGCGCGTGTGTCGGGTCACTTGCCCTTGCCCTTCGGCGGCGGCGGCGGCTTGAGCATGCCCTTGGCCGCGTCCGGAGCGGCTGGCGTCGCTGCGGGCGTGGCCGACGGCTTGGGCGTCTTCGCCTTGGGTTTTGGCTCCGCGTCGCCGGGCGAGAACACCGTGCGAACCAGCTCGTCGCGGTAGCTCGTGCGCAGCCGCACGATCGACAGCAGGTCGCTGTCGGAGCGCTCGTACAAGTACACGGCGCCCGCCTTGGCCCCGGTCGCCTCGATCGTCGCCTCGGAGAAATCGACGCGCGCCGTACCACCTTTCGTCTCGATCACGCCGCCGTCGTCGTCGGCGCCTGCCGCTGCCACCGGAGCGGCCGAGCCGGACGGACCCGCTGAGCCGCTGGTCACCGGCGCGGCGCCCGGCGCGCCCGTCGCCGGCTTGGGCTTGACGGGGGCCGGCTTCTTCTTGGCATGCGGCGGGTCGATCGCGGCGGTGCCCCTTGCCGCGACAGGCGGAGCGGCCGGGTGCGCGCCGGCGTGCGCCCGCCTCGCGGCCAGCACAGAGGCGGCGAGCACCACCGCGACGGCCAGCGCGAAGATCAGCGAGTTGCGGTGCATCGCCCTGCTCTCCTCTCGGCCCGGCCTAGGGGGTGGCAGGGGCGAGGTGCGAGCCGCTCATCAGCGTCACCACGACGCTGTCGCCTGGCATCGTCCCGACGTCGGCCACGATCAGACGATGACGGGTCAGCTCGAAGTTGTAATCCGTGGCGCCGATGGAAGTCACCCACTGCACCGCCTCCACGGGCACCCGGTGGCAGCCGTCGTCGCGAGTGTAACACAAGAGCTGCCAGACACGGGTGTCCCCGACCGGCAGCACCGGCCGCAGCGACAGCTCCATTAGATCGCCGTTCCCGCCGGGCTCCCAGCGTGCCACCAGGTCCCGGTCCATCGGTACGTAGCTCGTCATGTCGGGGGACGTCACCACCGGGTCGGCCGGCGTCGGCAGCGTCAGCGAGAAGCCCGGAAAGGCGCCGGCAGCGCCGGGGCTGTAGACGTCGATCGTCAGCGCCAGCTCGGGTCCACCGAGCACCAGGTCGGTCAACGCGCCCGTCCCCCAGCGCCCGTCGCTTCCGCCCGGCATCGCCGGCGCCAGCGCCAGCGGCGCGTCCAGCTCTCCGCCGGACAACGTCACCGAGTCCACGAGGAGCGGGGCGGGCGACCCCGTCTGCACCGGGATGCCGACGATGCCCAGGCAGGCGACCGACGGCGGCACCGCCACGGTTGGCGCGGGCTCCACGTCGACGCCGCTGATGTCGTAGAACGTGGCGCTCACCGTGGAGAGCGCGGTCACCTCGACGTTGCCGGTTCCGTCGTCGACGCCGACGGTGCGGTTCTTCACGGTCACGCGCGCCAGGGTGCTCGCGTTGATCGTGCCGAATGCGTCCGCCAGCAGCTCGTCGTCGAGGCACTCCGGCGGCAGCTCCTCGGGCTTCTCGCCGCCGCAGCCGCCTGCGCCCCACAGCCACAGCGCCGCCAGCCCGCGCCACCAGCGCTGCGCGCGCACGTCAGTACTCGTATACGACGAAGTCGTCGTCGGTCAGAGGGATCTCGGACGACTCAGGATCGCGCAGCGCCGGCGCATCGCTGGTCGCCTCCAGGTAGCGCACGCGCACCAGCGCCACGCGGAAGAGCGGATAGCTCATCGGGCGCTCCACCGGCACCTGCCCGAAGAAGACGAACACGCTGTTCATGCCGCCCACGCCGACCAGCGGGTCGAGCCCGGTCTCCACGAGCGTGATGTTGCGCACGCGGAAGCTGATGCAGTCGCGCTCCGTCTCGCCCACGTTCAGGAATTCGTCGAGGCTCTCCATGGGAAGCGCGTAGGTCGTCACGCGCACGGTGAGACTGCGGTCGGTGCCCGGCTCGCAGCAGCGCAGCGTACTCGTGTCGCAAACGGCGTCGCTGCCGCAGGTGGCGAAGGGGTTACCCGGATCGCACGGCACGGCGCCGCATTCGCACTCGGCGGGGTCGGGGTTGTCGAGGTCGCATCCGCACGTTCCGCGCAGCACGCAAGAGCTCCCCGAGTGCAGCGTGAAGAGGCCGTCGCCGCCGATGGTCACCGGCGCTCCCGGCGTGTCGCCCGACTGCGTCCACGTCAGCGTCATGGCCGCGGCGTCCCAGCTCAGCGTTCCGGCCCCGAGCGCCGTGCCGGGCGACATCGTCTCCACCGTCACCCCGGAAACGGCCACCGGCTGCTCGATGTAGGGCAGCGTCTGCAGGCCCTCGTCGATCTCGGTGTAGCGGTAGTCGAACGTGAGCTGGTTGTTGCGGTCGTACGCCACGGCATCGGAGTGGTGCGCGATCTCATCGCCGTTCGTGACGCCGTCCACGTCGGCGTCGAGGTTCTGGTCGACCGACACGGCGATCGTGCCGCCGCGCAGCTCCAGCCCGTCGGGCACGCCGTCGGCGTCGCTGTCGAAGAGGGTCGGGTTCGTGCCGGCCACGCGTTCCTCGCAGTCCCAGAGCCCGTCCCCGTCCGTGTCGGGCACGTCCATATCGGTGCCGAGGTCCAGCTCCTTGTCGTCGTCGAGCCCGTCGCCGTCGGCGTCGGTGAACGGCGGGTCGCCCGCGCACCCCACCGGCGGCAGCGCTTCTTTGAGGCTGGGGCTCAGCCCCAGCGCCGTGTAATACAGCTCCACCAGGTCGCTGAGCCCGTCGCCGTCGGTGTCGCGCGCCACCGGGTCGAGCCCCATCGCCGTCTCTTCGTCGTCGCCGAGCCCGTCGGCGTCGCTGTCGATGCGCACGCCGTCCGCCGCCGGGAGCACGTTCACGTTGCTGACGATGAGCGACTTCTTGATGAAGGGGCTGCGCGCCGGGTCGAAGTCCAGGGAGGCGAAGCTCACCGGCGTCACCGGCGTCATGGCGCTCGGCGATTCCCAGAAGCCGCACGTCGTTCCCGCGCAGTCCGGGTCGAAGGCGTTGGCGGCGCCGTCGCCGTCGTTGTCGATCGGCGCGCCGGCGGCGTCGGTGTCGTAGCACTCGTGCGGGATGCCCACGCGGAAGAACGCCCCCGCCCCGGCGAAGGCCATTTCCTGCACCAGCGCCGCCGCCGCGTCGTTCTGCGCCGGCGAGAGCGCGCAGTTGTCCACGTAGATGCCGTGGAACGTCATCTCCACCGCGCCATTGGCGAGGGCGAAGTCGCGGATGGCGGCCACGCGCTCCTTCAGCACGCAGGTCTGGTCGCAGTCGTCGGCGGGGTCGGGTGTGCCGCGGTCGTCGACCGGCACCGCCGGCGTGGGCGGGCCGTTGGCCAGGAACACCACGACGTACTTGCTGCGCGCCACCAGCCCGAGCGGCGTGGAGAGGATGTCGCCGCTGACGAGGCTGTCGGTGCGGCTGACGGCAGAGGCGTAGTCGCGGCAGCCGTTCCCGCAGGGGAGGTTGCCGGCCATCGCCAGGAGCGCCTGGTCGATGAGGGCCGGGTCGCGCGTGTAGGTGCCCAGGAGCGTCGGGTCGAACGTGTCGGCGGCCCACTGGATGAACGCGTAGCTGTAGTTGTCGTTGGCGAAGCGCGACACGATCTGCATCAGCTGCGCGCCGCGCGAGTTGGTCGGGTCGTTCTGCAGAATCTCCGGCGAGGAGTCCATGACGAAGGCCACCTTCACGGGGAAGCGGCGTCGCTGGAAGTCCTCGGTGCAGATGCGCCCCGAGAGCGTGAGCTTGTTGGGCGCGTCGGGCTCGTAACCCGGACGGTAGAGCGCCGCGTTGGTGCAGGCCGCGCCCGACGCCGCCACCGCCAGCGCCGCAGCGGTGGCCACGGCAACGGCAGGCCAGGCCAGGGTCGCGGCGCGCGTCGTCGTCATCAGCTCCGGTCCACGAGCTCGGCGCGGAACTCGCCGCTCAGGGTGTTGCCGTTGGTGAACAGCACGTGAAACTCGCCATCGATGGTATCGCCGACGCCACCCCACTGGAAGAGCACGACGGTGCCCATCTCGACGGCGGGGAAATCGGTGCCGTCGGGGACGGTGCGCCCCAGGAAGGCGCAGCCGGCGAAGTCGAGCTCGGCGTTGGGCTCGATGGGGCAGAGCATGGTGTCGACCGTGAGCTGCGCTGCCTCCGAGACGCCGTCGTCGAGGACGTACTCCACGATGAGGTACCGTCCCATCTGCAGCGCCGCCTGGCAGCGGTCGAACTCGAGCGACAGGGCCTGCCCCTCGCTGCCGTCGAGCGTGCAGGGCTTGCCGCAGCCCGCGGTCGCCGCCGCCGCCGCCGCCACCGCCGCCAGGGCGAGAAGGCCCGCCGTCGTCGTTGCCGCCGCCGCCGCCGCTGCGGCCGTCGCCGCGCTCCGTGCGCGCCCGATGGTCGCGCCCGTCATTGCCATTCTCCGCGCACGAGCTTCACGCTGCGGAAGATCGTTCCGCCGGGGTCGGAGAACTGCTCCTGGTAGGCCACACCCGGGTTGCCCGCGGGGTCGAAGTCCAGCGAGGACCACATGCCGGCGAACGTCATGTTGTCCGCCACGCCGGGCACCTCGGCGGCATGCCAGTCGCCGCAGGCGTAGTAAGCGAAGCGCAAGGCGTCGTCGTTCGTGTCGCAGCTCGATCCGCCCGGGTCGCTGCAGCGGTAGTACGAGACCGCCGGCAGGCCGTCGGCGGTGAGGCGCAGCGACGGGAACTGCCCCGTCACGCCGTTGGTGTCGACGCTCTCGGGCGTCCAGGTCGTGCCGTCGTCCGTCGAGCGCATGACGGTGAGCGTCCCGGAGGCGCCCAGCTGCGCGAAGTAGGCAACCCAGATCGTGCCGTCGGGCGCGACCTCGATCTGCGGGCGCTCGCCGGGCGGGTCGGGCGTCAGCAGCGTCGTCGTCCAGGCGCCGGCGGCGTAGCGCGTCAGCTCCAGCCCGTCGCCGTACGAACCGTGAACGATGATCGGCGCGCCGGTCAGGTCGTACTCCAGATCCGGGTACTCGCCCCCGCCCTCGGAGGGGTCCATCGCCGTGCTCGACCAGCCGCCGGCGATGCTCGGCGCCGTGGCGAGCTCGAGGTCGGCGCTGGCGAAGTCGCACTTGTTCCAGCCGAAGTGCTGGTCGCGGTAGGCGATGCCCGGCGCCCCCGACGGATTGAAGCCCAGCGCCGCCCAGATGCCGGTGACGTCGCCGACGTTGCAGACGTTCTGCCCGCCCGTCCCGCACGATTCGCCGGTGTTCGAGTCGGCGATGACGGTGGTGGGCGCGGCCCATGCCCCGCCGGCGCGGCAGGCGAACAGCAGGTCGTGCGCGCCGCAGCTCAACGTCGGCGGTGCGCCCGTGCCCGTTCCCGCGAACGCCATGCAGGGGTCACCGCCCGGGGAGATCTCCATCGACAACCCCGCGAGGTACACGTACGAGGTGGTGTTGACGATGGTCGGCGTGTAACCGCCGGTGCCGTCGGGCTCGACGAAGAGGATGTCGTAGGTGTCGACGAGCCCGCCGAACATGCACGTGCCCTGACCCACGGGTCCGCGGATGGTCGCCACCCACGGGTCGCCCGCGGCGGTGAAGCGCAGCACGTTCTCGTAGCCGGATCCCGAGGAGTCCACGACGGCCGGCGCCGACCAGCTGACCGTCGGCACCGTGCACGGTGTGCCGCCGTCCGTCGTGGCGTCCGGCCCGCCGCCGCCGCCGTCGCGCCCACCGTTGCCGCCGCAGGCGCAGGTCCCGGTGCCGGCCGCCGCGGCGACGACGGCAAGCGCCACCGCCGTCGCCGCCGCCCGTGACACCGCCGCGCGGGGCGCCGCAGCCGCGCCGCAATTCCGATCGGCCGCGAGCGCGCCGTCCCTACGGATTGTAGATCTCGGCCACATCGGTCACCTCGCTGTCGATCTGTGCCGCGCCGCCGGCAATCAGGACCATCCCGTTGCCAAGCAGCGTCGCCGTATGGCCGGCCCGCGGCACCGTCATGTTTGCATCCTCGCTGGTCGCGAAATCGAAGCGCGGCCGCACTCGCTCGGCGCGCGGCACGGCCTCGGGCAACGGCAAGCCTGGGTCCGTGCTCCAGCCGCCCACCACCAGGATCGTGCCGTCGGGCAGAAGCGTGGCCGTATGGCGCCAGCGCGCGACGCGCAACACCGCGTCGATCGATTCGGGTACGGCGAACGACTCCGTGGCGGGGTCGTACACCTCGATGTAAGGGCACGGCTCCAGCCCGCCGGGCCCGGCGCCGGCACCGGCGAAGAGTCCGCCGATGAGCACCACCCGGCCGTCGTCGAGCGCGGTCGCCGTGTGAAACGCGCGCGGGTAGAGCGGCTCGCCTACCGAGCGGAACGAGCGGGTCGCGGGATCGTAGAGCTCGGCGCCGGGGGCGAGGGTGCCGGCCTCGTCCTGCAAGCCACCTGTGACGAGCAGCGTGCCGTCGGGGAGCGGCGTGAGCTGCAGCCCGGAACGCGGTGCCGCCATCGGCGCGTCGGTCGAGCAGGCGAACCCGCAAGCCTGATCCTCGGAGATGACTTCGGCGGCGCTGAGCACGGCGCCAGTCGACGAGGTGCCGCCGGCGACGAGCGCGCCACCCCCGGCGAGCGGCGCGGCGGCGTGGTGCGCGCGTGGCATCGGTAAGCCGGCGTCGGGGGCGAGCCCCATGCCGGTGGTCGGGTCGAACAGCTCGGCCGGCGGGGCGAGCCCGTCCACGCCCAGACCGCCGCTCAGGAGCACGCGCGCGCCCAGGCGCACGGCGGCGTGGAAGGCGCGCGGCGTGGCGCGCACCGTGGCCACCGAGGCGGCCGACGTGGGATGGAAGATCTCGGCGCCGGCTGCCTCGTCCACGAGCGCCGGCGCGGGATCGCCGGGCAGCTGCACGACGGTGGCGGCGCCGCCGGCGAGGAGCACGCGGCCGTCGGCGAGAACGGTGGCGGTGTGGCCGAACCGCGGTGCCGCCATCGGCGTGGAAGCGAGGGAAAAGCCGAGGTGCGAGACGTAGAGGCTGATAGCGTTGTGGCCGGCGCGGATGGTGACGGGAAGCGAGCGCCCGCGGAAGAGGACGTTGTCGCTGGCGTTGAGCCCCTCGACGGTGATGACGCGTCCGTCGCCGACGGCGATGGCGCCGAGGTGGCTGGCGCCGCCGGGGTCGTAGGGGAAGCTCTGCTCGACGACGCCGAGGTCGTCTGCTTCGACGCGCACGCGCAGGCTGGCGAGGTCGGCCACGCCGCCCTGCGCGGTGAAGGGGTCCTGCGACACCCAGAGCGGGCGCAGGAGCGCGATGGAGAGTGTGCCCACCTCGCGCGTGCAGCCCGCGGCGGCGAGGCCGGCGGCGGCGACGGCTAGCGCCCCGACAGCGAGGGCCGCCCGGGCGACCGCGGCCCGACCGTGGCTGCGGGCGAGGCGGCTCATTGGCCGGGGTGCTCCAGGATGACGTCCACGGCGGCGGGGCGCAGCAGCGACACGGTCACGCCCGTCGCCACCGCCACCAGCGCCGCGCCGGCGCCGACGCCGGTCCAGAAGAGCGGCCGCCGCCACAACGGCGGTCGCGGCGTGACGCCCGGCGCGAGCGATGCGGCGGGCGCGCCCGGGCCGGACGGGGCGTGCGTAGAGGCGGCCGCGGGAACGGAGACCGGCGACGGCGCGGCGGTCGGTCCGAGGGCGAGCGCGCGCGCGACGGCGGCGCCCGCCGCCGCGGGCGATGGTGCGACGCCGGAGCCCGCGGGCCTTGCAGATGGCGCGACGGCAGCGTCCGCTGGGGACGACGGCCCGGACGACGGCCCGGACGGCAGCCCGGACGACGGCCGAGACGGCAGCCCGGACGACGGATCGAAAAGCTCGCTCACGACGCGCGCGAAATCACCGCGGGCGGGCTCGAAGAGGGCCGCGCGCAGGGTGGGGCGTTCGCCCAGCAGCTCTACTGTGGCGACGACGATCGCCGTGGCGCCGATCGCCGCGCCCAGCCTGGCCAGCTCCGCCGTCGTCGGCGGGCGTGGAGGCTCCGCACCGACCCTGAGGATCTCGGCATGGAGCGCCACGAGGTCGGGGCTGAAGCGTCCAGGGTCTACGCGCAGCGCGGGGTCAGTTCGCAGCGCCTCGTGCAGGGTGGCGCGGGCGGCAACCAGCCGGTCGGCCTCGATCTCAGCCGCGGCCAGCGCGAGCTGCATCTGGGCCAGCGCGGCGCGGTCGTGGAAGAACAGGAGAGTCGTCCCCGCCACCGACAGCGCCTCGCGGCAGCTTGCCACCGCCAGCGCCGATTCCAGCTTGAGTCGATGCCCACGCGCCTCGTCCAGCAGCGTGCGCGCGCGTGCGGGCGCGTCGCTCGCCTCGTCCGCCGCGCGTGCGCGCGCCGCCACGTCTTCCGGCGTCAGGATCTCGGCGTCGGGCAGCGCCGCACGCAGCCCGGCGCGCAGCGCCGCGAGCGCCTCGGGCGCACCTGGCAGCCCCTCGCTCCCCGCCGCCAGTACGATCCAACGATCCACAGTCGCCGCCCACGCCGGCGCGCCGGCGACCGCCCCCGCCCCCAGGGCGAGCGTCATCGCCGCGACGACGGCGATGGGCCTCTCCGAGCCGGCACGTCGCCGGTGCGGCGGCGTCACTCGTGCGTCTTCTGCCACCGCCTCGGATTGTCGAGGTTGCCCCGCGACCTGTCAACGGACGGACCGAACGGACGCGGCTCGTTGACCTGCGGGGCAGTCGTGAAGGCCACGGAGCGTCGGGAACGACCCTACGCGCGTGTGCGCGAGGGATGTATGATGGGGCATCATGGCTTGCAATGGTGCGTCGCGCGCGGCGGCCGCGCTGTTGGGGGCGGCCCTGGTGGCGGTCGCCGCGGCGGGCTGCGAGGGGTCCGCGGCTTCGGCCTTCACGGTCGGGCTCCGCGAGGATCGCTGCGTGGACAACTTCTTCATCTGCACCACCGCCGGCGGCTGCCGCCTGGAGCCGACCAACACCCCTGACGCGGAGTTCCTGAGCGGGCGCTTTCCCGAGGCGCGGCGCTTCATCGTACGCACTGACGGACCGGCCGTGATTCGCGTGCGGCTTCTGTTGACCAACCTCGAGGCCGCCGGTACGGAGACGCAGATCACTTGGTTCGAGCCGGGGTGCACGTTCAGCTACGAATACAACACCAACGGCGCCGACCTGTTCACCCTGGCGGGGGACGACCAGTTGTTCGAGCAGGAACGGATGGTGCAGCAAGGCGGGGACCATCTGCTGGAGTTCTTCTCGGACGCGGTCTGCGACTACTACCTGAAGGTGGACGTCGAGGAGATGAAATGACGCGGCTGCGAACGGTGGCGGTGAGGGCGAGGCGCGGGGCCGCGGCGGCGGCAGCGGTGGCGGCAGCGGCGGCAGCAGCGGGGCTGGCCGCCGGCTGTGGGCCGAAATGCGAGCCGCCGGCGGGCGCCGACGTCTGCACGCCTGCCGAGCCCACCTGCCTGGCCGAAGCGCCGCAGATTTGCCCGCGCCTCGCGCCGGTCTCGTTCTGCAACCAGGAAGTCGGCGGCGGCGGCTACATGTTCACGCTCGAGATCGACAACTACGGCACGGACGCGCTGTCGATCGCCGCGCTGCGCCTGGTGGGCGACGACCGTTGCGCCTTCAACAGCCTCGAGGTGGATCCGCCCGTCGGCAGCACCGTCGCCTCGGAGCAGGCGCTGCTCGTGCGCTTCGTCTACGAACCGCCCGACATCGGGCCGGACAGCGCCTGGTTGGAAATCGATTCGAACGCGGAAAACTTTCCGACGCTCGTCGTGCCCCTTTGCGGCAACGGCGCCGTCTCGACCGACTGGACGATGAACTGCGACTGCCCTGAGTCGTGGACCGCGGGGCTGCCCGAGGTCATGTGCCCCTGACGGGTCGGTCTGGCGTTTCCCCCCTGGCGCCGTCCGTCGCGTCGCTCGCCGTCGCGCCGGCCCGCTCCGTCGCTGCGCCGCCTGCCGTGCTGGACGCGGCCGCCGAAGTCTCTCGCAACCAGCCGAGCGTCGCCCACAGCAGCGCCTCCAGCGCCGGCGCGTCGTCGAGCGGCGTGCAGCGCGGCGCCAAGCTCGCGCAGCTGTGACCGCTGGCGTTGAGGTACACCGAGCGCCCGCGCCCGCGCGTCGCTACGGCCAGGAGCGGCGTGCCGTCGTCCGACGCCGCCAGTGCCGTCGCGCCCTCACCGAGGCGCAGCGGCTCGAACGTGTTCACCAGCGTGAAGGGCGCCGCGTCCGCCAGCCCGCGCGTGGCTGGGTGCGGCGTCGCCGCCGTCGTGACGCGCATTTCGCGCCTTTCCCGCACCGCTTCGGCCGGCGGCGTGTCGGCGGGTACCGCGATCTCCACCGGCAGGAGCGCACCCAGCCCTTGCAGCTCGGCGACATGCGACGCCCACGCCACCCACGGGTTCCATAGCACGTCGCCGCCGCGCGCCAGGTGCGCCGCCAGCGCCTCCACGGCGGACGCCGTGAGCGAGGCGCCCGCCGCATCGCCCGCCAGCGCCGCCACCAGGTCCCACTGCTCCGCCAGCAGGTCGCCCGCGCCCTCACGCACCGCGTCCTGCGCCAGCAGGTTCACCGGCAGGCACCAGGCGCCGCCCTGCTGCAGCTTCCGCAGGACGCGCTCGTCGAGAGGCGAGCCGTCGTGCAAGAACAACACCCGCCATCCGTCGTAGGGGCCGGCGGGCGCCGGGGCGAGCCGCGGGAGGTGGCGCGCCAGAAGCGCGGGCGTGTGTTCGCACAAGGCGGCGAGGCGGGTGCCGCTCCAGCCCTCCACCCGCTGCCGGGCGGGGAGGTGCTCGTTCATGCGCGCGACGAAGGGCGGCACTGCGCCGGCGCACCACAGCAGCAGCCGGCGCGCGGCGCACACGTAGAGGTCGGCTTCGGCGGCGCGCACGTGCTCGAGGAGCGCCGCCTCGCCCGTGTCGGCCGGAACGGTGCGGACGATCCAGCGCACGCGCTCCGCCGGGGCGCCGTGGTGGCGCAGCTCGACGCGCTCGGCGCAGAGCGACCCGCGCGGCGCGTCGCTGAGGCGGGCGAAGCCCTCCAGGCGTAGGGCGTCGGCGACCAGGGCGCGCAGCGCGTTCGCGGGCAAGGCGGCGAGGGCGGCGCGAACGAGGTCGGCGGCGGCAGGCGGCGCCATGGCGCGCGAGCCTAGTTCACCCGCGCCGAAATTGACAGGCGCGACGCCACGATGCTACATCCGCAGCGAGCGCTTTCCCGCGGTGGTGCCATGGTCTCCACCTCCGGCTCCCCATGACTTCTGGTCTAAGCTCGCTCCTCGTGCAGGACCAGGTCGTCAGCGTCAAGACGCTGGAGCAGGCCTTTCGCCGCCAGGTGATCTATGGAGGGCTGCTCGACACCAACCTCCTCGAGCTGAGCGCACTGGAGGAGAGCGTCCTGGTGCAATACCTGGCGCGCTCGGCCGGCGTAGGGGTCCCGCCCGCTTGGGCGCTCGAGCGCGTGGACCCCGAGGCCATGAAGCTGATCGCGCCGGCCATTGCGACCGAGCGCGCGATGGTCCCGGTGCAGGTGGACGGGCGGTCGCTGCGCGTGGTTTGCACGGAGGAGCTGGACCGCGCGTTTCTCGACCACCTGGGCTTCACGCTGAGCCTGCTGGTGGAGCCATGGGTCGTGCCGGAGGTGCGCCTGCATCAGGCGCTGGAGCGCGCCTACGGCGTTTCGATGAGCCCGCGCTTCCAGGCGCTAGCCACGAAGCTGGGCCCCGTGAAGCGGCCGGAGGGGTCGGCGGTGGACGCGTCGCGCGCCACCCCGGCGGTCGCGGTCGCGCCCGTCGTCAGCGTTGCGCCAGGGGAGGCAACGGCGCCGGCGCCGGCGCCGGCCGCGCAACGTGCAGTGTCCGGGGCGGCTCCGCCGGGCACTTCGGACCGGTCGTCTGCGCCGGGCGCGCGGAGGTTGCGGCTGAGCGCTGAGACGGCCAGCCTGCTCGCCTCGCTGGAGAGCGAGGGTGCGGCGGAAGGACCCGCCGCGGCCGGAGCCACGCCCGAGACCGGGACCGCGTCCCTGACGGCGCCCGGGGCCGCCGAAACCGACCTGGGCGCGCCGGCGCCGGCGCCGGCGGCGGCCGCGTCGGCGCCCGCGGCGATGGTGGCTTCGTTTCCGGCCGCTGCGGCAGGCGCTGCCGCCAGGCGCGCGGGCGGCGGCGTCACCGGCGTCCGGCTGGACGAGGCGCGAGTGGAGTGGACGCTCTCCGACCTCACGACCGCGCTCGGTCGCGCGGCGTCACGCGACGAGATCCTCGACGCCGCCCTGCGGTACACAGGCAAGTTCTTCCAGGCGGTCGCGCTCTTCGTCGTGTTCGGCGAGCATGCCACCGCCTACGCCGGGCTCGGGCTGGCGGTGCCGCTCGACGAGCTCAGGCGCACGGCGTCGGAGCTCGCGCGCCCCTCGTTCCTGCAGCGCGCGTTCAACGCCAAACGTTTCTATCTGGGCCCCGCCCCGGCCGACGACGAGAGCTTTGCGCTGCTGGCGCGCCTTGGCCGGAAGCTGCCGCGCACGATCTTCGTGCTGCCCGTGCTCATCAAGAAGCGCGTGGTCGCGTTGGTTTACGGAGACAACGACTTCCATCAGGTGAAGATCGATCACGTGCGCGAGCTGATGCCGATGGCCGAGGAGGTCACCTGGGCATTCGAGCGCTTGCTGCTCGCGCGCAAAGGGGCGGAGTACTCGGCGCGGCCGGCCGCGGCCGACGCCTTGGGCGCGGAGCGGGGGGAAGGCGCGAGCGCCGGCGCCGCAGCCGCGGCGGCCGAAGGAAAGCTCGCCGGCCGCGCGATCGATCTGCCCGCCAAGGCGGTTGACGCGCCGCTGGCCCAGGCGTCCGCTTTCTCGGCCGCGCCCGCGGCGGACGAGGCGCGCCCCGGAAAGCTGAGCGCCGCCGTACTTCCATTGGTGGCTGTGCCGATGGCGGCGACTGCCGTTCCGGAGCCCCCTTCTTCCGCTTTGTCCTCGTCCGGGCCGGACGCCGCGTTCGGGCGGGCGGCGGAGCGGGCGCCCGATCCGGCGGCGCGCCCGGGAGACATGGACGCGCGCGCGCTCGGCGACGCCCTCACAGGCTCGGTTGGCTGGGGCGAGCCGCGTGACGTGCCCGACGAGGAAGACCGCTGGACGGCCCCGGGCGAGGCGCCGCCCATTCTGTTGACGCGCGCGCCGGGCGGTGCCAGCGGCGAGGGGGGCTCCGACGCGCCGGGGCTCGACCACATCGAAGCGATGCCGGACGAGGATTCGTGGAGCCCGCCGCCGGCGGCGCCGACCGCGGCGGGGCGGTCGTTCGCAGAGCGCGCGGCGCGCGCCGGGGCTCCGGTCGCAGGGCCGGGCGGCGGTGTCTCGGCGGTCGTGGGTGGCGCCGACGGTGCGCGCAGCTCGCGCCTCGTTTTCGGCCGCCCAGACGCCGACTCCGCCGATTCCATCGCCGACGCGATCATCGCCCACACGACCGATCGGCCTGCCGGGCCCCGCGTAGCGGCGAGCGCTGCTGGACGCGCGGGCGCGGGCGGCGCGGGCGGCGATCTCGCCTCGTCGGGCGCGTCGCTCGAAGTGCCCGTCGGCGATTTCAGCGACGACGGCGACGTGGACGGGCGCGTCGCCGGCCAGGTGGCGGCGGACTTGCAAGCGAGCGGCGGGGCGGGAGGCACCTTCGGCGGCACGGTCATGCGCGAGCCGGGGCTGGACCGCGGCGACCTCGGCCCCGAGGGCCCCGACCTCTTCACGCTCATTCAGATCGTCGACGGCGCAGGCGCAGCGGCCGCCGAGTCGCACGAAAAGGAGCGGGCCATCGAGCGCCTCGTGGAGATTGGCGAGCCGGCGCTGCGCTGGCTCATCGAGCGCTTTCCCGGCAAGGCGCAGATCGACCGCCTCGCCTACGACGTGGACGACCTGCCCCCCATCGAAGAGTGCGGCGACCTGCTGAGAGCGGTGGTGCGCTTCGGCTACGCGGCCGTGCCGTACCTGCTGCCGCTCCTCATCCGCAACAACCTCGACGTGCGCTTCTACGCGACGTACGCGTTCACCGCGCTGCCCTACCCGGAGGGCGTCAAGGGCCTCTTGCCGCGGCTCTTCGACACGGACTACCGCGTGCGGCGCGCCTCCATCCGCGCCCTGCGCGGGCTGACAGAGACGCCCGAGTTCGAGCGCGTGCGCGAGCAGCTCTTGCGCGAGCTGCGTGGCACGCACGTCTCGCGGCAGCGCAACGCCGCCGACGCCGCGGCGGCGTTCGGGTTCGCCGGAGCTGTTCCGGCGCTCATCGACGTGCTGGAGACGGGCGAGGCGCCGGCGGCCACGGCGGCGCGGCAAGCGCTGTTCGAGCTGACGCGCAAAGACTTCGGCGACTCGCCGCGGCGGTGGCGGGCGTGGTGGGAGAAGAACGCCACGCGCGACCGGCGCGAATGGCTGGTGGAGGCGTTGGGGGACAAGACGCGCTCCATCCGCGAGGCGGCCATCCGCGACCTGCAGCGCGTAACGGGGCACACGTTCGGGTTCGATCCCGGCGAGGGGCGGCGCGTGCGCGAGGAGGCGGTGAAGCGCTGGCGCGACTACCTCGACGAGATCAGCCGCTCGCGCAGCACCGGGTCGGGTCGATGAGCGAGGCGGCGGGCGCGGCGGGCGGGACGGGTGCGACGGAGCTGCCGCCGCCGAACCGGCGGCGCGGCTGGACGTACTTCCTGGTCGCCAATGCCATCGCGTTCGTCATTGCCTCGTCGATCTTCGGGCTCGTGTGGTGGGGCGGCCTGGTGTCGCGCGGCATCGTCGCCGCCTACGACTTCTTCTTCGCGCGCCCCGCCCTGGCGGTGAGCGCGGCGCTCTCGCCGCTCTTCATGACGCTCCTCATCGGCTGGGCCTACGGCCGGCGGGCCGCGGCGCGGCGCAAGAGCGAAGAGGCGCGCGCGGCCCGCGCAGCGGCGCAGGGCGCGCACTAGCGCGGGAACAGGTCCAGACCGAACGCGTCGTCGGCGGCGAGGACGAGCCCTGGGCACTAGCGGGGGAACAGGTACAGACCGAACGCGTCGTCGGCGGCGAGGACGAGCCCTGGGACCAGAGCAAGGGCGCGGCCGCTGCCGCCCAGGCCGAGGCGCAGGCGGGCGAGGGGCGTAGGGCGCCCCGCGGCGTCGAGCGCGTCGACGAACAGGCGCTGCCCGCGCAGGCGGTAGAGGCGGGCGGCGCCGCCGGGCACGGTCTCCACCGCCAGCAGCCCGCCGCCCTTCGAATGTGTGAACGGCGGGGCGAAGGACAGGTGCGGCGTGGGGTCGAGGCGCAGGGCGACGAACGTCGTGTGCGGGTCGGAGGCCAGGGCCAGGTCGGGGCCGGCGGCGCACAGCGCGCGCGGCGCGGCGGCGAAGGCGTACTCGCGGAACGCCAGCTTCTGCACGACGCGGTAGCCGAGCGTGCTGCCCCGCGGGGCGGGGCGGCCGGCGTCGTCGAGGGGCAGCACCAGCACCGGATCGGGCGCGCCTGTCGCCACCACCAGGCGGCGCCCCACCACCGCGAGCGCGCGCGCCGGCGCGGGCAGGGGCACCGAACCGAGCGGTTCGAGCGCGCCTTCGACCTCCGCCGCCGCGCCGGCTCCCTCGCCCGGGGTCGCGCGAAACGCCAGGAGGTGCGGGTCCGGCGGCTCGGGCAGGCCCTCGATCGCGGCCGCCGTCGCCACGTAGACCACGTCTCCAGCAACGGCGATCGGGCCGAGCATCGGCGCGTCGAGGCGTGCGCGCCCGATCACGCGGGGCGGTGCGCCGCCGCGGACCAGCAACAGCTCTGGCGGGCGGCCCGCCTCGGCAACGGCGAAGGCCAGGTAGCGGCCGACCCGCGTCGCCTCCGAGCTCGGACCGCGCAGCACCAGCGGGGGCCCCAGCGTCGGGCTCGCCGGGCTGGAGAACTCGACGTGAAAGAGCGCCGACAAGGCGTAATCCCGCTTGAGTGCGTACACGACGGTCTCACCGGGCTCGCCGGCGATCAGCGCGTCGGCGCCGTGGGGAATGAGAGCGCCCGCCAGCTCCAGCGGCGCCTTGCCCAGCGGCGCGACGTTTCGCCAGCCGGGCGGATGGACCGCCGGCGCGGGCGCGTCGTCGACGCCGGCGTCGAGCGCCGCGTCCGGATGAGGCGTGTCGTGGCCGCGCCGCGGACAGCCGGCGCCGCCCCACGCCGCCGTGGCCGCCGTCACCACCGCCGCCGCGAGCGCCGTCGCGCGCCGCGGGCCCGCCGCGGCGTCAGTCGCCGGCGCCCCCGAAGCCGGAAAAGCCACCGAAGCGGCCGAAGGCGCGCGGGTCGATCTCGAGGTCGAGCCCGAGGATTTCCGTGCACAGGAAAAGGAGCGCGCCCAGGGCTAGCGTCACGAGCGCAGCGCCGACGAGGCCGATCAGCGCGGCCACGGCGATTGCGCCCAGTGTCGCGGCGGCGGCCGCCGCCTGCCAAAAGGGGCGCTCGCCGCGCAGCGCCGAGGGCGTTAGCAGCGTGGCGAGCGATCGTGCTTCGCCGGCGTCGCCCGCCGGAAGCTCCAGTCCGAGTCGGCGCAGCCATCCCGCGAGGTCGAACATGGCCCAACGTTAGTGCGGCGCGCCCGCGCCTGCAACTTCGGCGCGCCCGGCGTTATCATCGTCCGATGAGCGGTTCCATTCGCCGCGGCCGTGCCGCCGCCGTCCGTGCCCTGATCGCCGGCGCGGTCGCGGCGGTTTGCCTCGCGTCGCCGCGCGGCGCGCGCGCCGACGACATCCTGCGCGTCGCGGAGGTGCGCCTCGACCCGCCGACTCTCCACGCGCTGGGTGTGCAGGTGCTCATCACCGACGACGACGACCGCGACGGCGGCGTCACCGTGCGCTACCGCGCCGCGGGCACCACGTCCTGGCGCGACGGCCCGCCGCTGTTCCGCGTCTGGCCCGAGACGGTGACGTTCATGACGGTGCCGGAGCAGCTCGCCGGCAGTATCTTCGACCTGGCACCGGGAACCACCTACGAGATCGAGCTGCATGCGGTGGACGCCGACGGGCCGGTCGATGAGACCATGGCGCTCATGGGCACGACGCGTCCCGTGCCGGCCGCCGACCCGGCGACGGCGCGCGCGGTGCCCGTGGCCACCGCCACCGAGCTGACCGCCGCGCTCGCCGCCGCGCAGCCAGGCGACGTCATCTTGCTCGCCGACGGTATCTACGCGGGGAGCTTCTTCACGCTGAACGCGAGCGGCACGCAGGCCGATCCGATCGTGCTGCGCGGCGCCAGCGAGGACGGCGTGGTGATCGACGGCGGCGGCTGCGTGGGCTGCAACGTGTTGGAGGTCTACGGTAGCTGGGTGCACGTGGAGCGCCTGACGATTCAGGGCGGGGAACGTGCCATCCGCTTCCAGGGCGCGGGGGCGGTGGGCAACGTCGTGCGGCGCGTGCACATCCGCGACGTGGTGCACGGGATCGGCTCGGCGCCCGGCCAGGCCGACTTCTACGTGTGCGACAACGTCATCGAGGGGCGGCTGCTCTGGCCGCTGGTCTACTCGGACGACGCGGGCCTGCATGCCGACGACCAGGGAGTGCGGGTCGACGGCAACGGCCACGTCGTATGCCACAACCGCATCACCGGGTTCGGTGACCCGATGATCAACTTCGCCGAAGGCGGGCGGGCGTACGATTTCTACGGCAACGACATTTCGGAGATCTACGGCGACGGCACCGAGCTGGACCGCGCCGAAGGCAACGTGCGCTGCTGGGGGAACCGCTGGACCAACGTGTACACCGCCATCAGCATGCAGCCCATCTATGGTGGCCCGGCCTACGTGCTGCGCAACGTCGTGGTGAACGTCGCCGACGAGCAAGTGAAGCTGAAGTCGGTGGGAGGCGTCTACGAGCCGTCGGGCGCGATCATCTGGCACAACACCTTCGTGAGCCCCGACCTGGCGTTGAATCTTCAGACGCCCATCACGCAGCACCACTTTTCCATTCTGAACAATCTCTTCGTGGGGCCGGCGGTGACCTCCGCCGGCCGCACGGTCGACTGGACCGCCGGCAGCGACGGCGGGCGCTGGGACTTCGACGGCTATTTTCCCGACGGCGAATTCTGGTTCGGGTCGGTGGCTGGCGTGAATCAGCTGTACCCGAGCTTCGCATCGGCGATGGCGTCGGGCGCCGTGGAGGGGTCGGGCGTGCTGCTGGCGCCCCCCCTCTTCGCGTCGGGGTATGCCGCGCCGCCGGGTTACGCGGCCGCGGTTGCGCCGGCGCCGGACCTGACGCTGGCGCCGGGCTCCAACGCCGTGGACGTAGGCTTCGTGCTGGCGGGCATCAACGCGGGGTACCAGGGCGCCGGCCCGGACCTGGGGGCGCTCGAGCTCGGCTGTCCGGCGCCGCTGTACGGCCCGCGCCCGGAGGGCATGGAGGCGTTCACCAATCCCGTCGATTGTGGCGCGCCGACCGGGCCGAGCGGCTCCGACGCCGGCCTGGGCGGCGGGGTGGATGGCGGCGCGGCGGGCGGCGACGGCGGGCCCGGCGGGGCGGCGGACGGCGGGGGCGGCGCGGGCGGTGGTCGCGCGTGCGGTTGCGGTTGCGCGGTCGGGGAGGGCGCGGGAGCCAACGCCGGCGCGGCCGCCGTCGCCGTCTTGATCGCCTCGATGCTCGGCGGCTTTCGGCGGCGGTCGCGGCGGGACGCGTGAAGCGGCTGGGGCCATCCGCGCCGACGACGTCTCTGACGTCGACGACTTGCTGGAGGTCGTCGCCGCGCGCACACACGTGCCGCTCGTTCCGGGCGAGCTCCGCCGCGGTCGCCACGTTGCTGGCCGCGCTAACGATGGAGTGTGGCGGACCCAAGGGCGGCGACCCGGACGACCCGGCGCACGGCGGGCGGCTCGTCGTCACGCCCGGAGAGGCCCGGCACCTTCACCTACAGATACACCTGGAGCACTTGAGCGCGCGCGACGGGATGGCGTTCGCCACAGGGACGCTCACGCTGCGCGAGAACGACGGAAGCGTCGCTTTCAGCGCGCCCGAGGCGCTGGCCTTGTACGTGCCGGCCCCGGAGGGCGGTGCGCTCGACCATGCGCTCGATTTTCTGCTGCCGGATCCGCTGCCGCCCGCGCGCTATCTGGCGGAGTTGGCGGTGGTCGACGGCCTCTCGGGCGCACGTAGCGTCCTGAAGACGACGGTCGACCTGCCGTGGCCGCTGCCCGTGCTGCCGCCTGGTTTTGGGCTGGTCGCGCCGCTCGCGGGCGAAGCGGCGTCCGGCCCCGCGGCGGCCCGCGCCGGAGAGGAGGTGATGCTCCGCTTCCTCGCCCATGATTTCAGCGCGGCGTCGACCCCCGGCGGCGGGCGGTCGGTCTGGCTCACGACCGACCTGTCGCTATGGGCGGCAGGCGCGAAGGCGGGTACGAAGCTACCGCCCACCGAATACCGTACCGCGGGGGTCGCGTTTCCTCCGCTCCTCGAGCTGGACTTCCGGATCACCTTGCCGGCCGAGCTGACGCCGGGCGCCTACGAGGTGCGGCTGGAAGCTCAGGACCGTCTGGGCGGCGACGTTCGCGCCGCCGTGCGCCACGCGCTGCGCGTCGAGCCCGCGCGCTTGGCCATGGGCCCGCCCACCTGGGCTCGCACCGAGCTGGGGCCCGACGCCACCACGGTGCGCGCGCGCCTGCCCGTGGCGGGACCGGTGCTGGGCGCTGGCCTCGACGTTCGCGCGCGCATCGTCGGCTCCGACGGAACCGTGCTGGCCACCAGCGCTGCGCCGGCGCACCTCGCGTCCGGTGCCGACGGCTCTCCGCGCGAGGTCGCTGTCACGCTGGGGCTGCCCGCGGCGTTGCCGGCCGTTCCGCTGCGACTAGTCGCCGAGGCGGCGCCACCCGGCGCCGGCGACGCCGGCACCGTGGGGGGCGAGTGGGCGCTGCCCGCGCCGCCTCTCGCGCCGGCACCGCTCACGGCGGCGATGGTGGCTGGCGGCGGCGGCGGCACCCCCTCGGCGCCTCGCCTCGAGCTCGTGCTCGGCGCAGGCGACGTTTCGGCAGGGGCGGCAGTCCCGTTCGACGTGCGCCTGGTCGCACCGCCGGCACCGTTCGTCGACGAGGCGCGCGCGCCCGGCGTGCGCAGGGTGGAAGTTGTCTTCGGCGCGGTGCTCCTCGACGCCGCTGGCGTGCCCGTGTTCCGGGACGGCAAGGAGCCGCGCGAGGCGCGCGCCAGCGTCGCCGACAATATTGCCTTTGTCCCGCGCGAAGTGGGAGTCGCCGGTGCACTTCTCACGCCGCCGGATCTTCCGGCTGGGACGTATACGCTGCGGGTCAGCGCGCACGACCCGCGCGCCCCGCCTGCTGCGCCGCTGGCTTGGTCGATTGACGCACCGCTCCATGTACGGCGCTGACGATCAATACAAACTGGGGGGCCGGGCGGAATGTTGCCATAATAGAGACATGCAGGATCTCGTTCAGAGCCTGCGCGCGGAGTGCGATCGGGTCGGGGGCGAGGCGCACGCTCAAGCGGTCGGCATCCTCGATTCCAGCGGTCAGGTCGTCGTGGAATGGGGCGACGACGAGTATTACGCCGTCAGCACGCAGCTCGACATCATCCATTCGAGCATGGCGGCGGAAGGCGGACTCGACGACCTGCTCGAGGTTGGCGAGTACTCGCATGTGGAGAGCTACGGCGACCGCCCGTCCTTCTACCTCGTGGCCGTGGCCAAGCGGTTGATCGTCGCGGTGGTGTACTCCGACTCCGGCGACCTGTCGCACGTGCGGCAGGCCGCGCGGGCCGCCGCCGATCGCCTCGCTCTCCTGTTCGCTCCCGCCGCCAGCGGCGCCCTGAACTAGGCGCCCGCCGCCGCCCGCCGCGCCGCGACGGCGGCGTACGCGTATACTGTTGGAGTTGCAACTTTCCAACGGAGCCTGCATGCGCGCGGCGTGGGCACCAGCGGCGGCGGACCGGGCTCGTTGCCGGCGGGGCGCTGACGCTGCCGCTGGCGCCGCCGCTGCGGCTGTCGCCGCTGCCGCCGCCGCTGCCGCTGCTACTCCTGCGGTTGCTGGCGCTCGGCCTGCCGGGCCGCGCGGGCTGGGCGCGGACCCCTGGACGCTCGGGCCTGGCGGCGCAATAATTCGGGCCGATGCACGACGATAACGACGGTGGCCGCGGCGCGGGCAACGACTCCGGAAAGGATGCCGGCCTGGGCCGGCGCACGTTCTTCAAGGTCACGGCCGGCGGGCTGGCGGCGGCGGGCATCGCCGGTGTCGCCGTCGAGGCGCTGGCTCGCGGCGAGGAAGGCGCCAAGGCGCCCCGTGCCGCCACCGCCGCCGCCGCGGGCGCCGCGCACGAACCGGCCGCTGCGGGCGCCGCTGCTACGACTGGTCACGCCGGGTCGCAGGTGCTCGCGGCCCACTGGCGCCAGCGCCGGGTGGACTTCGGCGAGACGGCCGTCATCGAGGTCGCCGTGCCGGGCGTCGCTGACGGCACGCCCGTCACCGCGGTCGTCTACCGGCGGCAGGGAAAGTTCCGCCGCTACCTGGGTTCGGTGCGCGGCGCCGTGCAGGCGGGCGCCGCCGCGCTTTATTTCCGCGCCTCGCCCATCGGTCCCGCCGCCGACGCGTTCGCCGGCGTGCACGTGCTCACGTTCCGCGTGCGCGTCTGGGCGCCTGGCGCGGAGGAGCGCCTGTTCCCGCCCCGCGATCTGCAGGTTCTCTGCACGCGGCCGCGTTTCAGCGCCTAGCCATGGCCACCGGCTTCCAGGTTTGCGGCAAGGTCTACGAGATTGGCACCAAGGTCATGCTCTGGTGGGAGGACGGCGGTTTCAACGCCTACCGCCGCGAGTGCGAGGACGGCCGGGGCCCGCTCCCCTGGGCGCCTGCGCAGGGATGCAACGTCCCCAATCGGCTTGGACCGCGCTCGGGCGCGAGCAAGTCCTGGGAGCGCTGGGACGACGATCCCGCCGGCAAGATGAGCGAGGCGCAGGTCAAGGAGCGCATCCGCCAGTTCGTCATCCACCACGACGGCTGCCCCTCATCGCTCGTTTGCTTCCGCGTGCTGCACAACCAGCGCGGTCTGTCCGTGCATTTCATGCTCGACAACGACGGAGTGCTCTACCAGTCCGCCGACCTTGCCGATCGCACGCGTCACGCCGGCAGCGTCAACGACATCTCCGTCGGCATCGAGATCGCCAACGTCGCCACCGCGCGCGGCGACAAGCGCAACTACTACCCGGCGCACGCCGGTCGCCCCATCAAGGTGGGCAACATCAACGGCGGCGAGTTCATCGCCTGGGGTTACAACGACGCCCAGTACAAGGCGCTGGCAGCGCTCACCGCCGGGCTGACCTCGTACTTCCCGCGCCTTCCGCTGGTGTACCCCGCCTACAGCGACGGGTCGATCATCCCGATGATCATCTCCGACAGCTACAAGTACAGCGGACTGATCGCCCATTGGCACTTGACGGTGAAGAAGTGGGACCCGGGTCCGGCGTTCGAGTGGGACCGCATCATGACGGTAGTGAAGGCCAAGGCGGGCGGCCTGAACTACCCGGTGGACCTCGGCGACGGCTACGGGCGCGAGGGCGAGTTCGGCTCGCTCAACAAGGACAAGATGTCCGAGCTGGCCAAGCGCCTGTACGAGACGAACGAAGCGGGCGACTCCGGCTACTACCCGATGGGCGTCGGGCGCAGTTGGCACGGCGGCGTGCACGTCCCTGTCACCGACGAGTGGACGCCGGTGTATTCGATCTCCAGCGGCACGGTGGTGGCGGCGCGCATGGCGTCCGACGCGCCAATGGGCAGCCGCGCTTTCGTGCTGGTGCGCTACCAGGAGGAGATCGACAAGAAGAAGCAGACTTTCTGGGCGCTGTACATGCACCTCCAGCAGACGCTCCCCGACGACACGCCGCCGGAAAAGCAGCCCTCGTGGCTGCACACGCTGAAGCCGATAGACAAGCCGGTCGTCGACGAAGAGGACAAGGCGTCGTTCGCCGAGGACGGCTTCGACGACGAGTTCGACATGGAGAAGGGCGAAGCTGACAAGGGGGCGTCGGCCGCCGACGTGGGACGCAGGGGGACGATGGAGCGGCTCATCGCCGGAGAGTGCGTACTGCTGAACGTGCCGGTGAAGCCTGGCGAGGTTCTCGGCTACGTCGGACACTACGGCGCGGAAGGGAACCTCGGCTTTCACTTCGAGATCTTTTCCAAGGATCCGCTCGTCGATTTCGAAGCGCACAAGGACGAATGGAAGCTGGCGCCAGCCGACGAGGACACGGACCTGATCGTCACGGCGGACCGCATCCCCGACTACATCGACGCCAGCGGCGGACTGGCGAAGGGGCTGGGGATGCCCGAGAACGACGGGCGCATCAGCGCCGAGGAGATGCGCTACTTCTGGAAGAGCGGCGACGCGGCGGCAAAGGCGGAGATGCGGCGTCTGGTGACGCGCCACATCTCCGAGTGGCATACCGGCGTGGACTACGAGGTTTCGGCGAAGAAGGGCGAGCTGTTCCGCTGGGGTGAGGAGCACGCGCTGGCCGACTTCATCGAGGAAGCGAAGGCGATGTGCTGGTGGGGTGACGACGCCAGGGGTGGGACGCTGCTGGCCGGCGACCTGGACCTGCCCGCCGACGGGCTCGTGTATCACTACCACCCGATCCGCTTCATCGAGTGGTTCGTGGAGACGCAGGGCGGCACGCTGGCGGAGATCGCCAAGGGGTCGGGGAGCGCCGCGGGCGAGGATGCCGAGGACGTGGTGATCGAGTGCGACGACCTGCCGGAGGAGGACCGCAAGGCGCTGGGCTGCGACACCGCGGGCGGCAAGAAGGGCAAGGTCGACAGCTCCGCCGCGCCTCCGCCCAAGGCGGAGGGCGGGAAAATCACGATGGTCCCCGACAAGGCTCGTTGCGGCGAGTCGGAGCTGTCGATCCTCAAGGCGGACGAAGAGCGCGAGAGCGGGAAGGACGAGGACTAGCGTTGCGCGCAAAGGCGAGGGCGGCGCGGGGGCCGGCGGCCACCGGGGCAAGGGTGCTGCGGCTGGCGCGGGCCTTCCGGCCGGCGCTGGCGCTCGTGGTGGCCGGCGCGCTGGCGGCGGCGTGCGGGCGCGGCGGCGCGCCGCTGCTCGCCAGGGCAGAGGTGCTCGGGACGATGCCCGTCGGCGCGGCGGCGTTGGCCGGAGGCGGGCGCGTGATGGTCCTGCGCGGCGCGCCTGGTGCACTGCGCGTCTCGGTGTACGAGGGCGCCCCTGCCCCGAGCTGGTCCGCCGTCCGCGAGGTGGCGCTCGCCGCGGCGTCCGCTCCGCCCGCCGGCACCGCGCCCGAGTCCGCGCGCCGGGCCCTGAGCGTGTCGCTTGACGGTACGCGCGCGCTTGTTGTGACGACCTACGACACCGTCCTTGCGGGCGGCGTAGCCGCGCCTGCCGCCGCCGCCGACGCCGCTGGAACGCGCGCGGCCGCCGCCGCCGTCGCCGTCGTCGTCGTCGCCGACGCGGCTGGCACGCTCACCGCCGCTGCCGCCGCGACGGCCGACGCGGCCGCGGGTCCCCCCGTCCCTCCGTCCAGCGCGGCGTTCGACCTTTACGATCTTGGCAGCGGCGAGCGCCTCGGCGGCTTCGCGGTCGCCGGCCGTCTCATCGCCTGGCATGCTGCGCCCGACCTCGCGTCGGTCGTGCTAGTGACCGGCGCCCGCGTGCAGCACCGCGGCGTGCCTGGCGGCGAGGTGCGCTGGGAGGCGGAGGCGCCGCTCGAGCGCGAGGTGCTGCTCGCCGACGGCACGCATCGGACCGTGCCGGGCGGTGCCTCCATCGCGCACGCCATGGGCTCGCTCGTGCTGGCGCCGCCTCCCACCACCGGTCCCGCGCCCCTGCGCGTGCTCACCGTCGGCGCCGGCGAATCGGTCGAGGCGCGCCGCTACGTGGGCGAGCCCCCCTGCGCAATCTCCGAGGACGGCACGTTCCTCGCGGCGCGCGTCGGCGACGACCTGCAAGTCTACGACGTCACCGCCGGCAAGCTCCTCTACACCCTGTTGCGCGCCGGCCTGCACGATCCTACCGCCTTGACGTTCTTCCCCGGCGGCCGCGAGCTCCTCGTGGAGCGCCGCGGCGTCGCCCCGGCCGCCTACGATTGGCGTACCGGCGCCGAAGTCGCCGTCCTCGACGCCGGCACCACCTCTCTCGTCATCTCCCCCGAAGGCGACCGCGTCCTCGCGACCAGCTACGACGAGCTACGCCTCTACCGGGTCCGCTGACCCGGTAAGCGTGGCGCGGCGTGCACGCGGCGCGGCCGCGCGAGAGCGACGCCGTTGCTCGGCGGCGCGTGCGCCGGTATTCTCCAGGGCGGAAGTTCCAGATCCGGATGACCAGAAAATCGACGTTGGCGGCGATGAGCGTCGGGTGCGCGCGGCGATGGCTCGCGCTCGGCGTGTGTGCGGCGCTCCTCGCGTCCGCTTGTCGCCGCGAGACGTTCGCCGTCGTGACCGTCGAGGGTCCGGCGACCGATATCGACCGCTTCGACGTCAGCTACGTCAACGACTACGGCGACGGCAGCCAGAACGGCGCCGTGACGGTGCCTCACGCCGCTGATCAGGCGAGCATCACCTTGCCGGCCTCGTTCGCGCTGCGGCTCGACGGTGCGCGCGACGGAACCCTTCAGGTCTGCGTGACGGAGCGCGAGGGCACCCCGCCGGACCTGGCGGGCTGCACGAGCGGCCCGTTGCGCACGGGAGCCACGCTGGAGCTGACAGTGACGCTCGTGCCTCCGGGCTGCGGGAACGGCGTGATCGACGCAGGCGAGCAGTGCGACGGGGCGGACCTCGGCGGACTGACCTGCGCCGACTCGGGCTGCACGGGTGGGACGCTCGCCTGCCTGAGCGCCCCGGCCTGCAGCTTCGATACCTCCGGCTGCACGGGCTGCGCGACCAGCTGCGGGGACGGCGTGTGCAACGGCCTCGAGGACCTGTGCGGCTGCGCGATCGATTGCGGCTCGCCCGTGAACGACGGCCAATGCAACTGCGGCGAGACCTGTGGAGGCGGCACCCCCGACTGCTCGCCCTGTTGCGGAGACGGGGCGTGCGACGGGGGCGAGACGAGCTGCACGTGCGCGGCCGACTGCGCCGCGATCTGCGGGGACGGCTGCTGCACGGGGAGCGAGACGCGCTGCGGGTGCACGACGGATTGTGGCTCGGCGGTGAACGATGGGGTGTGCAACTGCGGCGAAACGTGCGGGGCAGGCGTGCAGGATTGCTCGCCCTGCTGCGGCGACGGCAGCTGCAACGGGATTGAGACGAACGCGACCTGCGCGGCGGACTGCGCGCCCGGGTGCGGGGACGGCACCTGCGACGTCCCCGGCGGCGAGAGCAAATGCAACTGCACGTCGGACTGCGGCTCGCCGGTGAACGACGGCATCTGCGATTGCGGCGAGTCGTGCGGCGCCGGCGTCCCCGACTGCTCCCCGTGCTGTGGCGACAACGCGTGCGACCCCGGTGAGACCGACTGCGCCGGCAGCTGTCCTTCCGACTGCGTCCCGGCTTGCGGCGACAGCTGCTGCAGCGGCAGCGAGACGTGCGCCACCTGCGCGGGCGATTGCGGGGCGTGTTGCGGCAACGGTGTCTGCGAGGCCGGCGAGACGTACTGCAATTGCGCCAGCGACTGCCTGCCGACGTGCGGCGACGGTTGCTGCATCTCGCCCGGCGAGAATTGCGGAAACTGTAGTGCAGACTGCGGCGGGTGTTGCGGGAACGGCACATGCGACGCCGTCGAGAACGTGTGCAACTGTGGCGCGGATTGCACGACGACGACCTGCGGCGACCTCTGCTGCGGTACCGGTGAATCGAGCACGTCGTGCCCGGCCGACTGCCCGGTGGGTTGCCCCAACGGTACCTGCGACGGGACCGAGACGAAATGCACCTGTCCGGCGGACTGCGGCTCGCCGCTGAACGACCTGCTCTGTAACTGCGGCGAGTCGTGCGGCCCCGCGACGCCCGACTGCTCACCCTGCTGCGGCGACGGGATGTGCAGCGGCGGCGAGACCAACTGCACGTGCGCCGCGGACTGCGGCTCGCCGTTCAACGACGGCATCTGCAATTGCGGCGAGACGTGCTCGACGGGCACACCCGACTGCTCACCGTGCTGCGGCGACGGCACGTGCAACTGCGTGGGATGCCCGACGCCAGGCTTCGAGAACAATCAGACCTGTTCGACCGAATGCAACTGCGGGGACGGGCAATGCCTGTGGCCGGAGACCCACTGTTCGTGCGCCGTCGATTGTCCCACGGCGCAGTGTGGCGACGGTTGTTGTGACCCCGGCGAGAACTCCTTCAACTGCTGCGACGATTGTCCGAACGGCTGCGGGGACGGCTGCTGCCAGGGCGGCGAGAACTCCACCACCTGCTGCAACGACTGCGGCACGGTGTGCGGCGACGGTGCCTGCAACTGTGGCGAGGACCCGTGCTGCAGCGACTGCGGCAACCATTGCGGCAACGGCTCCTGCGATTGCGGCGAGAACTCGTCCACCTGCTCCGGCGACTGTCCGTGCTAGGCCCTCGCGGTGCTTGCGCACTGGCGCTTGAAACCCGCTGAACGAACGGGATACGGTGCGCGTCTCGCGGCGGCTCGCCGCACCGCGAGTGGTCGGTGGTCCGCGTCGCAGGCCGTGGTCTTCGAGGCGGGCAACGCGCGAGCCGACGGGTGTGGGTCACAAAACCTTAGGGGAGGAGCCGATGACGACGCGACTGTCGAGCGATGCGACGGATCTGAAGCCCGCCTACGACGTGGTCGTCGTGGGCTCCGGGTATGGCGGCGCCATCGCGGCCTCGAGGTTGGCGCGGGCCGGGCGGCAGGTGTGCGTGCTGGAACGGGGCCGGGAGTTTCAACCCGGCGAGTACCCCGATACGTCTGCAGAGGCGGTTCACGAGCTTCAGGTCGACCATCCGGCGGCGCACGACGGCCGGCGCACGGGGCTCTTCGACCTTCGCGTCAACAAGGAGCTCAACGTCTTCGTGGGCTGCGGGCTGGGTGGGACGTCGCTGGTGAACGCGAACGTGGTGCTCGAGGCCGACGAGCGGGTCTTTCAGGACGCTGCCTGGCCCGCCGCGTTGAGGCAGGACGTCCGCACGCGCCTGGACGAAGGCTACCGCCGCGCCAAGGAGATGTTGAAAGCCCGGCCGTACCCGGAGAGCTCGCATCCGCTCGCCAAGCTCGGTGCGCTCGAGCGGTCGGCGGCGGCCATGGGATCCAAGTTCTATCGCCCTCCCATCGCCGTGAACTTCGACGTCAACGGTACAAATCACGTCGGTGTAGAGCAGGCGCCCTGCGTGCTGTGCGGAGACTGTGTCTCCGGGTGCAACCATGCGGCGAAGAACACCGTGCTGATGAACTACCTCCCCGATGCCAGGAATCACGGGGCGCAGATCTTCACCAAAGTCAGCGTTCGCCAACTGGAGCAGAAGGAAGGGGCTTGGCTCGTTCACTACCAGCTTCTCGACTCCGGCCAGGAGAAGTTCGATGCGCCGACGCTGTTCGTTCGCGCCGACGTCGTCGTCGTGGCCGCGGGCACCCTCGGAACGGCCGAGATCCTTCTCCGCTCGCGCGACAAGGGCCTCGCGCTCTCCGGAGCGCTGGGAAAGGGCTTCACGGGCAACGGCGACGTTCTGGGCTTCAGCTACGACGGGGAGGATCCGGTGAACGGCGTCGGGCTGGGCCATCGCGCCCCTGGGTCCAAGCCGCCCGTCGGGCCGACGATTACCGGGATCATCGACCGGCGCGACACCGCGAAGTTAGAGGACGGAATGGTCGTCGAGGACGGTGCGCTGCCGGGCGCCTTTGCCCCCTTCCTGCCTGCCGCGTTCGCCGCGGCAGCCCGAACGGTCGCACGAGACACCGATCGCGGCGTGGGGGACTTCGTTCGCGAGCGCTGGCAGGAGATGAAGAGCCTCGTGGGCGGCGCTTACGTCGGGGCAATGAAGCGCACGCAGACTTTCCTCGTCATGAGCCACGACGACGGAAAAGGCGAGTTGGCCCTGGAGGGCGACCGCCTGCGGATTCACTGGCCGGGTGTGGGAGAACAGCCCATCTTCGGCCGCGTGAACGAAGCGCTGACCGATGCCACGAAGGCACTCGGAGGCGCTTTCGTCAGGAACCCCACGTGGACGAAGGTGCTTGGACACGACCTCATCACCGTGCACCCGCTTGGCGGCTGCGTGATGGCCGAGGAGGCCGGTGGCGGCGTCGTCAACCACAAGGGCCAGGTCTTTCGCGAGAAGCAGGGAGCGGCCGTCTACGACAACCTCTACGTCGCCGACGGATCCATCGTCCCAAGGCCCCTCGGCGTGAACCCGCTGCTGACCATCTGCGCACTCGCGGAGCGTTGCTGCGTGCTGCTCGCCGCCGACCGCGGCTGGACCATCGATTACACCCTTCCGTCGCGGCCGCCGGCGGCGACCGGGAATCCGCGTCTCGGCGTGCAGTTCACCGAGACGATGAAGGGCTACTTCTCCAAGAGCGTCACCGCCGACTTCGCGCGAGGCGAGGAGGCTGGCAAGAAGGAGAGCTCGCCCTTCGCGTTCACGCTCACCATCGCCTCCGACGACCTGGAGGAGATGCTCACGAACGAGGCGCACCAGGCCAGAATGCTGGGGACGGTCGTCGCTCCGGCCCTTTCGGCCACGCCGTTGACGGTCACCGCCGGCACCTTCAACCTGTTCATCAAGGACCCTGAGCGCGCCGACAGTCGCCTGATGGTATACCGGATGAGCCTCGCATCCGAGAAGGGCGGCTCCTACTATTTCCACGGATTCAAGGTGATCCGTAACGACCCCGGATTCGACACGTGGGCCGATACCACCACGCTGTACATCACGATCAAGGAGCATGACGAGAACGGGCCGGTCGTGGGAGTCGGAATTCTCCACATCTTACCCGCGGACTTCGCCAAGCAGCTCACGACCATGCAGGTCGAGAACGCGGCCAATGCGGACGAGCGTCTCGTGGCCTTGTCGCGCTTCGGCGAGTTCTTCGCGCGTACGCTCTGGAACGTCTACGGCGGGGTTTCGTCGACGCGGCGGGCGCTCGGCGCCGGGCCGGTCCGGAAGAAGAGGCCCCTCAGGGCACCCGCTCCTGAAGTCCACGACTTCAAGACGGCGGACGGCGTGGCGCTGCGGCTGGCGCGCTACCAGGGCGGCAGCCGGGGACCCGTGATTCTCACACACGGGCTCGGCGTTTCAGGACTCATCTTCACGCTCGACACCGTCGAGACGAACCTGGTCGAGTTCCTGACGGCGCACGGCTACGACGTCTGGAATCTTGAGAATCGTGCGAGCATCGACCTCGCTTCGTCGAACGGCCAGTTCAACCTCGACGAGGTGGCCACGTTCGACTACCCGGCTGCCGTGCAGGTCGTCCGCGACAAGACCGGTGCCCGGACGGTCCAGTTCCTCGGCCACTGCTTCGGGGCGACCACCTTGACGATGTCCCTGCTCGGCCCGCTCCAGGACGTGCGATCGGTCGTGCTTTCTCAGGTGGCGGCGCACGCCGTCGTTCCGCCGATCACGCACTTGAAGTCGGGGCTCCACGTGCCCGGCCTCCTCGACGCACTGGGGGTGCAGTCGCTCACGGCGCGCGCCACCGAGGCGCACTGGTGGGAGAGGCTCTACGACGCCGCACTGAAGCTGCAGCCCGTTCCCGCCGACGAACGCTGCGACAGTGCGGTGTGCCACCGCATCACCTTCCTCTATGGCCTCCTCTACGAGCACGGGAACCTCTCCGCCGCGACGCATGGCACGCTTCACGAGAGCTTCGGTGTGGCCAACATCCACGCGCTCGAGCACCTCGCGCTCATCACGCGCAAGGGACACGTGGTCGATCACAAGGGAGGCGAGGCGTACCTCGTGCATGCCGAGAAGATGAAGCTTCCCGTCTGCTTCGTGCACGGAGCCGCAAACGCTTGTTACTTGCCGAAGAGCACCGAGCTGACGTTCGAGTGGCTCTCCAGCGCCAACGGAAACCTCTACACGCGCCACGTCGTGCCCGGCTACGGCCACATCGATTGCATCTTCGGGAAGGACGCGGCGAAACACGTGTACCCGCTGATCTTGAAGCATCTGGACGCGACCAAGAGCTGATGGACATCGCCCACGAGCGTGAGGATTTCAGCAACCCGTTCAAGGTCGTGGCGACACTGAGGCGGACCTACAAATCGGCGTTCGTATCCACGCCAAGGACGGCCGCGCACCCTGAGTCGTGGCCGCCCGGGTTCGATCCACGACGAAACCCGGTCTACGTGCGCAACGACATCGTCGTCGACGCGGCTCCGAGCGAGGTCTTCGAGAGAATCGCCGGGGCCTCGGACTGGCCGGCCTACTACCCAAATTCGGCGGACGTTCGGGTCGCGGGGGGCGCGCGAAGCCTCCGTCACGGCACGAGCTTCGAGTGGACGACCTTCGGGGCGCGCCAGCAGAGCGAGGTGACGCTCTACCAGCCCGAGCGCGCGATCGGTTGGACGGCCAGGAGCACCGGGCTGCGCGCCTTTCACCGCTGGATTCTGGAGCCCGTGACAGGCGGCAAGGCCCACGTCATCACCGAGGAGTGCCAGACCGGCATCACGCCGACGCTGACGAGGGCGCTGCTCAACCCCACGATGCACGCGGGACACCAGCTGTGGCTCGATCGTTTGAAAGCGGAGATGCAGAAGACGTAGCGGCTCCGCCGTCGGGGGCCGATGCCGACTCCGGGCCCATCGTCGACGGCGTCGGGGCCGCCGCCACGGCCTTCGCCATCGCCGCCGCGCGCGCCGTGGGCGACGGCTTCCTGGCGGCGCGCCTTGCCGCCACCGGCAGCCTCGTCGGCGCGGTGGCGTCCGCCGACCCGGAGCTACGCGCGCCGTCCGCCACGGTGCTCGCCGAGGTGGTCCTCCTGGTAGGCCGCCGCACCCGGTCGCTCGTTCCGTAGCGCACGGGCACGGGACGCGCCGAGACGCCTCAACCGAGACGTGGAAGTCGCGCTTCGCGCAGCTTCCAGCGGGCGCGGGCTCGTTCGCGCTCGTGTTCGCGCGTGCGCACCGCGCCGCGCGCGTGGAGCGACGACAATAGCCGCTCCGTGCTCGCCGCGACGTCGTCGATGGCCCGCTCGAACGTCTCCTGGTCGGCGAGGGATGGCTTGTTCAGGCCGCTCACCTTGCGAACGTACTGCAGCGCCGCCGCGCGCATCTCCTCGCGGGTGGTCGGCGGCTGGAAGTTGTGCAGGACGCGAATGTTGCGACACATGAAGGAATCATAGCGCAACCTCCCACGCTTTCGCGCGACGACGCCGCGCAGGGGAGGTCCTCGGCTAGCGAGCGGCTCGCGCGCGCCGCCGCAGGCCGTGGACGAGAACCCCGAGACCCAGCGCCCAGGCAGCCAGGGCGCCGGAGTCGGCGGCCCTCGCGCCGGACCGGGGGCCGGGGACGACGCTGCAGTGACAACCGCCACGGCCGCCGCCGCCTGGGCCACCGGCGTCACCGCTGCCGGCGGGGCCGCCGTCCCCGCCCGGAAGGGACGAGTCGGCGCCGCCGCCGGCGCCCCCGTCGGGTCCAGGGGTGCCGGCGTCGGCGGGCGCGGCGCCCGCGTCGGTGCCGGCGGGGGGCGTGCAGCCGGCTGCGGGGCACAGCTCGAAGGCGCCCAGGTCGAGTGCGCCGGAAACGGGCCGGGGCTCGCTGCCGGTGTGCACCACGTACTGCATCACGACGTCGTTGGCGGGAAGGGCGGCGGCGGCCAGTGTCGCGCCGGCGTCGATGCAAGCGGAGCCGCTGGCGAGGTGAAAGTCCTGAGAGGCCTCGTCGACGAAGCCGGGTGAGGCGCCGTTCACCTCGCCGCCGAGCACGTTCACGCTGCCGCTTGCAGGGGGGCTGTGCGTATCCACCCAGCCGGGCTTCAGCCAGTTGTTGGTCAGGTCGGCGACCCCGGCGTCGTCGATGATGGCGAGGAAGCTGCCGTCCGCGGTCACGTACAGCACGTTGTTGCGGCAGTCGGCCGTCTCGCCCGCCGACGAGAGGCGGAAGAGCGTGGTGTTGCCGGCCCGCGTCGACACGACCGTGTTGTTGTAGAAGTACAGCATTCCCCCGCGATAGACGCTCGTGTCGCCGCTGTCGCCGCCGTAGTGCACGATCTGGCTGTTCCCGGCGCCGTCGGGCTCTATTAGGATATTCCCATATACAAATGTCGCACCGTAGGACGGCTCGGTGTAAAGCACGTCGCTGTCGACGAGGTCGAGCTGCCGGTTGCCGCTCTCGATCCAGTTGTAGCGAATGACCGTGCCGGCGGAGCGGTCCTTCAGGTTGTTCCCGTCGCATCCAGTGCACAGCGGTCCGAAATGATTGAACTGGAAGACGATGCCGTTGGCCTCGGTGTAGTTGTTGTGCTCGTAGATGCTGCCGACGTTGCCGTTGCCCCAGATCCAGTTGCCTTCCACCAGAACGTCCGAAGTCTCGTTTGCGACGAAGAAGCCGTTGCCGTTGTCGTGCATCCAGCAGTTGCGCACGGTGATGTGGTCGCCCTTCTCCACGTAGATGGCAGCGGCGTTGGGGAGGTAGGTGCCGGCGCCGGAATCGCCCGTGAACGCGCCGCGCGCGCCGTGCAGGTCCAGGTTCTCGACGACGATGTAGGCAGGCAACGTGTCGGGCGGCGAGTTCGAGCCGCCGATCTTGATGATTCCGCGGTCCTCGTTCCAGTAGTTGAGCGCCGGCGGCGTGACGGCGCCGCCGCCGTCGATCTCGGGAAGCGCGCCGCTTCCCGGGTCGGGGACGCCGCTCACGGTGATGGGCGCGGCCGCGGTGCCCGCGCGTCCGATCACGAACTTCTCGTTGTAGGGCGTAGCGCGCCAGTGGATGAGAACGCTGTCGCCCGGCATGAGCGACTCCCACGGCACGGCGGCGAGGTCCGCGTACGGGTACGTCGGCCCGACGTCGAACGTGACGGCATGCGCGGCGGCGGCGGGCAGGGAGAAGGCAGCGAGGGCGGCGAGCGCCAGGGCGCGTTGTCGTGGATGCATGGCCGATGCTACCGCGTCCTGCCGTGCGCGTGCGCGCGGGTAGCGATGGTGTATCGTCCGGCGGGAGGTTCGGATGCGTGACGCCGTGCGAAGGACTCTTCTTGTGGCGGCGACGGCGTTCGGCGCGGCGGCTTGCGCGCACGAGGGCGGCGGCGGCGCGGGCACCGGGGCGCCGACGGCGGCGGCAGGCCCGCGGCCAGTCCCGGTCATCGATGCGGCGCCGTACCGCAGGCTGGTCGAGACGCTCGCCTCCGACGCGTTCGAGGGGCGCGGCGTGCTCACGGCGGGCAACGAGAAGGCCACGGCGCTCCTGGAGGCGGAGCTCCGCGCCGCCGGGCTGCGGCCGGGCGCGCCCGACGGCACGTACCGCGGCTGCTTCGAGCAGCCGGTGGCATTGCACGCCGGCGAAGCGTGGCTGGAGGTGGGCGGCATGCGGCTGGAGGCGGCCTCGGGCGCGCTCGCGGCGGCGCCCTTCTCCGAGTCGGGCGCGTTCGATGGGCCGCTCGTCTTCGCCGGCTACGGAATCCACGATCCGGACGACGGATACGACGACTACACGGGGCTGGACGCGTCGGGGAAGGTGCTGCTGGTGATGCGGTTCGAGCCGCGCGAGGCCGATCCGAAGAGCCCGCTGAACGGCGAGCATCCCTCGCGATTCTCCGAGCTGCGCCGCAAGGCGTTCGAGGCGAAGGCGCGTGGGGCGCGCGCGGTCGTATTCGTCGCGCCGCCGCGGCCCGGCGAGACGCCGGACAAGCGGGTACCTTCGCCGGAGGGGTTGGAGGCGGAGAGCACGGCGGGCATCCCCGTGTTGCACGTGCTGCCGGCCGAAGCCGACTCGTGGCTGCGTGCCGCGGGGACGAGCCTCGGGGACGAGGTCGCGGCGATCGACCGCGACTTCGCGTCGCACGCCCGCGCGCTCGGCACCGCGCGCGGGGCGGTGAAGGTGGAACGCGAGGTGCGGCGGCTATGCAACGTCATCGGCATCCTGCCGGGTCACGGGACGCTGGCCGGCGAGGCGGTGGTGGTGGGCGCGCACTTCGACCACTTGGGCTATGGACAGGCCGGGACGCTCGAGCCGGGAGTGCACGCGGTACACAACGGCGCCGACGACAATGCCTCGGGCGCGGCGGCGCTGGTGTCGGTGGCGCGCGCGCTGGCGGCGGACGAAGGCGCAGCGGCCGCGCCGCGGCGCGCGGTGGTGTTCGCCGCCTTCAACGCCGAGGAGGTGGGGCTGGCGGGGTCGTCGGCGTACGTGGCGGCGCCGGCCGTGCCGCTGGCGGCGACCGACGTGATGCTCAACATGGACATGATCGGCCGGCTGCGCGAAGACAAGCTGGTGGTGCTCGGCACCGACAGCGGCGACGTGTGGTCGCGCTGGCTGGCGGAGGAAGCGCCGCGCGTGGGGCTGACCATCGTCCCGCACGGCGACGGCTACGGGCCGAGCGACCAGACCGCCTTCTATGCGCACGGCGTGCCGGTACTGCACTTCTTCACCGGTGCGCACGCCGACTACCACCGGCCGAGCGACGACGCCGACAAGCTGGACTACGCGGGAGCGGCGCGGGTGATCGCGCTGGTGACGATGATGGCGCGGCGCGCCGCCGAGGCGCCGGTGCGCGTCGCGTACCGCGAAACGAGTGCGGGGCCGACGATGGCGGGCGACAGCCGCGGCTACGGCTCGTGGCTGGGGACGATCCCGGACTACACGGCGATGAGCCCGGACGCGGGGGGCGGCGTGCTGCTGGGCGGCGTGCGCAAGGGCGGGCCCGCCGAGGAGGCGGGGTTGCGCGCGGGTGACCGTATCGTGGCGATGGCCGGGCGCGCGGTCGGGAACCTCTACGACATGACGTTCGTGCTTCGCGACCACAAGCCCGGCGAGGTGATCGAGGTGACGGTGGAGCGCAGCGGATCCAAGGTGACGGTGGCGGCAACGTTGCGCTCGCGCGACGACATGGGCGACGGGGGCTCACCGCACGGAGGAGATCCGCACGGGGGAAGCGTCGCGTCCTCAGGCGGCACGGACCCGCACGGCACGGGAGTGGCGGCATCTGCGCCGGCGCCGCCTGCTCTCGACGCGGCGACGCTGCTGTACCCCGGCGAGGAGCGCCACCTGCGCCACGTGGTGCAGCTGACGTTCGCCGGCGAGAACGCCGAGGCCTACTGGGCGCCCGACGGAAAGCGGCTGGTGTTCCAGGCGCGCGGCGAGGGCGTGCCTTGCGATCGCATCTACGTGATGGACGTGGCGACGAAGGCGGCGACGCCGGTTTCGTCGGGGGCGGGACGTACGACCTGCTCGTTTTTCACGTACCCGAAGGGCGACGCGATCCTTTACGCGTCGACCCACCTGGCGGGAGCCGATTGCCCGCCCAAGCCAGACCTCTCGCGCGGCTACGTATGGCCAGTCTACGCGAGCTACGATCTCTTTCTGCTGAAGCCCTGGCCTTCGAAGAAGAAGGGGACTACGCCGCCGCTGGTGCGGCTGACGGCGACGCCAGGGTACGACGCAGAGGCGACGGCCTGCTTCCGGGACGGACGGATCGTTTTCACGTCGTCGCGCGACGGCGACCTGGACCTGTACACGATGGACGTGCGCAAGCCGGCCGTAGTGAAACGGCTCACCGATGCGCCTGGATACGACGGCGGAGCGTTCTTCAGCCCCGACTGCAAGCGGCTGGTGTGGCGGGCATCGCGCCCGGCGGCGGGCGCGGAGCTGGACGAGTACCGCGCGCTGTTGAAGGAAGGGCTGGTGAAGCCGTCCAAGATGGAGATCTGGGTCGGTGCGGCGGACGGGAGCGGAGGGCGCGCGGTGACGGCGTTGAGGGCGGCGAGCTTCGCGCCGTACTTCCTGCCGGATTCGCGGCGCGTGATCTTCGCGTCTAACGTGGCGGACCCGAAAGGGCGCAACTTCGACTTGTACCTGGTGGACCCTGAAGCGGCGGACCCGGCGGCGACGCTGGAGCGGGTGACGTGGAGCCCGGAGTTCGAGGCGTTTCCGATGTTCAGTCCTGACGGGAAGCGGCTGGTGTTCTCGTCCAACCGGAACGGAAAGACGCCGGGCGACACGAACCTATTCGTGGCGGAGTGGGTGGACTAGATGAGCGTGCAAACGGTCTTTGGATTGGGGTTGATGATCATCGCGGCCGCCGGATGCGGAGCGCGCGATTCCACCGCCGCGGCGGCCGCGGCGTCGTCGTCGGTCTCGACATCGGTTGCGTCGGCGACCTCGTCCTCGGCGTCGCCACCGCCGCCGTCGTCGTCGTCCTTGGCGTCCTCAGCTGCATTCCGCGGATCCGAGGTGATGCTCCGTGCCGAGGTGCCGGCGAAGTGCGACGCTCACCCCTACGCCCCGGCAAAGGCGGGAACGTTCCGCCACAAGCACAACGCCCTGCTCGCGGCGGCCGCGGAGCCGGAGCACGCGGCGCAGGATGTCCTCGTCGTGGAGGGCGCGGCCGTGGTGCTGGAAGGCAAGCTCGCCTACGGCAAGGCATCGAAGGACCTGGAAGACGAGCCTGTGCGCGTGCGCCTGGACACGTGCGCCGGGTGGGAGGTCGCCGGCGAAGGCGACACGGACGGGGACGGGCGCGTGCGCGTGGTGTTGGAGCGCCCGCCGCCCGCGGGAACGTATGCGTTGCGCTTCGAGGTGGCGGGCGACGGCAGCTTCGCGGCGGCGACGCTTTTCGTTCGGCCGCGCGGCACGCATCTGGTGGTGACCGACCTCGACGGCACGATGACCACGAGCGACGAGGAACTGGTGAAGGACGTCGAGGCGGACCTGTTCCGCCCGCTTTTGGGCGGGGACTATGTTCCGGCGCTCTACCCGGCGGGGCCGGCGTTGACCGCCGCCCACACGGCCCGCGGCACGCTGATGGTATATCTGACGGGGCGGCCCTACTGGCTGACGAAGTTGACGCGTGAATGGGTCGCGGCCAGTGGCTTCGCCCGGGGTGTGCTGCACACGACGGACTCAAACGCTGAGGCTCTGACGAGGGAGTCAGGCGTCGGCGACTACAAGAAGGCGTTCTTGCAGCGGCTGCTGCGCGCCGGGTTCGTGGTGGACGCCGCCTACGGCAACGCCGCGACCGACGTCTACGCCTATTCGGGGGCCGGGCTGCCGCCCGAGCGGACCTGGATCATCGGCCCGCACGGTGGCGAGCGCGGCACGCACGCGGTGAAGGGAAGTTGGGAGGGAGAGGTTGCACGCGTCAAGGCGCTGCCGCCGCCGTAGCGGCGGGGGCCGCGGCGACGGCGGGTGTCGCGGATGGGGCGCGGCCCGCGGACGCGGCGGCCGCGACGGGGGCCGCTTCGGCCGGCGCGTCGGGGAACGCGCGCGCCCACGCGGCGGCGCTCAGCCAGCGGCCACGCTCCAGCCGCCACCAGAAGAGCGCGGCCCCGACGACGACCTCGACGCACAGACCCATCCAACCCCCGACCGCCCCTAGCCCGGCGCGCCAGCCGAGCAGCCAAGCCAGCGGGGGCGTGGCGAGCCAGGACGTGACGATGCCGATGCCGGCGGCGTAGCGTACGTCGCCCACTCCGCGCAGCGCGCCGCGCGCCACCATGGCCGCGCCGTCGAACACCTGAAAGACCGCCGCCACCCACAGTAGCCGGACCGCCACGGCCGCCAGCGCCGGCTCGCTGGTGAACCCGGCCACGAGGCGGCGCGCGCCGAACACGAGCACGAGCGAGCAGGCCCCGGTGTAAGCGGACGCGAGCGCCGCCGCGCGGTAGGCGAGCGGGCGAACGAGCCACACGCGCCCCGCGCCGGCCGCTTGCCCGGCCAGCACGCTCGCTGCCTCCGCCACGGCGAACGCCGGCAGGAAAGAGAAGTGCACCACCTGCAGGGCGATCTGATGCGCCGCCATCTCGCGCTCGCTCAGCGCCGCGAGCATCGAAGCGAGCAGGGCGAAGCTGCCCACTTCCAGCAGGAACTGCACCGCGGTCGGGCCGCCGAGGCGGGCGAGCGCGGCGAGGTGTCGCAGGCCGGGGAGGCGCGGGCGCACCGCGGCGCGCCACTGCGCGACCACGAGCAGCGCCACGTCGGCGAGCTGCGCCACGTTGGTGGCCCAGGCGGCGCCGGCCACGCCACGGCGGAGCGGCACGACCAGCAGCCAGGCTAGCGCGACGTTCAGCGCGTTGGCCGCGACGGCGGCCACCATGGGCGAGCGCGCGTCGCCCTGGGCCTGGCGCACCTCGCGAAGCGCGGCCGCCACGAGCACCAGCGGGGCGGCGAGGATGCGCAGGCGCAAGTACAGCCCCGCTTGGGCGCCCGACTCGGGCGTGGCTGACACGTGCGCGAGCGCCAGCGCGGCGAGCTGTCCGGCGGCGAGCGTGGCCAGCCCGAGCACGGCGGCGGCGGCGAGCGCCGCGCCGAGATGCG
>DASYRF010000026.1:0-5810 GCA_036004705.1 Myxococcota bacterium
TCGATTTCGCTGACGGCGCGCTCGTCGCCCTTGACCTCGGCGATCTCGGCGCCGGCTTCGGCGGGCGTGGGCGCGGCGGCGGCGGCGGTGTTCGCTTCCATGGACGGCACTTCGGAGGTGCCCTGCACGTCGGCCGCGATCTCGGCCACCTCGGCGGTGGTCCCGCCGTCCGCGCCGTCGGCGCCTTCGGGGGCGGCCTCGCCGGCTTCGCCCTCGCCGGCGCCCTCCTCCAGGACGGGGTTCTCGACCATCTCGTTCTGGACCAGGTCGATGAGCTCCATGCGGTTCAGCTGCAGCAGCTTGATCGCCTGCTGCAGCTGCGGCGTCATGACGAGCTGCTGGCTCATCCGGAGGGTCTGTTTGATCTCGATGCCCATGTCCGTCCCTCGGCCCTCTCTGTCTCAGCTCAGCCGGAAGTCCGGTCCCAGGAACGCCGCCCTCGCGCCGGGGTGTGCCGCCACCTCGGTGGGCGTTCCCTCACAAAGTAGCACGCCGCGGTCGAGCACATAGGCCCGATCGCAAACGGCCAGCGTCTCGGCGACGCGGTGGTCGGTGACGAGCAGCGCCACACCGCGCCCGCGCAGGGCGGCGATGGTGGCGCGCAGCTCGGCCACGCCGCGCGGGTCGACGCCCGCGAAGGGCTCGTCGAGCAGCAGCACGGCGGGGCGCGCGGCCATGGCGCGGGCGATCTCCAGGCGCCGGCGCTCGCCGCCGGAGAGCACCGCGGCGCCGCGGTCGGCTAGGGCGGCGTCGAGCCCGAACTCGGCGAGCACCTCGACGGCGCGGCGGCGCAGGGCGGCGGCGTCGCGCGGGCGGTCGGGCGCGGGCAGGCCTTCGAGCGCGACGGCGACGTTCTCCCAGGCGCGCAGGCCGCGGAAGACGGAGGCGTCCTGGGGCAGGTAGCCCAGGCCGGCGCGGGCGCGCCGGTGGGCGGGGGCGCGCGTCACGTCGCGTCCGTCCATGAGCACGGCGCCGGCGTCGGGGCGGTCGAGCCCGAGCAGCAGCCTGAAGCAGGTGGTCTTTCCGGCGCCGTTGGGTCCCAGCAGGCCCACGACCTCGCCGGCGCGCAGCTCGAGCGTGACTTCGCGCAGCACCTCCAGCGTGCCGTAGCGCTTGGAAAGGCCGCGTGCAGCCAGCAGCGGCGCGGCCGCCGGCTCGGCGGCGGGTCGCGTGGCCGCGGCGGGGGCAACGGAAGCGGTGGTGGAGGAGGCTGCGGCGGCGGCGGTCACTTGGACCTCGCGGGGGCAGGGGGCGGCGCCGGCGGCGCGTGGGGCGCGGCCGGGGCGAACACGAGCGTGCCACGCGCCTTCTCCAGCACGAAGCGCTCCTCGTCGAGCAGCAGTCGCGCGCGCTCTCCCGTCAGGACGCTCTTGCCGTCGGTGATGTGCAGCGTCCCTTCGAGGACGACGGCGTGCTCGACCTCGCGGTAATCGGCGCGGTCCGCGGTGGCGTGCAAGCGCCTGGACTCGAGCGAGACGGTTCCGGAAGCGACGACGGAGCGCAGGGCGCCGGCGGCGTCGTAGGCCGCCTCGACGCGATCGCAGCGCAGTGTCAGATCGCCGCGGACCGCCACGACGTGTCCGCTGAACGTGGCGAGCGACGACTTGTGGTCCACCTCGAGGCGGTCGGCCGAGATCTCCATGGGCAGGGCGGCCGCCGCCGCCGTCGCCGTCGCGGCCGATGCCACTGCGGGGCCGGCCGTCGTCGCCGGCGTGCCCGGCCTCGCCGCCGTGGTCGTCGTCGCGGGCTCGCCCGGCCTCGCCGCCGTGGTCGTCGTCGCGGGCGCGCCAGGCCTCGCCGCCGTGGTCGTCGTCGCGGAGGTTCCCGTCGCGGCGGCCGTCGCGCCCGTCGCGGCCGCGGTCGTTCCGGCCGTCGACTTCGCGGTGCCGGTGCCGGCCTTCGCCGCGGGCGGCACAGAGGCGCCCGCGGGGCTCGCCAGGCCGAGCAGCGCGAGCGCGCCGGCGGCGACGAGGCCGCGCGGGAAGCGCATGTGCACGTGCGAGAGCAGCGCGTGCTCGCCGCGCCGGACGACGGCTTCATCCGCGTGCAAGGACCAGGCCGGGCGGCCGTCGACTTCTCCCATCAAGCTCAACTTCGTCACGACGTCCGGAGCGTCCATGACGGCCGACGTAGGTTCTGGCGGGGCGTTGCAGCCAAGAAACGGAACGAAGCACGCGACTGTCCGCAACCCCGTCACGACCGCATCGTAACAATCGAGATTAAGGGTGTAAAGCGAGGGGGCTCGACCGGGCACGGGGTTTGCTTTGGGGGTTGACGCCAAGGCGCGGCGGTGCTGTTCCCCCGGCCTTCCCGGGTCCGGGAACACCCCGCCAGCGGTCGTGCAGCCACACCCAGTCCGACGGCGATCCGAGGATGGCCGCTTCGATGGCGGCGCTCATGCGGCGGGCGAGCGCCGCGGCGTCGCCGTGACGCCCCGGGCCTGGACAGACCGCCAGACGTTCGATGCGCAGGCGATGCACGCCCGGCGCCGCTCGGGTCGCGAAGCCGGCGACGACCGGCGCCGAGCTGCGTAGGGCCAGCTCGGCGGGTCCGGTGGCCACGCGTGCGGCGCGGCCGAGGAACGGCGCCACGACGTGAGGCGCGTCGCCGAGATCCTGGTCGAGCAGCAAGCCCAGCACGCGGCGGGCGCGCAACGCCTTGAGGCAACGGCGCACGACGCCCGCATCGGTCGCGCCGCCCGCGCCGGCGCCGCGCAGGATCGCATGCACGCCGTGCCGCCGCCGCCAGCCGTCGATGAGCGCGGTGAGTCTCGGGTCGTAGCTGGCGCGCGCGACCGTCCAGATCGGAAAGCCGCGCCACGCCAGGTAGGCCGCCATCAGCTCCCAGTTGCCGAGGTGCGCCGTGACGTAGACGACGCCCCGCCCTTCCGCGAGGGCGTCTTCCAGCACGCGCGCGTCGGCGGCGTCGAGCCGCACCGGTCCGGTCGTCCCGGCGCGGTCGAAGTCCCGGGCCAGCGCGTCGAGCTTCACCGCTTCGCCCGCCGCCTCGCCCAGACCGACGAACGAAGCGCGCGCGGCCGCCTCGCCCGGCGCCGCGCCCAGCACCGCTGTCGCGGCCGCGCGTGCCCGCGCCCGTTCGCGCCGTGCGACGCGCCACCCCAGCGCCCCCAGCGCGCGCCCCAACGCCCGCGCCGCGCCCAGCGGCAGCAGCGCCGCCGCCAACGCGACTGCGCCGCGGATCACGACATAGATGAGGAGGTTCTTGAGGCGCTGGAAAGGTCGGCGCGGTGGCACGGTGGCTCGTGCCTCGTGGCGGCCGAGAAGCCGGCCACGGCTGCTGGCTACGGGCACCCGGCTGTGGGGCAAATGTTCATGAGGACGTCGTTGCCCTTCACGCCGCCACGGAAGGTGACGGACGTGGTCTCGAATCCGAGGAGGCTCGCGCAAGACGCGTCCGTGCAGGCCGACGCCGTCACGCTGAATGACTTCTCGCCGTGGGGGGAGCCGACGTCGGCAATGACGAGCACACTGTGCCGTACGGGGTCCGACGGCCAGCCATTGAGGTCGTTGTAGATCTCGTCCACCTGGTCCGCAACACCGTCATTGATCACCAGGCGGATGGCGCCGGGCTGCGGGCCGGCCTGCAGCCCGCTGCCGTCAATCACGATCATGTGCGATCCCTCGCTGCTGCTCAGGGGGCCGCAGCCGGCGACGAACAGCGTGGCCGTCCCGAGAACGGCCGCCGCCACGAACCCAACGGAAAAACGCGTCATGGTCCTTCTCCTCGGCTCGTCGCTGCTCGTTACATGTTGCAGAGGCGGTCGGAGGCGTCGATGCAGACCGCCCCGAGCGACCCCGCCTTCAGCTTGTTGCTCGCCACCACGATGGCCACGACGATGCCGACCACGAGGCCCGCGCCGGCGACGCCCAAGAGGATGGGCACAACCGGCGTGCCGCGCGGCTTCTCCATCTCCACGTCCAGCGTCGTGGTGTTGCCCTCGGTGACGTTCGCCGTGCCCAGCCAGTCGGGGTAGCCGCCCGCCGTCACGCCCACCTCGTAGAGGCCCGACTTCAGCGGCAGCTTCTTCAGCGGCGAGGTGCCCTTCTTCTCGCCGTCGATGGCGATGGCCGCGCCGTCGATGTTGACCTTCACCTCGAGGTAGCCCTTGCCGGCCTTCTCCTCGTCCGCCGCCTTCTTCGCCTTCAGCGCTTCGATGCGCGACTTGACGTCGGCCGCGTCGGGCGCCGACTTCGCGGCCCGCAAGTAGCTGTCGTACTGCGCGATGGCCGAGCCGATCTCGCCGCGGTCCTCGTAGCACTTCCCGATGTCGCGCAGCAGGTCGGCCTTCTTGCTCGTGTCGTACTCCTTGCGCAGCGCCGCGAGCTTGGCGTCGTCGCAGGAGCTCCCGCCGGTTGTCAGGCCCACCGACGCGGCGTCGTCCACCTCGTCGGCGCGCGCCGGCGCCGGCGCCGCCGCCAGCCCCGCCACCCCCAGCCCTAGGGCCAGCGCCCCGATCACGAGTCTCCGCTCGAATCCAGACCTCTGCATGGCTTCCTCCAGCTAGGCCAGCTCGGCCAGCCCGTCCTTCAGCACGGCGACGCCGCTCTGGTTGAGCGTCTCGAACGCGACGCGGCGCAGGCCACCGTCCTTGCCGGCGTCGCGGCCAACCGTCGTCAACACGTCGTTCGGCAGCACCGGCTTGGAGAAGCGCACCGCGAGACGCTTCAAGCGGCGCGCGTCCCCGCCGGCGAGCCCGTCGACGATCGCCTTTCCCGCCAGCGCCATCGTGCAGCTGCCCTGCAGGATGATGCTGGGGAAGCCGGCCGCTTGCGCGACCGAGTCGTCCATGTGGATGGGGTTCACGTCCTGCGACGGCGGCCCGTAGCGGCGCGGCATCTCCGGGTCCACGGTCACCGACGTGCGCAGCACTTCCGCGCCGACAGGCCCGGGCTCGGGCGGTGGCGGCTCGGTGGCGGCGCCGGGCGCGGCGGCCGCGTCCTTGCGGCGCCCGCGGATGAAGTGCGCGTTGTCGATGACCGCCACGACTTCGTCGCCGCGGCGCGACGTCGTCACGATGTGCACGATCTCGCCCGAGCTCTTCTCTTCGATCTCGGTGAGCTTCGCCACCGTGGTGACGACGTCCCCGGCGCGCACCGGCACCGGCAGCTTCAGGTCGATGCCGCCGCGCACCAGCTTCATGAGCAAGGCCGGGTCGAAGCCGAAGACCGGCTGCACCGACGCCTCCCAGGCGTAGATCAGCGCGAAGACCGGCGGCGCCACCGCATCTTTCCCGTGCAGATACAGTGGGTTTTCATCGCCGTAGGCGCGCGCCAGCGCCTCGATGGCCGCGGCCGTGACCTCGAAAGGGGGCTGCGTCCACTCCTTGCCGATGAGGCCGCGATCGATGGGCATGACTTCCTCGGTGCGCCCGATGGGCGGCACGGTCTTGGGAAGGTACTGAAGGGGCGTCGGTGAAGTCAAGGCCGCCGCTTGCAGGCCGCGGAGCGCGTGTTACCCTCGGGGCGTGGGATTTCCGAGAGGCCGGACGGCGTCGCTGCTGGCAGCGCTCGCCGCGGCGAGCTGTGGCGGTGCGGTGGCGGCGTCGGGTGGCGCGCCGCGCGCCCCGCGCCAGGCGATTCCGGCTGACGGGCCGACCGTGGTGTCGCGCGAGCTGCGTGCGGTGCGCGGCGCGGAGGCCGACACGACCGATCCGTTCGTCGCGGTGGCGGCGGCGCCGGCCGCGCGCGCTGCGCCGGACGACGACGCGCGCGACCCGGGAGCGCGTGCCGGAGCGCCGGACCGCGGCGGCGACGACGGCGATGGTGCCGGTGACGGCGACGGCGACGGCG
>DASYRF010000027.1:0-9602 GCA_036004705.1 Myxococcota bacterium
TCGCCTACTACGGCAACTACCTGCGCTGGTTCGAGGCGTCGCGCGCCCAGTACCTTCGCGACACCGGCCGCAGCTACGCCGAGGTCGAAGCACGTTTCGACCTGATGCTGCCGGTCTCGGAAGCCCACGTCCGCTACCGCCGCCCCGCGCGCTACGAAGACGTCGTCATCGTGGAGGCGCGCATGACGGAGCTCGGCTGGGCATCCCTGCGCTTCGAGTACGAGGTCCGGCGCGGCACCGAGCTGCTCGCCGACGGCTGGACCGTCCATGCTTGCATCGACCGCGAGGGCCGCGTCCGCCGCTTCCCCCGCGAAGTCATCGCACTGCTCGGCGGCCGCCTGCCCAGCTGAGCAACCCGGCGCGCGGCCGAGACCCGAGCCGGAGCCGAGTCGGAGACGCGCAGCGCCGGGCGCCGGGACGCTTCCGCGGGAACGGACGCGTCTACGGTCCGGTCGATGGCGGGCGCCGCGCGACGATCTCGGCCGTCGAGTGGTCGTGTCCGCTCTCGGCGGACGCGCCTTCGCGCGCGCGCAAGACGTCCCAGCCCCACGCTTCTACCAGCGCGCGCAGCTCACCGGGCAACAGGAGGAACCCGTGCGGGGCCGCCGCGCCGGGCTGCTCGACGTGGATGGCCGCGACGAAGAGCCCGCCCGGCCGAACGGCGGCGCGCAGCGCGCCGAAGAGCGCGCGCCGCAGGAAATAGAAGTCGCACACCAGGTCGAACTGCCCCGGCGCCGGCGCGAGCCCCGGCGGGTCCGTGTCCAGGTCCGCGACGTGCGTCTCGATGCGATCGCCGACGCCCCGGCGCTCTGCCTCCGCCCGCAGCAGCGCAATCGCCGTCGCCGCGCCGTCCACCGCCACGACGCCCCAGCCGTTCTCGGCGAGGAAAATCGCGTGCCGTCCCGCCCCGCACGCCAAGTCGAACGCCCGCCCCGGCGCGCATCCCTGGATCGCCTCCGCCAAAGGGGGCGAAGGCCGAAACCCGTGCAACTCCTCGCCGCGCGCGTACCGTTCGTCCCACCGCGCGATCCGTTCGTTCATTCTCGGCGGCCCTCGCCTTCTTACGGGCGACGATAGCACCGCCACTGAACGGACCGCCGGTGGCGGCGCTTCGCACGGGTCAACGCGCGCTCGTCCGGTCCCTTGCGCGGCTGGCGGCCGCGTGGTAGTCGCCGCCTACATTAGATGCTAGCTTGATGGCGCCAAACGAATGCTGACGCTGGTCACATCTTTGCTCGGGGTCCTGTTGCCGCCCGCGGCGATTGCCACGGCGGCGAACGGGCCGCTCCCAGCCGACGCCGCGCGCCCGGCGGCGGCCGCCGCGACCGCCGCCGGGGCGGCGGCCGTCGATCCGTGCGGGATGTGCGAGATGCCGTCGGAGCCTCTCTCCGCCGCCGACGAGGGCGACGGCAGCAGCGCCGCCACCGAGGACGCGGCCGCCGAGGAGGGCGCCGTCCGCGAGATCTGCGCCGACGCGGCCGAATCCATCGACCGCCGCGAGCTGGCCGCGTGCGAAGAAGAGGCGGAGCGCGCCCTGCGCCGGCTGACCGAGGCCGGCATCCCGTGGGGCGAATCCGAGCTGCCTGCGTCGCGGCCGGCGGACGAGGACCCGGCCCCGCTCTGCGGGTCGGATACGCAGTGCGGCCCGCCGCCCGCCACGCCCGCGGCGCCGTCCCACCCCATAGACATCGTCGTACTGCCGGCCTCCGCGCCGGCCACACCTGCGCCGCCGTCCGCGTTCCGGGCCTCCCGCCCGGGAGACGACGACGGCGCGCGCGACGGCTACGCCCGCCGCCCCGAGCGCCCTCCCAGCGTCTGAGCGCGGCCGTCTCCGTTCGGTTCAGAGAAGTCGAAATAGAGGAATGGCTCGCCGGTTCGGCCGACGACCGCGGCGCGCGCGCCCTCGGGACGCGCGCGGCGGCCGCGCGCCGGTGCCGGCACGGAACACACACGAAGGATCGAAGCGAGGAAAGTCATGCAAAAGTCCACTGCGGTCGTAGGAATGCTGATTGCGGCGGCGCTGGGGTTCTTCCTCGGCACGCTCACGAAGGGGGGCCTGGGCGTCTCGCCCACCGGCGGCGACGGCGCCACCGGCGCGGGCGTCGTTGCCGGCGCGCCCTCCCCTGACACCAACTTCTTCAACGTCCCGGTCGGCTCGTCGCCCGTGAAGGGGCCGGCCACCGCCAAGGTCACGATCGTCGAGTTCTCCGACTTCCAGTGCCCCTTCTGCAGCCGCGTGCTGCCGACGGTCGACGAGGTCATGAAGGCCTACCCGGCCGACGTGCGCGTCGTCTTCAAGAACAACCCGCTGCCGATGCACCCCGACGCGCCGCTGGCGGCCGTGGCGGCGGTCGCCGCGCAGAACCAGGGCAAGTTCTGGGAGATGCACGACAAGATGTTCGCCAACCCGACGGCCCTCAAGCGTGAGGACCTCGTCAAGTACGCCGGCGAGATCGGGCTCGACGTCGCGAAGTTCACCAAGGACCTCGACGACCCGGCCACCAAGGCGCGCGTCGACGCGGACGCCAAGCTCGCCGCCTCCATCGGCGCGCGCGGCACGCCCAACTTCTTCATCAACGGCGAGAACCTCAGCGGCGCGCAGCCCGTCGAGAAGTTCAAGGCCGCCGTCGAAGCCGCCAAGGCGCGCGCGGACAAGCTCCTGACCGCGGGCGTGAAGCCCGAGAACGTCTACGCCGAGCTCATCAAGACCTACCGCACCACGCCGGCCCCGGCCGGTCCGCGCCCGGGGGCCCCCGACCCGAACGCCGTGTACAAGGTGGCGGCGGGCGACTCGCCCGGGCGCGGCGCCGCCGAGCCCAAGGTCACCATCGTCGAGTTCTCCGATTTCCAGTGCCCCTTCTGCGGGCGCGTGGAGGAGACGCTGGCGCAGCTCCTGAAGACGTACCCCGAGGACGTGCGCATCGTCTGGAAGAACATGCCGCTGCCGATGCACGCCGACGCGCCGCTGGCGGCCGAGGCGAGCATGGCCGCCAACGCCCAGGGCAAGTTCTGGGAGATGCACGACAAGATGATGGCCAACCAGAAGGCCCTCAAGCGTGAGGATCTCATCAAGTACGCCGGTGAAATCGGGCTCGACGTGGCGGCGTTCACCACCGCCATCGACACCCACGCGCTCAAGCCGCGCGTCGACGCCGACGTGGCCGTGGCCGGGAAGTTCGGCGTCACCGGCACGCCGAAGTTCTTCATCAACGGGCGTGTGCTCGCCGGCGCGGTGCCGTTCGACCAGTTCAAGACGATGATCGACGCCGAGATCACGAAGGCCAACGCGCTGCTGGCGGCCGGCACCGCGCGCAAGGACCTGTACGCGAAGATGATCGAGAAAGGGCTCGATTCGGCGGCCGCCGCCGGCCCCGGCGACAAGCCGCCCGCGCGCCCGACGGTCGACCCGAAGGCCGTGCACAAGGTGGCGCTGGGCGACGCGCCCATCCTGGGCCCCGCCGACGCGCTCGTGACGATCGTGGAGTTCTCCGACTTCCAGTGCCCCTTCTGCGGGAAGGTCGAGAGCGACGCGCTCGCCAAGATCAAGGAGGCGTACGCCGGGAAGGTGCGCTTCGCCTGGAAAAACATGCCGCTGCCGTTCCACAACTTCGCGCACGGGGCCGCCGAGGCGGCGATGGAGGCGAAGGCGCAGGGCAAGTTCTGGGAGATGCACGACAAGCTGTTCGCCAACCAGAAGGCCCTCGACCGAGCGAGCCTGGAGAAGTACGCCGAGGAGCTGGGGCTGAACATGACGGCGTTCAAGGCGGCGCTCGACACGAGCAAGTGGAAGGCCGCCGTCGACGCCGACGCGGCGTTCGCCGCCAACTTCGGCGTGCAGGGCACGCCGGCGTTCATGATCAACGGGCGGTTCGTCTCGGGGGCGCGGCCCTTCGAGATGTTCAAGCCGGTGGTGGACGAGGAGCTGGCACGCGCCGAGGCCGAGCTGAAGAAGGGCACGCCGAAGGCGAAGCTGTACGAGACGCTCATCGCCTCGGGCGCCGAGAAGGCCGTCTGGGTGACGCCGCCCGCGGGCGGCGCGCCGGGCGCCCCTCCGGGCCCGCCGCCGGTGGACACGACGGTGTACGCGGTCGACCCGGGCACCGCGCCGTTCCACGGTCCGAAGTTCGCGCCGGTGACGATCGTGGAGTTCTCCGACTTCCAGTGTCCGTTCTGCAGCAAGCTGCCGGGCGTCATTGCGGGGCTGGAGGAGGCCTACAAGGGCAAGGTCAAGGTGGCCTTCAAGAACTTCCCGCTGTCGTTCCACGACAAGGCGGGGCTCGCCGCCGAGGCGGCGGCCGTCGCCGCGGCCAGCGGAAAGTTCTGGGAGATGCACGACAAGCTCTTCGCGAACCAGACGGCGCTCGAGCGTGAGTCGCTCATCAAGTACGCCGGCGAGATCGGGTTGAACGTGGCGAAGTTCACCGCCGACCTGGACAGCCACAAGTTCAAGGCGAAGGTGGACGCCGACGTCGCCGAGGGCACGAAGATCGGCGTGAGCGGCACGCCGACGGTCTTCATCAACGGCCGCAAAGTCGTGGGAGCGAACCCCGACGCGATGAAGAAGCTGATCGACGAGGCGCTCGCCGCCAAGAAGTAGCGCGTTTCTGCGCTGGCCGGGGGCGTCCTGCCCCCGGCCACGTTTGCCCTCCAGCCAAGCCGTCCACGTCCGCGATCCATGTCCGGGACCTCAGTCCACGTCCATGCCCCGAGCACGGCGGCGCGGTCGGAGACGTCGCCGGGGCGAACGGGGCTCACCTTGCCGCACCGCCGCCGGCGCTCGATCTCGCGCCGGGCCTTTCAAATCCAGGTCGCCGGCTCAGCAGGCCATGCCGTAGCGCACCATCTTTTCGCGGAGCGTGGAGCGCGAGATGCCGAGCGCGCGCGCGGCGGCGGTGCGGTTGCCGCCGGTGGCGCTGAGGGCGTGCGTCACGGCGGCGCGCTCGTGCTCGACGAGGGACGCGGCCCCTTCGCCGGCGCCGCGCGCCGCGTAGGGAACGGGCCGGGGGCGCCGCTCGCCGGGGCCGGCCCACGGCTCCACGTCGGCGGCGCCGAGGACGAGCGCGGGCGACCCGCCCGGCAAGCCGGCGCGCGCGCTCCCGGCGGGGCCGACCGGGCCGTGCAGCGCGAGGGCGCGGGTGAGGACGTTGCGCAGCTCGCGCACGTTGCCCGGCCAGTCGTGCAGGGATAGGCGCGCCCGGGCGCTGTCGTCGAGGATCGCCGGCGGCGCGCCGCGCGGGGCGAGACGGCCCAGCAGCTCGGTCGCCAGCGGCAGGATGTCCTCGCGACGCTCGCGCAGCGGCGGCAGCCCCACGACCAGGATGGCGAGGCGATGGAAGAGATCGGCGCGAAAGCGCCCCGCGCCGACGTCCGCGGACAAGTCGCGGTGCGTGGCGGAGACGACACGCACGCGACAGCGGACCTCGGCGATGCCGCCCACGCGGCGCACCAGGCCCGTCTCCAGGACGCGCAGGAGCCGCGCCTGCGCCGCCAGCGGCATCTCCCCCATCTCGTCGAGGAACAGCGTGCCGCCGTCGGCCTGCTCGAACGCGCCGGGGCGGCGCGCGTGCGCGCCGGTGAACGCGCCCTTCTCGTGGCCGTATAGCTCGCTCTCCCAGAGCCCCGGCGTCAGGCCGCCGCAGTTCAGCGGCACGAACGGCCCGGCCGCCTGCCGCCCGCGCGCGTGCAGGGCGCGCGCCACCAGCTCCTTGCCCGTGCCGGTCTCGCCCAGGATGAGCACCGGTGCGTCGGCGCCGGCGTACCGCTCGAGGACTTCGAAGACGCGCCGCATCGCGGCGCTCGCGGCCACCATGTCCCCGCACCGCGCCACCGCCGGCTCTGTCCCGCTCATGACGATGGACCCTCCTAAGGGGATCCATCGACACGACGCCGGAGAATGTTGCCTTGGGCCGCGCGCGCGTTCGCGCGTGCGTTCGTTCGTGCGTGCGTGCGTGCGTGCGTGCGTGCGTGCGTGCGTGCGTCCGCGGGCCGCGCGCCACCCGGAGGCGTGCGGCCGGAGGCGGGAAGCCTTCGGCGCCGCCCGCTAGGGACAGCCCGGCGGCGTGAGACCGGTGATCCAGTCGCGTACGAGCGCTACTCCGTCCGGATCCACGAGCTGCACCGGCAGCTCCGGCATGTGGATGTCCGGGTCGGTGGTCTCCATGCGGTAGACCATGATCGAGGCGTCGGGCATGCCGGGCACGACGTCGAAGAGCCGCCCGCCCGTACCGTTGCCGGCGGAGAACGGGGTCCGGCACACGCCGAAGTCGACGGGGTTGGTCGTCTCGATGTTGAGGAATAGACCCGTGCTCTGCGCCGCGCCGGCCGCGCTGTGGCAGTGGGCGCAGTTCGCCTCCAGGTAGGCGCGGGCGCGCTCGTCGACGGTGCCCGCCGCGGGATCGAACGGGTCGGGCAAGGCGTCGCGGTCGGCCGCCGGTGGCAGCGGCGCAGAGAACATGCCGAGCGCCTCCATGTAGTCGAGCTGGTTCTCGGGACCGGCGCCGTAGTCGAAGTCGCGGTTGAGCATGCGCGTGCGCAGGCCGAGGATGTTCGTGACGCCGGGGTCGCCGTGGCAGCCGAAGCACTGGTTCGTGTTGGGCACGCGGTACTCGTGGCTCTGCATCACGCCCGCGAGATCGATCCACGTGACGGGGATGCGCGCGCCGGCGACCTCGCGCACGGCGTCGGTTTGGTCGTCGTTCCAGATGTAGGTGTGCGGCGTCCAGCCGGCGGCGGTGCGGACCAGCAGGCGCGTCTCGACGAGGCGCTCGCCCAGATCCGGCGCGCGCATGTCGTACGGGTAGGAGAACGTCTTGACGATGGTGGTGCCCACCGGGAACGTCCAGCGCGCGTCGGGGTCGTAGTCGATGGTGCCGCCGTCGGGCAGGACGATGAAACGGCGCTTGGCGGCGAAGTCGGCGAAGAGGACGGCGTTGACGTCATAGGGAACGACGCCGGCGACGGGCTCCTGCGTGGAGCCGTCGCCGGTGAAGTAGCCGTAGTCGGACAGGTGGTCGTAGGGCGGGCCCTTGGGGCCGCCGCAGCCTGCGCCGAGCAGCCCCGCGGCCGCCAACGCCATTGCGGCTGCCGCGGCCGCCGCCGCCGCGCGCTTACCCATGCCGGCTATCATGGATCAGAACACGACGGGCGGAAGGGGGGTGCGCGTGCAGTCGTGAACTGTCGCGTCGGTGGACTGGTTGGCGAAGACGCCGGGCATGTCGAAGTTGCGGAACGTGGCGCTGCCGTTGGCCGACAGGCACAGGACGTCGGCCGGCGTGACGGTCATGGGGTCGGACACCGTGCCGTCCCAGAGCATGTCTTCCAGCGTCGGCTGCATGAGGAGCGTGAGCGCGCCCGTCGGCATGGCGCCGTTGCTCGTGAACGTGTTGTCGTGCACCCAGCAACCCTCGACGTACGGGTCGAAGGCGGGGTCGTTGGCGGGCGAGCCGCCCAGCGCCTCCAGCGTGCTGTAGCTCACCACCAGGAACCCCGAGCCGTCGTTGTCGTGGATGTCGTTGGCCCAGATCTCGGTGTCGTCGTTGGCCATCACCAGGATGCCGAGCCCCACCGGCACGAGGGCGACGATGGCGCCGGCCAGCGCGAAGTTGGGACGATTATTCATATAGACCTGGTTGTCGTGCACCGACGTGCGCGCCCCGTCGCCGATGGGCAGGTTGGGCAGGTTGAACACCAGGATGCCGCCGGTGTTGTCGTACGCCTCGTTGTCGTAGACCTCGGCGTCAGTGGAGTTCTCGATCTCGATGCCGGCGACGTTGCCGTGGGCGCGGCTGTTGCGCACGATGATGTTCGACGACTGGCCCACGTAGATTCCGGCGTCGGAGGCGCCGACCACCTCGCAGTCCTCGATGAGGACGTTGACGCAGGTGACCGGGTAGAGCCCGTAGGCGCCGTTGTCGGTGATCGAGCCGGCGTCCCAGCTGACGGTGACGCCGCGGAAGGTCACGCCGGTGGCGCCGGTCACGCGGATGGCGTCGCCCGGCGTGTTCTTCACGGTCATGGCCTCGATGGTGAAGCCGTCGGCCGTGGAGCTGACGCCGTTGCCGCCGGCGATCTGGCCGGAGAAGTCGAGCGTCGTGACGGCGGCGCCGGCGCCGCGCAGGGTAACGTCGTTGACGCTCACCGACAGCTCGTCGGTGAAGGTGAAGGCCCCCTCGTCGAAGCAGTAGGTGTCACCGGGCTGGGCGCCGATCAGCGCGCCCTGGATCGACGCCTGGTCGTCCTCGCCGGACTTGAAATGCGCGGTGCAGTCGTCCCTGGGACCGCAGCCTGCGGCGAGGGGGACGGCCGCCGTGCAGGCGGACGCAAGCAGCAGCAGCAGCAGCCTTTGGGATGGGGGGCGCCGGGTCATGGCCGTTCTCCTTCTTTGTGCCGGCCATGCTAGCACGCGGCGTGCGCCGCAGTCGCGGAGCGTGGTATAGCCAGCCCCCGAACAGAGGGTTACGTGCGCTGTCCGTTCTGCGGTGAAGACCAGAACAAGGTGCTCGACTCGCGCGACAGCGACGAGGGGAAAGCGATCCGCCGCCGGCGCGAGTGCGAGAAGTGCGAGCGGCGGTTCACCACCTACGAGCGGGCCGCGCCGGAAGCGTTGCCGCTGGTGATCAAGTCCGACGGACGGCGGCAGGAGTTCGACCGCGAGAAGGTGCTGCGCGGGCTGCGGCGCGCCTGCGAGAAGCGCCCCGGCGTGGGGCAGAGCGACCTGGACCGGCTGGTGGACGAAGTGGAGCGCGTGATGGGCGCGCGCGGTGAGCGCGAGGTGCCGAGCGCCGACATCGGCGAGCTGGTGATGAAGCTGCTGAAGGACCTCGACCACATCGCCTACGTCCGCTACGCGTCGGTGTACCGCGACTTCCAGGATCCGGAGGACTTCAAGCAAGCGGTCGAGTCGCTGAAGGGGCAGGGGGACGAGACGCCCAAGCCGCCCCGGGAGCGCTAGGTGGCGCGCGACGACGAGGAGCGGTTCCTGCGGCGCGCGGCGCGCCTGGCGGAGCGAGGGCGAGGGCGGACGTCGCCGAACCCGGTCGTGGGCGCGGTGCTGGTGCGGCGCGGGGCGGTGGTAGGCGAGGGCTGGCACCGGAAGCTGGGCGGCGCGCACGCCGAAGTGGAAGCGCTGCGCGCAGCGGGGGCGCGGGCGCGCGGCGCCACGCTCTACGTGACGCTGGAGCCTTGCAACCACCGCGGGCGCACGGGGCCGTGCAGCGAGGCGCTGATCGCCGCCGGTGTGCGGCGAGTCGTGTACGGCGTCGCCGACCCCGACCGTCACGGCCAGGCGCGCGGGGCGGTGCGGCTGCGGCGCGCCGGCGTGGCCGTGCAGGAGGGGCGGGGGACGGCGGCCGAGGCCTGCGCGCGCGTGACGGCCGGGTACTTGACACGTACGGCGCACGGGCGGCCGCTGCTGACGCTGAAGGTGGCGCTCACGCTGGACGGCCGCGTGGCGACGCGCACGGGCCACGCGCGCTGGATCACGGGCGCGGCGGCGCGCGCCCACGGACGCGCGCGGCGCGGGCGGTCCGACGCGGTGCTCACCGGCGCCGGCACCGTGCGAGTCGACGACCCGCGGCTGACGGCGCGCGTCGGGCGGCGCGGCG
>DASYRF010000028.1:0-4604 GCA_036004705.1 Myxococcota bacterium
ACGTCACGTTGCGAACGTGTTCACCCGCGCGCAGACGCGGCGCATCCGCGTCGGCAAGGTGCCCATCGGCGGCGGCGCGCCCGTTGCGATCCAGTCGATGACCATCACCGAGACGCGCGACGTCGAGGCCACCGTGCAGCAGATCCGCGACCTCCACGTGGCCGGCGCCGACATCGTGCGCGTCGCGGTCCCGCGCGACGAGGACGCCCTCGCCCTCCCCGCCATCTGCCGCGACGCGCCCTGTCCCGTCATCGCCGACATCCATTTCGATTTCCGGCTCGCCATGCTGGCGCTAGAGGCCGACCTGGGCGGCCTGCGCCTCAACCCCGGCAACATCGGTGGTGAGGAGCGCGTGAAGAAGGTCGCCCACAAGGCGCGCGACAAGGGCATCCCCATCCGCATCGGCGTCAACGCCGGCTCGCTGGAGAAGGGCCTGCGCGAGGTGCTGCACGGCGACGTCCCGCAAGCGATGGTCGTCTCCGCCTCGCGCCACATCGGCATGCTCGAGGCGGTCGACTTCCACGACATCAAGGTGTCGCTCAAGTCCTCCGACGTTCGCACCACCATCGAGGCCTATCGCGTCTTCGCCGAGCGCTACGACTATCCGCTGCACCTAGGCGTCACCGAAGCTGGGACGCTCGTGCAGGGCGCGGTGCGCAGCGCGGCCGGCATCGGCACCCTGCTCGCCGACGGGCTCGGCGACACGATCCGCGTGTCGCTCGCCACCGACCCGGTGCAGGAGGTTGCCGTCGCCAAACACCTCCTCAAGGCGTTCGGCTTGCGTGCCGGGGGCATGACGCTCGTCGCCTGTCCCTCGTGCGGCCGCGCGCAGGTGGACGTCTTCGCCATGGCGGAGCGTGTGGAGAAGCGCCTGCGCGCGGTCAAGGCGGATATCACGGTGGCCGTGATGGGCTGCGCCGTGAACGGCCCCGGCGAGGCGCGCGACGCCGACGTCGGCCTCGCCGGCGGCAACGACGCGTTCCTGCTGTTCCGCAAGGGCGAGATCGTGAAGAAGTTCCCGCCCGCGGACGCCGAGGACCGCCTCGTCGAGGAAGCGTTGCGCATCGCCGCGGAGATGGGCCGCCTGCCGACCTGACGCGCGGCCCCTACAGCGTGAGCTTCACGTCGGGGCCCTTCGCGCCGTGCCGCTTCATGTTGTAGTAGGTGACGGCCATGAAGGCGAGCAGGCGCGGGACCTCGCTGCCGTCGCGCTTGGCGATGGCGGCGGCCATGGGCGAGATGTCGATGCCCTTGGGGCGTAGGCGGTTCAGCGCGTAGAGGATGGCGAAGCGCCCGCGCGGGTCGGGCTTGCGGTCGGCGCCCTCGCCCACCATCGGCATGGGCTTCCCGAGCGCGGCGATGAGCTCGGCCACCGAAGAGGAATCGCCGAGCTGCGCGATCATCCACGCCGCCTTCTCCACGACCTTCGTGCTGTCGTCCTCCAGCAGATCCTCCCAGCAGCCGACGTCCGCCTTGCACTTCTCCACCGTCTGGAACCCCGACAGGTACGAGTTGAAGACGCCCTTCGTCTCCTCGTCCGTCTCGGCGTCTAGGAGAGCGCGGAACGCGTCGAGCGCGGCGACGTCGCCCACCAGCTCCACGCCGCGCGCCGCCGCCCAGCGCAGCCGATGGTGCTTGATGCCGTTCGTCGTGGTCACGCCCTTCGGCCCAGCGATCTCCAGCAGCTTCGGCAGCGCCTTGGGGTCGTTGAGATAGTAGAGGCCCTCGATGATGGTCTTGCGGTCGAGCCAGTGCCCTTCGTCGACGTACTTCAAGAGCGCCTCGCGTGCGCGGTCGCCGCCGATCTTCCCCAACGGCACCGCCGCCGAGGTGCGCGGGCTCGGGTTGCCTTTGTCGTCCTTCAACATGTCGCTCAGCACGTCGATCGCCTTCGTGCGCTTGGTGTAGAAGTCGCCGAGCACCCACGCCGCCTTGAACTCGCGAATCCCGGGCTCCAGGTCCTCGTTGACGTAGTCGACCATCTTGTTCTTCCCCTCGAGCACCGAGATGAGCGCGGGGATGGCGTTCTTGGCGCCGAGCTGCAGCAAGGCCGGCTGCACGTACGGGAAGAAGGAGACGTCGCCGTCCTCCATGTAGAGCCCCGCCACCAGCACCGGCGCCGCCTCCGGCATGCCGCTAGCACCGAGGCTCTCGATGATGACGCGCTTCACCTCCAGCTCCTCCTTGGGCATGTGCGAGAGGAGCGCGTTGGTCAGCGGGTCGAGCGCGGCGCGGTTCTTCATGCCCCCGAGCGCCAGCGCCACGGCGACCTTGATGCGCGGGTCGGCGGCGCGCTCCAGCAGCGAGCCCAGCGACTTCACCGCGTCGACGGCGCGCAGCTCGCCGGCGAGCGCGCACGCCTCCACCACCAGCTCGTCGTTCTTTCCCGGCAAGTAGTCGTCGGCGACCTTCGCCAGCAGCGGCGCCATCTTCTTGCCGTAGGCGTTGGTGGTATCGAGCGGCCGCGCCTCCTCGTAGGGCTTGCGCAGCGCGCGCACCGCCTTGAGCACGCCCGGGCGGCCGTCGTTGGTGTCGTACGCCTTGATGAGCGCATCGGCGGCGCGCTCGGTGGCGGCCTCTTTCTTGTGCACGTCGCGGATCTCGCCGATGTGCGCCAGGACGGCTTCGATCGCTTCGGCGCGTTTGCCGCGCTCTTCGATCCCGTCTAGCGCCCCATCGAGCGTGCTGAGGTCCGCGCCGCATCCCGCCAGCGCGGCGCCGACCGCCAGCAGCGTCACCCCCCGCGTCAACGCGAATCCCGACATCGTGCCCGATGGTAGATCAACAAGCGCGCCCTCACCAAGCGCCGTCGCGCCCGCCCCGACGCCACGTCGCAAACGCGCGGGCCGGGGCGCTCGCGCCCAAGCAAGTTAAGAGCTAACATGTGTTTAGATTGGAAGAGTCAGCACCGCAGGAGGGCTATGGCCGACACGACCTCGACCTCGACCTCGACGACCGGCGCGCCGGCCGGCGGCCTTTCGCCCGCTCCTGGTGGAGCCGAGGCGATGCGAATGCGGCGGCACCACGAGAGCAACGTGCCGGCGTCGGCCGACGACCTCCGCCAGAGCCTGGAGCACTTGCTGGCGTGGCTGGCGGGACGGGGCGCGCCGATAGACACGGCGTACGCGCTGCTTCTCAGCTTCGATCCGTCCGCCAGGCACGCGGGCGTACGCGCCGTGCTAGCGGCGCGTGATGCCGAACGGACGCGTGCGGGCAAGCGGCCCGCTGTCGGACGCGCCACGGCCAGTGCGCCGCTCGGCCCGGCGGCGACGGCGCCTGAGGCGGCCGCGCCGGTGAGGGCGCCGTCGGGGGGCACGCCGGTGACGGCGCTCGACGAGCTGACGGCGCTGAGGCTGGCGGTGTTCGACTGCGAGGGCCGCGCCCGTCCGGTCACGGCGCACACGCTGCGGTCGGTGGAGGATCCCAACTACCACGGCTTCCGGCGCCGGCGGCAGCTCCTGCGCTGGATGATCTTCCTAGTCGTGGTGTGCGTCCTGGCCGCGATCGGGCTCGACGGGGCCTTCGCGTACCTCGGCGCGGTTGCGCCCGAGGGCAGCAACGCCGCGGCCGGCGGCGCGCCGCCAGGCGCACGCGCCGACTCGGAGGGAGCCCCGACCATGGCGGCGGTCGCGTCGGTCTCGATGCCACCGCGCGGCGCGGCCGACCCAGGCGGCGGGCCGGCCGCCCGAGAAGGCCTGCGCGACGCCAAGCAGTCCGCCGCCGAGAAGTTCCTCCTGCGGCCGCTGTTCCAGGCCTCGGCCTTCCTGTTCTGGGGCTTGGTGGGGGCGTCGTTCTACCTCTTGCGCCGGATGTACGTGTACACCAAGCAGCGCACCTTCGAGCCGAGCCTGGTCGGCAACTACTATGTGCGCTGGATCATGGGAGGCATCGCCGGCTTCCTGGCCGCCATGCTGGCGGTCAACACGCGCGGGGACGAGCTGGGGGCGTTCCAGGTGAGCGCGGTCGCGGTCGCGGCCGGCTTCAGCGTCCGCCTGGTCTACTCGTTGATGGAAAAGCTCATCCACGAGCTCATCGACAAGTTCAACCTGGACGTGACGCGCGACGCGCCGTTGCACGCCGCGCCCGTCCGATCGCCCGCCGCCGCTGCGAACGGCACGCCCGGCGCCGTAGCCGGCGCGGCCGCGGCGGCCCTGAGCGCCACTGCCGCCGCCGCGACCCTCGCGGCCGGCGCCACCCACACGCCCGGTGACGAAGGCTCCCCCGAAGCGCCCGAGCTCGCGCTGCCCGACGACCCGAACGACACGTTCTGAGCCCACTGCGTCAGGTCGATCGGTCTTCGGGGCCGAGGGCCTCGATCGGGGCGTGCAGCCGGGCCCGCACGCTCACTGGATCGAGCGCGCCCTCCAGCAGGCTGAACAGGGGCGCGAAGGCGGCCCGAAGGCCGGACCGCGGGATCCACTGCGCCATGATCCAGGCGCATGCGGCGGCGATGGCATCCGGCGGGCCGGCGTAGTCGAAGCGGGCGAACCAGCCGAGCGGAAGGCGCCACGGCACGATGGGCGGTCCGGGCGACAGTACGCCGCCCTCCACGAGCCGGAGCACGCGCAGCTCCTGCAGGCCGCTGCCGCTGTCCCAGCCCCACG
>DASYRF010000029.1:0-8944 GCA_036004705.1 Myxococcota bacterium
ACGGTGGGCGACCGGCGCGCGCGGCGAAGGCGCGGGTAGAAGGTCGTCCACCGGCGCGGCAAACCCACAGCCACCGGGGAATGCCCACGGGGGTGTTGGCGCTGCCCGGAGGCTGTGGGTTTGCCGCGCCGGTGGACGACCTTCTACCGGCGCCTTCGCCGCGCACGCCGGTCGCCCACCGTCGCTTGGACAACGCGCGGTCACGCTCCCTCCGCCCCGAAGCGCCCGGCTCCGCTCGCGCCGCGCGTTGCCAACAACCCCACAGCCACGGCGGCGGGATCGCGCTTGTCCGCTCGGCCCGTCCGTCGAGGCCGGCGCAGGCGCGTTCTCCGCCTTGCGCAACCTCGGCCTGCGCGACGGCGAGGCCAAGCGGGTGCTCGCCGCCGCACGCGCCCACGTGGGTGTCGGCGCCGCGCGACCTCGTGCGCGCCGCTGCCGCGCTGTCCGCTCTGCCACTTGCTACGCCCCGATCACGTCGCCGGCCACCATGGCTCGGCGTCGCCGCCGCCACAGCACCGGCGCCAGCAGATGACGCTGTAGTGCTAGACGATGCCCTCACGCAGCGCGCGGCCGACCGCCTCGGCCACGCTGTGGACCTGGAGCTTCTTGTAGAGCGCGCGGATGTGCGTGCGCACCGTGTCGATGCTCAGCGCCAGCTCGCCGGCCACCTGCTTGTAGGAGAGGCCGCGGGTGAGCGCGCGCAAGACGTCCTGCTCGCGCGGCGTGAGCGCGACGCTGGGCTCGTCCGCGTCGGGGAGGCCGGTCGCGGCGGTCGGGGCGGTGGTCGGGGCCGGCGCCGCCTTCAGGCGCCCGGCGCGCACGAGCCCGAGCACCTGGCGCGCGACGCCCGGCGTGAGCGGCGCGCCGCCCTCCGCCACGCTGCGCAGGAGCTCGAGCAGCTCCGGCGCGGGCGTCTTCTTGAGCGTGTAGCCGTCGGCCCCCGCGCAGATCGCCTCGAGGATCGTCGGCGGGTCTTCGAAGACCGTGAGCATCACCACGGCGAGCGCCGGCCGCACGCGCTTCAGGCGGCGCGTTGCCTCGATGCCGCCCATCCCGGGGAGGCCGATGTCCATCACCACGAGGTCCCACTCGGCGCCGCGCCCCGCGGCCTCGAGCGCCGGCTCGGCGGCGCCGAACGTGCCGGCGAGCGCGAAGCCGCGCGCCGCCTCGAACACGCGCACGAGGCTCTCGCGGTAGCGCGGGTCGTCCTCGACGATCGCGATGCGCACGGCGCGCGCCGGCCGGGGGGACGCGGTCATACGCGACTCCGTCTCCATGCCGCGAGCATGACACGGCGCGCGGGCGCGAAGGCCCGCATGATCATGCGACCTCAGCGGCGCTGGGCATGAAGCCGACCTCGATCGTGCAGCCGCCGGCGGGGCGGCTCTCCAGACGGAATGACGCGCCGATCTCCTCGGCGCGGCGCCGCATGCTCCCGAGGCCCAGCCCGCCCGAGCCGCGCCGCGCGGCCTCCGCCTCGGCGGCGGCGCGATCGAAGCCGCGGCCGTCGTCCTGGACCCAGAGGCGCCAGCGGCGGCCGCCGGCGGGCGCGAGGCCGAGCACCACGCGCTTCGCCCCCGCGTGCCGGGCCGCGTTGTGCAGCGCCTCGAGCGCCACGAGCTGGAGGTTCCGCCGCACCGGAAGCGACAGCTCGACGCGCGGCCACTCGTCGGGGAAGTCGGTGGCGAGCGCCGCGCCGGCGCCGGGGAAGAGCGCGCCGCCGCGCTCGAGGAGATGCTCGGCCAGCGCCTGCAGCGTCGCCGAGCGCGGGCGGAGCGACCAGACGATGTCGCCGAGGGAGGTGCCGAGCTCGGTCGCCGTCTCGGCGATGCGCGCGGCGAGCGTGCGGCGCTCCGCCTCCGACACCTCGTCGGCGGCGAGGCTGCCGAGCAGCGCGATGCTGCCCAGCCCCGAGCCCATCTCGTCGTGGAGGTCCATCGCGATGCGCGCGCGCTGGCGCTCGAGCCGCAGGAAGAACGCGAGCCGCGCGCGGTACACGAGGTAGAGCAGCGCGGCGAGGAGCGCCGCCGCCGAGCCCAGCGCCCACGGCTCCAGGTACCAGGGCCGCAGCACCGTGAACGCGAACCCCGCCGGCGCGGCCGACCAGCGCTCGCCGTCCAGCGTGGCGGCGATCTCGGCGCGGTAGTCGCCGGGGGCGAGGTCCACGAACTGGAAGATCGGGTGCTCGATCGGATCCGACCAGGCGGCGTGGGCGCCGAGGCGCACGCGGTAGCGGAGCAGCGAGGGGTCGCGGTAGGAGAGCGCGGCGAAGCGCAGCTCGAGGCGGTTCTTGCGGTAGGGCAGCTCGACACGCCCACCGGACGGGAGCGCCTCGCCGTCGGAGCGGGCCTCGACCAGCGCGATCGGCGGCGGCTCGATCGGCGCGCGCCGCGCCGCGGCCGGCACGCGCCCGGCGCCGGCGGAGCCGGTGTACCAGATCGTGCCGTCCTCCTCCTCGAGCAGGTCCTGTCCGTGCGGCAGCACCGCGCCGTGCCAGCGGCGGATCGTCTCGACCACGCGCCAGCCCTCGGCGCGGTCGGGCGCCTCGAGCACGCGCATGAGGGTCGAGGCGGAGGCGATCCACATCCCGCCCGAGGGGCTCGGGCGGATGTTGTAGATCAGCTGCGAGGCGAGCGCGCGCGAGCCCGGGATCGGCTCCCAGCCCGCGCCGCCCAGGCGCCACACCCCGCCCTGGTTCGTCGCCACCCACAGCGTGCCGGCCTCCGTCTCGGCGAAGCTCGCCATGTGCCGCGTGCCGGGCAGGCGGTCGCAGGTCCAGTCGGGCGCGGGCGCGGCGCCGGGCCCGCTGTCGGCGCCCGCCTCGGCCGCCGCCCGCAGCGCCGAGACGCTCGTGCGGCAGACCGTCTCCCCGTGCGAGAGCCAGAACCTCCCCGCGCGGTCCTCGTACATCGTGGTGGCGATGTCCTCGCCGTTCTCGGGGATGCGGACTTCCGTGACGAGCGCGGGCCTCCCGGCGGTGGTCGCGCCGGCGGGCGCGCGCGCCGTCCGGTAGAGGCGCCCGGCGAAGTCGCCCGCGTGCAGCCAGACGGTCCCGTCGCGGCCGCTCCAGCACGCGTCCGCGTCGGACGTGCGTGAATCGGCGTGGAGCGTGCGCACGCCGGCACGCCACTCGATGAAGCCGCCCGCCGCGTTCGTCCACCAGCCGCCATCCGCGTCGGCGCAGAGCGCGGTGCGGATCTTCGGCTCGGCCTCCTCGGTCGGATGGCCGTAGAACCCGCCCGCCACGTCCTCGATCAGGCCGAGGCCTTGCCAAGTCGTCACCCAGACGCCTTCCTTCGTGCGCAGCAGGAACCGCGCGTGGCTCGACGGCAGACCGTCGCCGTCGCCGAACGTCACGCTCTCCGGCTCGGGAAACTGGATCACCCCGCGGAAGGTTCCGAGCCAGAGGCTCCCCTCGCGGTCGACCAGCATCGGCCCGCCGCCGTAGATGCCGTCGGTGATGCCGAGGACCTCCGGCGCTCGTGCGGGGCGGAAGGCGACGAGGTACCGGTCGTACGACGCCCACACCGTCGTGCCGCGAACGACGAAGCCGATCGCGCGCCCGACGGGTAGGAGCCGCTCCTCCACCTTGCCCGTCGGGTCGATCGCCACCGTGCGTCCGATCCACTGCGCGGCCAGGACCACACCCCCGCTCCCGGGCAGGTCCGCGAGGTCGACGACCTGATCGAGTGTGGCGAGCCGGACGGGGGGCCCGGCGACCGGTCGCCGCCAGACACCGGCGTGGGTCGCGAAGAGGAGCGAGCCGTCCTCGCCCATCGAGACGGCGCGCGGCTTCTCCGCGCCGATCGCCGCGCGCACCGGCTCGTCCCAGACGCCGGCGTGCCAGCGCAGGAGCGCCCCGGCGGCGACCACCCAGAGCGTCCCGTCGCGCGGGTCCACGACGAGGTCGCGCACCGCGCGGAGCGGCAGGCCGTCGGGCCCGGCCACGTGGAACGCGCGCTCGCCGACTACGCGAAAGAGCTCGCCGGTCCGGTTCACCGCGAGGATCGAGCCGTCGCCGGCGACGTTCAGCCACCGCGCCTCGTCGGGTAGGTCGGCGGCCGCCCAGCGGCGGAGCTCGATGCCGTCGTAGCGGCACAGCCCGCCGATCGTTCCGATCCAGAGGAAGCCGTCGTGGTCCTGGGCGAGGCCGGTGACGTTGTCCACCGGAAGGCCGCTGGTGGTGTCGAGGTGGTGGATGATCCGTTCGGCGGCGCGCGCCGCGCCGGGCGCACCGGCGAGTGCGGCGAGCGCGGCGAGCGCCCCGATGCGCGCGACGTACGGCCCGCCGGCATTTCGCATCGCGACAGTGTAACGCTACGCGCGCCGCCCGTGCGCCGGGCGAGCACCCAGGGCCCGAGCCGACTGGCGGCCGTTGCCAGCCAGACAGGCGTCTGGCTCGCGCTCCCCGCGGTGAAGTTGCGGGTCGCCGGGGAAGTGTGCGCAAATGCGCGCGCGCCTGGATGGTCCAGGTGCGGTTGCGCTCCATCATGAGGAGGACACCATGAAGCGGAAGATTGGTCTGGCCGCCGCCAGCGTCGGCGCGGCGCTCGCTGTCGGTCTGGCGGCTATCGGCGGCGCGGCAGCCACGCCCGAAGAGGACGCGCGCAAGGCGGCCGATGCGTGGCTCAAGCTCGTCGACGACGCGCAGTACGGGAAGGCGTACGACGCGGCGGCGGCGCTTCTGAAGTCCGCCGCGAAGAAGGCCGACTTCGAGGCGGCGGTCGAGAAGGCGCGCGCGCCGCTGGGGAAGGTCAAGAGCCGCACGCTCAAGTCCGCCACCGCCACGAAGTCGCTTCCGGGCGCGCCGGCGGGCGACTACGTCGTCATCCAGTTCGACCTCGCCGCGGAGAAGGGCGCCGCCGTCGAGACGATCACGCCGATGCTCGAGAAGGACGGCAAGTGGCGCGTGTCGGGGTACTTCTTGAAGTAACCCGCCAATCGGTTCGCGCTTGGCGGGCCGGGTGCCGGGCGCCCGGTGCGGGGCGATCGCCCGCCCGATGTGACAAACGCATCGCGGGGCTCGACAACCAAGTTGGCGGCGGCCGCCGCCACGAACGGCCAAGTGTGTGACCTGACCGGCGCGGGTGTGCTTTGCGGGGTGGCACGTCCGATGCTGGCAACGGCTCCCAAAGGAGATTGCATGAACATGAGCCGGATCCTGCTGGCCGCGCCGTCGGCGGCACTCTTGTTTGCGCTGGGTGTGGGGTGCAACTGCGGGGGTCACCCGGGAGAGACGGACACGGGCGCGGGCTCCGACGGCGCGCCAGGCAACGATGGGTCGCTGGCGTCGGACTCGGCGCCGGGCGCCGACTCGGCGCCGCCGGGCACGGACGCCGCTGGCGGCGGGGCGCTGGTGGATTGCGAAGGGGTGACCTGCGGGGCGACGGACGAGTGCTGCGTCACCAGCGGCGGCGGCGGGGCGATCACGGCGTGCGTGACGGCGGGGAGCTGCGCGGGCGGCGTCGCCGCCTGCGACGGCCCGGAGGATTGCGGCACCGACATCTGCTGCGTCGACTTCATGGGCGACGGCAGTGCCGCCTGCGTGCCGGCGGCGAGCTGCACCACGGGCTTTCAGGGTTGCCAGAGCGCCGCCGATTGCGGCGGGCTGAACTGCATCGACAATCCGAACGGACCAGGGCGGATCTGCCAGACGGCCTGAGGTCCCGCCGCTTTCACGCTATTTCGCGAATCACACGGGCCGGCCTTCGCCGGTCCGCGGATCCTGGTGGCCCGCGGATCTTGGTCTCCCGCGGATGAGTAGCGCGTGCAGGCGACGCGATCAGGCGCGCAGCAAGTGGGCCTGGAGCTCGCCGGCGACGGACCCTTCGAGGCAGACGGGGCCGCCGCCGTGGTCGTAGAGCGCGTCGAAGACGACCATGAACACGGCGTGCGCCCGGCCGGCGCCGTCCACGATCCACGGCTCCCAGGTCTCGGCGTCGGCGGCGAGGCGGAGGTCCCAGGAGCCGCCGGCCTCTTTCCGCATGACCTCGCCGGCGTAGGCGACGACGGCTTCGAAGAGGGGCGGGCGCAACGCGCGGGACGCGCCGACGCGTCTGATGGCGGCGTCGACGTGCGCGAGGCTCTGAAGCGTGCCGTCGAGGGAGGGGCGCGCCAGGCGAAGGCGCTGCGCGAGCGCGTCGACGAGCGCGGGCACGTGGGCGGGAAAGTCCCGGCCGCGCGGCAGCCGGCCGGCGAGGACGTGCCGCGGCTTGCTCTGGACCTCGGCGTCCCAGGCAGCCTTCAGCTCGGCGAAGGAGCTCCAGAGGCGGCCGCGGCGGTCGGGCAGCACGACCAGGCCGCGCCCCTGCGCATCGGAGTAAACCGGCATCGCGTCGCTGCTCATGACCGAACGCTCCAGCGCCCAGGGCTGCGAAGCGAGCAGCTCCGCCACCTGTTTCCGCCTCAGGGCGCGCGTCTGGGGCTTCTTGGCCATTCGCGTCCCGCGCGTCGCGTCAGGCGAGCTTGGTCAGGTCCTCGAAGGACGCGTAGTAGGAGCGGCGGAAGGCGTCGAGGGTCTGGGCGCCGGCGGCGGCGCGGTGCGTGACGACGTTGCGCACGGCGGCGAGGGTGTGCAGGCGGTGGCAGAGGCGCACGACCTGGTCGGCGTTGCGGACGGAGACCTTGAAGACGTTGCGCGGGCCGCTGGGGTGGTCGACGGCGAAGAAGAGCATGAGGCGCGCCCATTCGGTGACCGAGAGCGGCGAGTCGAGGCGCTTGGTGCGGCGCTCCTGGTACTCGCGCAGGGCGTTGCCGACGGAGCGGAGCGGGACTTCCACGCGCGTGGCGCCGACGTCGACGGTGTCGGACCAGCGCTCAGCGAGGTAGCGCTGGTAGGTGGGCCACGACTCCCCGAGCAGGCGGTCAACGTGCTCGCAGAGCAGGGCGTGGTCGCGCTGCAGCGCCTGCAGGCGCGGCGCGAGCCAAGCGTGCACGTAGCCCTCCAGGCACTTCATCCACAGGACGATGGGGGGCGAGAGGTCGGCGTCGGCGATGCCGGCGGCGGTGCGGTAGAGCGACTCGGCGGTGCGCAGGCTCCGGCCGAGGGGCTCGAAGCCGCGCACCTTGGCGAGGCGCGCGTAGGTGGGGAAGGCGGCGATCACCGCGGCGTCGACGTCGCCGGCCGCGCCCCCCGCGCCGCCGGCGGCGGCGCGCTCCTGCGAGGCGAGGGCGTCGGCCTTGAGGGCGAGAAGGGGCTCGTACGCGGGGTCGTCGGCGGCCAGGCGCGCGAGCGCGGCGTTGAGCTGCGGCAGGAGCGTCTGCGCTTCGGCGCTGCGGCGCGCGAGGCGGGCGGCGACGCGCGCGCGCGTGCCGCCGTCGTCCTCGCCCGAGGCGAAGGCGAGCAGCCGCTCCACCGCGCCGCGCCCGCCCAGCGCGAGGAGCGCCTCGGCCGCGCGCTCCTGCACCCCGGGGTCGCGCTCCTCCAGCGCGGCGACGAGCACGGGCTCGGCCTCGGCGGCGCCGAGGCGTCCCAGCGCGGTGAGCGCCTCCTCGCGGGCGCGCGGCGCGGCGTCGCGCGCCAGGGGCAAGAGCGCGGCGGCGGGCACGGCGCCGCCGGCGAAGCCCGCCAGGCGCACGGCGGCCGCGCGCACGGTGGCGTCGTCCGACTTCAGCGAGTGGGCGATCTTTCCCTGCACGCGCCCGAGGTCGATCTTGGCGTCGGGCTGGTGCTGCAACGTGGCGGCGATGGCGCGGCTGGCGGCGGCGAGCGCCTGCGGGTCCTCCTCGCGCTTGAAAAGGCCGACGAGCCCGTCGAGCGCCGCGGGGGCGGCGAGCTCGCCCAGGCCGACGAGCGCGGCCACGCGCAGGTCGGCGCGCGCCTCCTCGTCCTTGGCCAGCGTCACGAGGTCGGGGGCGAGCGCGTCCAGGTGCAGGTTGCCGGCGACGTAGGCGGCGCGCCGGCGCACGAAGGGGTCGTCGTCAGCGAGCGCGCGGCGGAGCTCCTTCACGCAGCGCGTGCGCTCGGCGGCGCTCAGCGCTTCGGGGCGCGCGGCGAGCTGCAGCGCCCAGAGCAGCGCGCCGCGGAGCGCCGGCGACGGATCAGCGGCGAGCGGCCCGAGGTGCTCGAAGACCTCGGCGAGCCCGGCGAAGGCGCCCATGGTCTGCGCGGCGGCGGCGCGCACGGCGTCTTCTTTGGAGGTGGCGATGACCTTCGCCAGCGCGGCGCGCTCCCAGGGCTCGTTGGCCTCGACGGCGCCGACGGCGCGCGCGCGCACGTGCACGGGAAGGTCGGCGCGGGCCGACACGCCGAGGAGGAACTTGGTGACCTCGGCGGTGCGCACCTCGCCGAGGATCTGTACGACGCCTTCGGGGTCGTCGCCGAGGAGCATCTCCGCCTGCTCCAGGACGTCGGCCACCGGCAGCGTGCGCAGGCGCCGCGCCAGCACGGCGCGCACGGCGCGGTCCTTCTCGGTGAGCGCGACCAGGATGCGCTCGCCGGCGTCGCGCGTGCGATCGGCCTTGAGCGCGCGCGAGGCCATGCCGGCGGCGACGCGGATCTCGGGGTCGTCGGCGCGCGCGAGCCGCCGCAGCGTGGGCAGCACCTCCAGCCGCCCCATCTCGCACAGGTAGCGCATCGCGGCGACCAGCACCTCGCGGGGCGGGTCGCGGTCGAGCGCGGCGAGGGCCGCGTCGGCCCCGGCGGGCGTGCGGATTTCGGTGAGGGCGGTCAGCGCCGCGGCAGCGTCGTCGGGCTCGCCGTTCACGAACGGGACGAGGCGCTCGGCGGCGCTGACGGCGCCCATGCGCCCCAGCGCGGCGATGGCGCGCAAGCGCAGCTTCGCGGCGCCGGCGTCTTCCGCGCCGTCCGCGCCGTCCACGCCCGCGGCGCCCGCGCCGCCCGCGCCCGCGGCGCCCGCGGCGCCCGCCGCGCCGCCCGTGCTGGCCGCGCCGGCCGTGTCCGCGCTGCGAGGCGCGCCCGCGCCGGCGGCCGCCATCTCCGACG
>DASYRF010000030.1:0-6130 GCA_036004705.1 Myxococcota bacterium
CCGTCACCTTCGGATTGACGGACACCTACGATTGGGTCGATCAAGATCCGTGGGCTGCGGGCGGCCTGAATTTCCCGATAACCACCCCTTCGACGACGGGCATCTCCACTTACTACAAGTACATCCTCCGTACGACCGTGCAGCCAACCGGTAGCCTGGCGGTGTTCACCGAGCAAACGGGCTGCTTTGGCTTCACCACCTGAACGACCCGAGGCGCATGAGAGCGTCCGTTGCACTGACGCGCATCGCCCTGGCGGCGACCCGTCTCGCCGGCTGCCTCGGGTGCGCCTGTGGTCCGGAGGACGAGCCAACCTGCGGGAACGAGGTTCGGGAGCCGGGCGAGCAGTGTGATGGCCAGGATCTGGGCGGCCTGTCATGTTTCGGGCAGGGCTTCGAGATCGGCACGGTGACGTGCCTTCCAAGCTGCACCGCGGACCTCAGCGACTGTAGCCGCTGTGGCGACGGCGTCGCCAGCGGCGCGGAGGCTTGTGACGGAGCGGCGTTGCGGGGCGAGTCTTGCGTCTCGGTTGGCTTCGCGGGGGGATCGCTGGGTTGCGTGGCGTGCGCGCTGGACACGAGTGGCTGCTACGAGTGCGGCGATGGCGTCCGTTTCGGCGACGAGGAGTGCGATGGGCCGGACCTGGCCGGCACGACGTGTCAGGGCCTCAACTTCGAATCTGGATCCCTCGTCTGCGGCGCAGACTGCCGATTCGACACGACCGCCTGCGTGCCCTTCAACCCCTGGTCCGTCCAGTTCGACGGCACCGACGACTCGCTTTCGTGCACCTTGATGTTCCCGAGCCCGCTATACAGCCATACATGGGAAGGATGGGTGTGGATCGCGCCCGGCGGTCCCAGCCCCGGCACGGTATTCCAGAAATGGAACCCTGGGGTCAACCTCAACGATCCGCCCTGGCTGATGTGGGTGTTTTATTTTCACGACACCAGTCCCGTCTTGGACTTGCTTCAGATACAGACTCAAGCGGCCGGCAGCGGGCTCCTGAGCGAGTACAGCTACGCGATGACCGGCAGCTGGCATCACTTCGCCTTCGTGTGGGACTACACGGTGGACCTGACGTGGGTAGAGCTAAGGCACTATGTTGACGGGCTCCTTGTTCTAACGGACTTCCCGTCCCCCATCTCCGCATCATCACCACTCGAGGATTCGCTTGACCCGCTGTTCATGGGCAACTGCTGCTTGGATGGCCCCTGCACCCCGTTCGAGGGCTCAATCGATGAGATTCGCCTCTGGGACTATCCGCGAGTCGGTGAGGAGATCATGGCGGACATGAACCTGCAGCTCGCCGGCAACGAGCCGGGGCTCATCGCATACTGGCCGTTCGACGAGGGCAGCGGCCAGTTCACCGAGGAAGTCGTCAGCGGAACGACGTGCGTGCTGGGAACGGGCCCGGCTCCGGACGGCGCCGATCCAGTCTGGTCTGCGGACACACCGTTCTGAACGCGGCTGGGAGTGTGCCCTCGGTCCGGACTCCGTACGAGCAGGGGTACTCCGTGTCCTTCAAGGTTGGGTTCCCGCACTGAACGGCGCCCCCCCGCGGCAGCCCGACAGCGGAGCAGTGGCGCGGAGCGGGCCGGCACGGGGGCTGCGCCGGAAGGGTGCGTGAACCCAACCTGGTCGATGGACCCGATGCAGAGGACCCGACTTGGGTCTCCGATACGCCGTGCTGACATCACCAGATCGGCGCCGTCCGCGTAAGGGTTCGGCGGCCGCAGCCGCAGCCGCGGCCGGAGCCGGAGCCGCAGCCGCAGCCGCGGCCGGAGCCGGAGCCGGAGCCGCAGCCGCGGCCGGAGCCGCAGCCGCAGCCGGAGCCGCGGCCGTAGCCGGAGCCGCGGCCGGAGCCGCGGCCGCAGCCGGAGCCAGCGGCCGCTGCCGCAGCCGCTGGACCGCGGCCTGAGGAAGGGCTCGGGTGCTGTCGGCTCTAGGGCGCCGCGCCCGGCGCCGGCCCCCGCGTGGGCGGGGCGGCGGACGCCGTGCCCGGCTCGCCGGCGGCGCCTCCACCGAGCGCGCGCTCCACCGCGGGCTCGTCCACCGTCACGGCGTGCTCGGCGGCCAGCGCTTTCACCAGATCCTGGAAGCGGCTCTTCTGGAACGAGGCCAGCAGGCGCTTCGTCACGAGCGCGCGCGCCGCGGGGAAGTCGAGGTGCACGGGCGGCTGTTCGGCGACGAGCATGATGAGGTGCCAGCCGAAGGCGCTGCGGACGGGGCCGACGACGTCGCCGGGCGCTGCCAGCGCGTGCGCAGCGCGCAAGAAATCCGGGTCGAGGTCGGTGGCGTCGGGCGGGTACCAGTTGACGATGCGCTCGGGGCGCAGCGCGACGCGGGCGGCGGCGGGGGCGGTGGGTGCCGGCGGCGCGGCGGGCGGAGGCGGCGCCAGCCGCAGGAACGAGTCGGTCGTGGGGCGGCAGGTCCAACCCTCGCCGGCGCCGCACTCGGCGGCGTCTCGGCAGGGGGCGCGGCAGAGGCCGCCCTCGCAGGCGGAGCCGTCCAGGGCGGGGTCGACGGCCGCGGCGGCGGCGCAGTCGTCGTCGGACGCGCACCAGTCCGGCGCGTCCGCGTCGGCGGCGCATTCGGCCTCGACGCAGAGATGCCGGGCGCCGCACGGGTCGTCGTCGAGGCAGGGGCGGTGGCAAGAGCGCGGCAGCGACTCCGCCGGGCCGAGGAGAGCGGCCAGCGCCGCCCGCGAGGCCTCCACGAAGTCGGGCGGCGCGGAGGCGTCGAGCGGCGCCAGGATATGGATGGTCATCACCAGACGGTCGTGGTTCATCCAGTGCTTGTTGGCCTCGTAGACGGCGCGCAGGTCTGACTCGGGGATGCGGTCGGGCGCGACCGTCGGCGCGAACTCGAGGTCGAGCCAGCGGCGAACCATCGCGCGCCGGCCGGCTTCGACGACGTCGGGGTCGGCGGCCAGGCCGCGCTCCAGCGCGCGCGCGGCGAGCAGCTCGGTCGCGACGAGGTCGTCCAGCGCCGCCTCCACTGACAGGCCGGTGGCGCGCGCGTGAGCGGCGAGCGCCGCTTCGGTGATGGGGACGCCGTTCACGGTGGCCACGACGCTGGCGGGGTCGGCGGGCGCCGGCGCGCCGGTGAGGGCGGCGCTGAGCGCGGTGCTGGGCGCGGCGTTGGGCGCGGGCCCACCCGGGCCGCAGCTCGGCAGCGCGAGCACGGCTGTCCACAGACCGATCGCCCTGCGCCGACTGCGCCGATCTCGGGCGGGTGACAAGCCCCTCGGCCGCTCGCACGGGCCGAGGCGGGCTTCCCCGAGCCCACGGCGAAGCCGGCAGCGGGCGGAGCCCACGCCGGGACGGGGGGCACTGGGCTCGGCCCCACGCCCGGCCGCCTCAATGTCCGCACCGCCGATTAGCGGCGCGAGCGCCATAGGGAGAGGCGGGCGAGGTCGGCGCCGACGTTGCTCACGAAGAGCCCGACGAACATGGCGATGATGGCGGCGACGTAGTCGCGGTCGGCCAGGAAGCCGACGGTTCGCACGTAGAAGTACAAGCTGGTGGCCAGCAGCGCGTAGCCACCGACCTCGCCGAGGACGGTCTTCATTGCGTCACCAGCAGGGCGATGCCCACCAGGGCGGCGAGCCCGAGCGCTCCCCAGCGCAGGGCCAACACCAGCGGGCGGCGGGCGGGGCGCGCCGGCTCGCGCTCCTCCGCCCCCACGTAGAAGGCCCAAGCGGGCGCGCGCAGGTAGGCGACGAACACGCCGACCCACAGCGGCGGAATCGCGGCGAGGGCCAGCAGGTCGGGCGTCTCGTCGCGCGCCAGGAGGGCGCCGACGAGCAGCAGCGGAAACGCCGCCGCCCCGACGGTGAGCGTGCGCAGGATGGCCAGGCGGAGGCGCCAGCGGTGTGGAGCGGGACGATCGGCGAGCGGCTCGACGGTGGCCCCGGCCGCCGCGCCGGCCGTGCCTCGGTCGGTCGCCGGAGCGTCGGCGCGGGGGCGGCAAAGCGACGCCGACGCCAGGCAGTAGGCCACGAAGCAGAGCGCCGCCGTGGCGAACGTGACGGGGCCGAAGCTCTGTGCCGCCGCCTTCCCCGCCAGCAGCGCCGCGGCGGCTACGAGCGCCGGGAAGAGCCCCAGGAGGGCCCACGCGCGCCGTTGCAGCGCCCCCCAGGCCAGAACGCAGGGCGCCAGCAGCAGCGGCACGAGCGACGCCGCCCCGCCGCCGCGATAAAGGACGGGCACCGCCGCCGCGGCGCCCCAGAAGTTCAACCCCAGAGCGAGCGCGGCGAGCGAGCGGAGCCGGAAGCGGCGCACCTCCGGAGTCTGGACGCACGCCCGGCCTGCGTCAACGGGCCGGTGATCGCGGGCGCGCCGTCGCCGCCGCTACAGGCAGTCGGCGTCGACGTCGGTGAAGACGAGAGGATCGACGCGCCATTCGGGCAGCGGGTTTCGCGGCGCGCAGGCGGTTCCCGCCGGCGCCGCGAGCAGCACCGTCGTGGTTCCCGCCGTCACGTTGGGATAGAAGAGCGCCTGCTCGCCGTTCGGCAGCGTGGTGTCGGTCGTGGTCGCGGTCCCCGCGGCGTCGAAGGCAAAAGACGGGTCGTGGACGGCGCTCAGCGTCGCGCCGAGACCGCCGGCGGTGCTGCTGGTCGCGAACTCCACGATCATCTCGCCGCGGGCGGGATCGATGGTGATGCCGAGCTGCGCGGCTACGGCGTTCACCGCAACCTGCGGCACGAGCGCCAGGTCGACGGTGGCGCCCCCGGTCGGGACGACGAGCCCCTTCTGGGCCGTCGCCACGCCGGCCGCCTCGGCGCGGACGTAGACGGTCGTGCCCGGCGCGACCAGCAACGTGTAGGTGCCGTCCGCCGCCGTCGTCGTCGTGTTGGCCGGTAAGGCGTCGACGATCGACACGGCCGCTCCGCCGATGGGCGCGGTCGGCACCGAGCCGCGTTCGGTGATGGTGCCGCTCACGGGCGCCGGCGCGCCCGCGTCGGTCGCGCCGCCGCCGTCGCTTGCTGCGTCGCTCCCGCCGCCGCCCGCGTCCGCGCTGACGCGCCCGCCACAACCGCCCGCCGCCGCGAACCACAGGGCGTACGAGACGAGCACGCCGCCCCCGGCTCTCTTGCGCATGCAGGCAAGCGTATCGCGTCGCGCGGCACCCGCGCCATGCTAGATTCCCCGGCCATGGTGCGCCGCCGCGTCGCGTTCGCCTTCGCTGTCGGTCTGACAGCCGCCGCCGTCGCGCAGGTGGGCGCCGGCGGTCTTGGCTGCGTGATGGCGACGGGGAGCAACCGCGCCGCCTCCTACACGCCGGCCCACACGTCGTACCGTGCCTCCGCAGGGGCGCTGCGATTGGAGAAGGTCGCGGTGCTGCCGCTCGTCGTCCACGAGCGCGAAGTCATCAAGAAGATCGACGCCCGCTCCGACTGGCCGGAGCGCACGCGCGACGCCCTCGCCCGACAGCTCGCCGCCGCCGGCGTCGCGGTGGCGGCCTCCGGCGCCGCCGGTGTCGCCGGGCGCGACGTCGCCGAGGTCGTCGAGAAGAACCTCGTCGAGCTCGGCGGCACTGAGGAAGCGGACCTCACCGCCGCCGCACCAGAGGCGCGCAAGGTGTTCGACGCCTGGCGGCGGAAAGTCATGGAGCTATCCCCGGAGCGGTGGGCCGACAAGTACGCCGAGTTCGCCACGCGGTTTGCCGACAATCCGTTCGCCGCGCTGGGCAGGCACCGCGCCGATCTCCTCGCGGCGCCCATGCCGTTCGCAGAGCTCGGCACGCTGCGCGCCGCGGCCGCAGCGGCCGGCGCCAGCCACGTCGCCATCCCTGCGCGTCTCGCCTGGAAGACCGACCCTTACGTGAGCGCCGGGGTGAAGCACCGCACGCTCGACGCCACGCTCGAGGTGGAGATCTGGTCCTTGGCCGGCGAGACGGTCGTTTGGCGCGGCCACGGCGTCTTCAAGACGACACCGCGCTTCGACGAGCCGAACAATGCGCCGTACCTCGACGAGGCGCTGGACGGCGCCGCGCGCAACCTCGTCACGGAGCTGCTCGGCAAGTGACCGCGCGCGCAGCCCGCGGCGCGCGGGCGCGGGCGTGGGCGTGGGTGCGGGCGCGTGGGCGCGGGCGCGTGCGCGCGGGCGCGGGCGCGGGCGTGGGCGTGGG
>DASYRF010000031.1:0-23608 GCA_036004705.1 Myxococcota bacterium
TTCGAGCCGGCGCGCTTGCGCACCGTGCAGCAGGTACACGGCGCCGAGGTCGTGCGCGTTGAGGCCGCCGACGGCGCCGAGGACGTGGCGCGACGACAGGCGGACGCGCTGTGGACGGACGCGCCGGGCGTGGTCCTCGGCGTGCGCACTGCCGACTGCGTGCCCATCGTGCTGGCCGACGAGGGCGGGCGGGCGGTGGCCGTCGTGCACGCCGGCTGGCGCGGAACGGCGCGCCGCGTGCCGGTGCGCGCCGTGGAAGCCCTGCGGCGCGCCGTGAGCTGCGCGGCGGGCGCCTTGCGCGGCGCGCTGGGCCCGGCGATCGGTCCCTGCTGCTTCGAGGTAGGCGACGAGGTGGTAGAGGGGCTGCGGGCCGCCGTGCCCGGCGCCGAGTCGGCGTGGCGCAGTGACGGCCGCGCCCGCGGCAAGCACATGGTCGACCTCTGGGCGGCCAACGGCGCGCTGCTGCGCGGCGCCGGCCTGACGGCGGTGGAGGCGCTGCGCCGCTGCACCTCGTGCAACAAGGCCGACTTCTTCTCGCACCGGCGCGACCAGGGCCGCACCGGCCGCCACCTTGCCTTCGCGCTGGTGCGCACCACGTAGGTGAGCTAGCCGCGCCCGTAGCCCTCGCGCACGACGATCGTTCCGGTGAGCGCGTCGACGAAGGAGCGCCGCCGCCGGGCCTGCGCCACGACCGCCGCACCGAGGGCCAGCAGCAGCGCTGCGACCGTCGCGTTCACCCATAGTGGAACTTGCCAGTCGAAGCCCAGGTCGGCGTCGAAGACCTCGGCCGCCGTGACCAGCGCCGCGTGCGCGAGGACCCCGCCCCAGGCCGCGAGCTGCACCAGCCCCAAGGCCGCGCGCGCCAGCGCCGCGCCCACGCCCGGCAGCGACCCGTCGGGTCGCTGCAGCCGCAGCCCCAGCAACGCCTTGCCGACGGTGCGTCCGTGGCGGCAGTGGGCGACCACCACGTAGAGCATGCCCCACACGACGGCGAAAGCCGCTGTGGCGGCGGCCACGCGCCCGAGGGCCAGCCACTCGGCGGCGCGGTGCGCTTGCAGCACCTCCAGCTCTTCGGGCGTGAGAAAGAGCTCGGGGGTCGGCAGATCGCTAGGCGACGGCGGCAGGCCGGCCGCCGCGTACAGGTAAAAGAGGACCGAGACGGGAAGGAGCAGGACCAGTCCGTCGACGAGCGCCGCGGCGAACCGCGAGTCGGGGCTGGCGCCGCTCACCAGGCGGAGGTCATACGGCCAGGCCGCGGCCGAGTCAAATCGCCGCCGCGCGTCGCCTGGTACGTGGCCGGCACCCGGGCTAGTATTTGCAAAACCGTGCCGCGCGAGCGGCGCCCGAGGAGTGAGCGCGATGCGCGCGTGTGGCGGTGGTTCGTTCGTCGTCTGGTCGGCCCGCTTCGCCGCCGGCCTGCTGGTGGCGGCGGGGGCGGCGGGCGGCGCTGGCTGCGGCGGCGGCGGGAGCGGCGGCGGCGGCGGTGGCGCTGGGAGCGGCAGCCTGATGCGCGCTCGCAGCTACCTGGCGGACTACGACTTTGGCGACCGCACCAAGAAGGGGCTGGACGAGCTGGGGGCGTGCGTCGGCGGACCGGAAGAGGCGGGTGCCCGCAACCTGCGCGCGCTCGTGACGACGGACGTGATGCTCTACGCCGAGGCGCGCAAGGACGAAAAGCTCCTGGGCGTGGTAGGCGGTGACCGCGCCGCGGCCCTGAAGTCGGCGCGCGAAGACGCCGAGGCGGCCGGCGAGTCGGGCGCCGCTCTGGCGAGGCTGCTCAAGGCGCTGGAGGCGCGCGGCAAGGGGCCCGTCTTTGCCGCCGAGCTTCGCGCCGTGGCCGACGGCAAGGACAAGGACGCGGCGACGCGCGCGCGCATCGTCGGCATCGAGGTCTGCCTCGACGGCTACGACGCGGCCATGGCCGCCCCGCCGGAGGGCGTGGAGCCGGCGCTCGCCGTCTGCGGCGCCTACGTGAAGGGCACGCCACGCCCCTGGGGCGGCGCCATCGACCGCGTGCGCGAAGACTTTCGCTGGCTGTCCGACAACGCACGCACCGGCGCGGTCACGGACCTGTGGTCCAAGCTGGAGGAGCGCCTCGGCGCGTTGCGCAAGGAGCACGAGGCGCGCTTTCCCCGCGCCGTCACGCTCGAAGGACTGGACCTGCCGCCGACCGCCGCCGTGGACGTCGCCGACGTGCGCACGCCGTTCGCCCGGGTGACGCCCACGAAGGTATACGTGGGCGACGCCGAGATTGCCGACACCGGGGGCGAGGGGCTGTACGCGAAGGCGGTCGATCCAGTGTTGGCGGCAGCCGGTCCGCCGCCGCCGGCGGGGACGCTGCCGCCGCTGACGATCTACGCGGACAAGTCGGCAACGTACTACGTCGTCGCCGATCTGATGCTGGCCGCCCAGACCGCCGGGCTCGACGGCGTGGTGCTGGCGGGCGCTGGGCCGGACGCCGCCGCGCTGCCGCGCGGCGTGCACGTGCGCTTCCCGCCGCCCAAGGGCGTGGACGCGCCCAAGGCGATCACGGCGGTGCTCACCGAGAAGGGCCTGACCGTGGCAGGGAAGGGCGGCGGCACCGTGGCGCTCGGTGCCGGGGGCAAGGTCGACTGGGCCAAGGCGAAGGAGAAGCTGGCGGCAGTGGCGGCGGCGGAGAAGGCGGGGGCGCTGGTGATCGAGCTGAAGCCCAAGGTGCCGGCAGGCGATCTGGTCGCGCTCGCGGACGCGGCGGCCGCGGCGGCCGGGCCCGACGGCAAGCCCATTCTGGGCGCGGTGATCGTCGACCCGATGGCGGGGCGCGCGGTTGGGCCGGCGGCCCTGCATCCCACCGGGCCCACTCCGTCGGACCTCGACAGCAAGGGGTCCATCGACGCCAAGGCGGTGAAGCGCCTCATCGGCGCGCGCCTGGGCGCCATCAAGAGTTGCTACGAGAAGGAGCTGAAGAGGGACCACGACATTGCCGGACGCATCGCGGTACGCGTGGTGGTGAACACCGACGGCACCGTGCGATTCGCCAACGTGGAGCTCGACACCATCAAGAACGCGCGCATCCGCGGTTGTTTGACCACCATGATCGCCAAGATCGTCTTCCCCAAGCCCGACGGCGGGCGCGCGACGTTCATCTATCCCTTCGACCTGACCCCGACCGGTTCCTAGGTTGTTCTTGCGCGCCCTCGCCTCGCGCGCTAGGGTCACGTGGCGAGAAGCATGGGATCCAATACGTTTCGCGCCGAGGCCCGCACGGTGATGGACGGGCTACGCCGCATCGTTCGCGAGCTGCGCGTGGCCGCTGGAGCGTCGGAGGGGCGCCTGGGGCTCAGCGCCGCGCAGCTCTTCGTGCTGCAGAAGCTGGAAGAGGGCGGGGCGGCGGCCTCGGTGAACGAGCTGGCGCAGCGCACGTTCACGCACCAGAGCTCGGTGTCGGTAGTTCTGAGCCGCCTGTCGGCGCGCCGCCTGGTGATTCACCGGGCCGCCGCGCAGGACGCCCGCCGGCGCGAGATCGCCTTGAGCCGCGCCGGTCGGGCCCTGCTGCGGCACGCCCCGGAGTCCGTCCAGTCGCGATTGCTGCGCGCCCTCGACCGACTGCCGAGGCCGGCGGTCCGCCGCCTCGGCGCCGGCCTGTCGTTGCTCGCCGCCGCGATGCACGCGGGCGCGCCTGACCTGTTCTTCGAGGACGGCGCCGCCTCCGCGCCGCGGCCTGCGCGCGCGCGGCGCGCGCCAGCGAGAGCACGCCGTGGCTGAGCCTCACGTCGCCGACGGGTCGCTGGCCGGAGCCCTGCCGGTCGCCCCCTCGATGGCGCCTGCCCTCGCGTCGCTCAACGCTCCGCGCCAGGCGCCCGCTCCTGTGGGCCGTCGGGGTCTGGTCCTGGCGGGACTGGCCGTGCTGCTTGCCGTCGCCGCCGGGTTCGTGGCCCAGGGCCTCACGCGGCTCATCGGCTTCATCACCAACCTGTGCTTCTACGGGCGGCTGTCCACGACCTTCGTGTCGCCCGCCGGCAACCATCTCGGCCTGTTCGTGGTGCTCGTTCCCGTCGGCGGTGCGCTGGTCGTGGGGTTGATGGCGCGCTTCGGCTCCGGCGCCATCCGCGGCCACGGCATTCCCGAGGCGATGGAGCAGGTGCTTTTCAACAAGAGCCGCATCCCCAAACGCCTGACGTTGCTGAAGCCCCTTTCCGCCGCCATCGCCATCGGCACGGGCGGCCCGTTCGGGGCCGAGGGCCCCATCATCGCCACCGGCGGCGCGCTCGGCTCGCTCGTCGGGCAGCTCCTGACGATGACGTCCGACGAGCGCAAGACGCTGCTCGCCGCCGGGGCGGCGGCGGGGATGGCCGCGACCTTCGGCAGTCCGGTCGCCGCGGTGCTGCTGGCCATCGAGCTCCTGCTCTTCGAGCTGCGGCCACGCTCTATCATCCCCGTGGCGCTGGCCGCGGCGACGGCGACGGCCGTACGCATGGCGCTCGTCGGCGCCGATCCGGTGTTCGCCGTCTCCGAGCTGGGCCGCTCGGGAGGTGCGGCGCTCGCCGTCTACGTACTTGTCGGCGCTCTGGTCGGCGTCGCCTCGATCGGAGTGACGCGTCTCGTCTACGCCGTGGAGGACGCATTCGCCCGCTTGCCGGTCCACTGGATGTGGTGGCCCGCGCTCGGCGCCGTGGTGGTCGGGGTGGTCGGCTTCGTCGCGCCGCGCACGATGGGCGTGGGGTACGACAACATCGAGCAGATCGTCTCCGGCACGCTGGCCGGACGCGCGCTGCTCCTGCTCGTGGTCCTCAAGCTGGTGTCATGGTCCGTCTCGCTCGGGAGCGGGACGTCGGGCGGGACGCTGGCGCCCCTGTTCACCATCGGGGGCGGGCTCGGCGCCGCCCTCGGCGCCGCGGCGGCGGCGCTGGCGCCCACGCTCGGCGTCGACCCGCGTGTGGCGGCGCTCGTAGGCATGGCGGCGATGTTCGCGGGGGCGTCGCGCGCGCTGCTCGCCTCGGTCGTCTTCGCCTTCGAGACCACGCGCCAGGCGATGGGCCTGCTGCCGCTGCTGGGCGGCTGCACGGCCGCCTACCTCGTCTCGGCGCTGGCGATGCGGACCACCATCATGACGGAGAAGCTCGCGCGGCGCGGCGCGCGCGTGCCTTCGGAGTACGCGGTCGACTTCCTCGACCAAGTGTTGGTGCGCGACTTTGCGCGCCGGCCCGTCGTGACGCTGGCGGCCGGCGACACGCTCGAGAAGACCCGCGCCTGGCTCGCCTCCGGCGCACCCGGCTCCGCGCACCAGGGCTTCCCGGTGCTCGCCTCCGACGGCGTACTGGTGGGCGTCGTCACGCGCCGCGACCTCCTCGACGCTGGCGCAGGGCCGGAGCGGACGGTCGGCGCCATGGTGAAGCGCCCGCCCGCGGTGGTGTTCGAGGACAGCTCGCTGCGCGAGGCGGCGGACCACATGGTGCACGAGGGAGTGGGGCGCCTGCCGGTCGTGACGCGTGCGGCGCCGCGCCAGCCGGTGGCGATTGTGTCGCGCAGCGATCTGCTCGCCGCGCACCAGCACCGACTCGACGCGTCGCTGCGTCCCGAGCCGGGCCTCGCTTCACGTCGCAAGGCGGCCGGCCGCGGCTAGCCTCCCGCCGCGTCCGCACCGGGTCACGCCGCCGCGCCGTCGAGGGACTTCGAGCTCCGAGTAGGCGGAGCCGCCTCCCGCCTGCGGCGAGGGATCCGCTCAGAACGGCGACAGCAGCTCGTCCTTCTTGGTCTTGGGCTTGGCGCTCTTGGGCGCGGCGGTCGCCTTGGCTGTGCCGGTCGCGGCGCTCCTGGGCTTGGCGCTCGCAGGCTCGGAGGTGGCCTTGGGCTTGGCGCTCACCGGGGCGGCTGTCGCTTTGGGCTTCGCCGACGCCGGCGCTGCCGTGGCCTTGGGCTTCGCCGACGCGGGCTCGGACGTCGCCTTGGGCTTCGCCGTGGCGGGCTCCGACGTCGCCTTGGGCTTGGCAGTGTCCGGCTCGGCGCTGGCCTTGGGCCGGGAGGTGTCGGGCGCCGAGGTCCGCGCCTCGCCGCTGCCCTTGTCGGGCGCGGACTCGCCCGTGCGCGAGCCGGCGCTCGCGGGCTCGCCCTTGTCGCCGTGGTCGTCCTTGCTGGACGCGGACGTTCCCGGCTCCTTGGCCCCGCTCGTCTCGCCCTTGTCGCCCTTGTCGGTCTTGTCGCCCTTGTCGCCTTCGTCGGCCTTGTGGCCCTTGTCCGAGTCGTCCTCGTCGGATTTCTTGCCGTGCTCGCCGTCGTCGCGCTTCTTCGTCGGCGGCTCCGCCTCGTCGTCGTCCTCGTCATAGGCGCCCGCGCCGATGCCCAGCCCGAGGAAGTCGGGGATGTAGCCCAAGTAGTAGGCCGCGCCGGTGCCCGACACGAGCAGCGCCACCAGCACCGACACCAGGATGATCATCGCCCCGCCGCCGCCGCCTCCCTGCGCCGCCACGGGGGCGCCGTCGGGCGCCGCACCGCCGTAGGCCGGCGCCGGCCCGGTGCCCATTGCGCCGGGCGCCATAGCCGCGCCAGCGTTGCTCCCCTGCGGCGGCGTGGCCGCCACGGCCGGGACCTTCTGCGACCCCGGTCCGCTTCCGGCGCCCTGCCACATCACCGTCTTGATGTTCTCCGACCCGGAGTCGGCGTCCATCTCGCCGTCGCCGTCGCCGTCGCCGCCACCGCCGCTCCCGACGCCGGCGTCCTTGGCCGCGTCTGCCGCTGGTCCAGCCGCTGGCGCTGCCGGCGCCGCGTCGGGCGCGTGACCCAGCATCATCGTCTTCATCTCGGCGACGTTCTGCGACTTCGCCGCCGCTGCTTCTTTGGACGCCGCGCCCAGGCTACCCGCCGCCGGCGGCGGCTCGTCCAGATAGAGCCGCGTCTTGAGCTGCTCCCCTTCGGCCTCGTCCCCGGCCGCGCCAGCTCCCGCCGCCCCGGAGGTCCCAACTCCTGCGCCGCCGGCAGCGGGCGCCACCGGCGCCGGCGTCGCCTTCATTCCCGCCGGACGCGCAGACCCCTTCAGCTCCTCTTCGGGCACGAACATCTGCGTCTTCAGCCCGTGGATGTCGTCGTTGGGCGGCCCGGCCTTTGCCGCCGCCGCGGCCGCCGCTGCCGCGGGGACCGCGCTCTTGCCGGGCGCCGTGGTCGCGGGATGCGTCGGCTTGTCATCGTCCACGCCCGCGTTCGTCGGCGCGTCGTCCGGGTCGTCCGCGGTGTCGGCGTCCGCGTCCACCAACGTCTTCAGCACTTCGGGCGGCGGCGTCCCGGCGATGGCCCGCCCTGCGCCCGACTTGCCGGCCGCCTCTGCCGACCCGTCCGCGCCCGCCGTGGGCGTCGCCATGGCCCTGTCCAGCGCCGTGGCCAGCTCGTCCATGTTCGCGTAACGATCCGCAGGCGCTTTCTCCAGGCAGCGCAGCACCACCGCCTCCAGCGCCTTCGGCAACCCCGGCTTCAGCTTGCTCGGTGGCGACGGCTTGGCCGTCAGGTGCTGCGCCAGGATCTGTCCGATCGCGTCGCCGCCGAAGGGCACCTCCCCGGTCAGCATCTCGTAGATGATGACCCCCAGTGAGTAGACGTCGGCGCGGTGATCGATCTCACGGCGGCCCTCACACTGCTCCGGCGACATGTAATACGGCGTCCCCAGCAACACGCCGGCGCGCGTCTTGTGCGACGAGCTCGACGCCGCGTCACCCGTCAGCTTGGCGATGCCGAAGTCGAGCACCTTCACGAAGTCCACGTCGGACCCACGCTTCGTGATGAAGATGTTCTCCGGCTTCAGGTCGCGGTGGACGATGCCCAGCTTGTGGCTCGCCGACAGCGCCGACGCCGTTTGCGAGGCGATCTTGACCGCCCGCGCCACCGGCAGCGCGCCCTCGCGCTGCAGCGTCGCCGCCAGCGCCTCCCCGTCGAGGTACTCCATCACGAAGTACGTCCACTCGGGGGTCTTGCCGAAGTCGATGATGTCGACGATGTGCTCGTGGCCGATGCGGCAGACGGCGCGCGCCTCGGTGAAGAAGCGCGCCACGATGTCCTCGTCGCGCGCCAGGTCCGAGTGGAGGACCTTCAGCGCGACTTTCTTGCCGATGAGCGGGTGCTCGCCCAGGTACACCGTCCCCATGCCGCCCTCGCCGAGCTGGCGCGTGAGTCGGTAGTTCCCGAACGACTTGCCGATGAGGGGATCCGTGCCGTCCGCAACCGCCATGGAATCATGGAGGATAGAGCGCGCGGCTCAGGGTGTCAAAGGCGTCCCAGCGCCCCCCACGCGGCCGCGCGACGGGCATTGCGGGCGCGCTCGGCCACCTCCAGCAACGGCCGGTCGCGCTCCCAGCGGGCTCGCGCGCCCGGGTCGGCGCCGGCCCAGAGCGGCGCGCAGCGGTCGGCCCAGGGACGCACCGTGCCGAGCACACCGGCCAGCGCCACGTGCAGGGCGGGCGCGAGGGGCTCTTCCAGCGCCGGGGCCAGACCGCGCACCGCCGCCGCCAGCGCGCAGCCCTCTTCCGCCGTCTCGCGCGGCCAGTCGTAGCGCCGCGCGGCGCCCAGCAGGTACCCAACCGACGCCCCCAGCACGTGCAGGTCCTCGATCGTGCGGAACGGCTTCAGGTATCGATCGTAGCCGTCGCCGGGGAGGAGGTCGGCGGCGGCGACGCGCACGTTGTCCAGCTCGATGCTGGCGTGGCGGATCTCCGGGGCGAAAGGCGTGGGCGGCAGGGGTGTGACATGAATCCCCGGGCGGTGTGCCTCGACGACGAGCGCGCGCAGCCGGTGCCGCCCGACGCCGTCGCGCTCCTGCGCGCTCGCGGACCCGTGCGGGGCGGCCTCGCTCTGCGGCGCCACGGGTGCGGCACCCGCGATCACGAGAAAGTGCTCGGCGTCAGGGGCGAGCGTGGCGAAGGTCTTGCGACCGCTCATTCGCCAGCCAGCCTCGCCGTCCGCGACGAGCGAAGTCTCGATGGCGCGCGGGTGGACGCCGCCCTGCTCGCTGGCAGCCATCGCGACCAACGCGCCGTCCGGCAGCGAGGGAACGAGCACGCGCAGCGCCGCGTGATAGCCGCCCAGAAAGGCGTAGCCGAGGCGGTCGGCGTGGAAGCCGCCGACAATGGCGCGGTCGAGCGGCGCCGCCACTCCCGCCAGGAGGCCCCGCAACACGCCCCACCAGGCGGCGGCGTTGGCGACGTCGCCGGCGTAGGGCTGCTCGCGCAATAGCCTGTCGAGGAGCGCCTTCACCTGCCACAGCTTTGCGCCATCGAGGCGCGCGGCGCAACCGCGCTTGGCCTGCCCAGTCGGCCGCGGTAGCATCTCCGTCATGGTGCAGGTGCGTGGCAGGTGGGCCGCGGTCGGCGCGGTGGCGGCGGTATGGCTGGGCGCCTGCACCTGCCGGCCCGGGCCCGGAGTGACCGACGCGGGGGGCGGCGATGCCGCGGCGGATGGGGGCGGACCGGGCGATTCAGGCGGACCGGACGGCGGCGCCATCAACGCCTGCGTCGCCGCGGGTGGCACCGTCTGCGGCGCGCTGGGGCTGTGCTGCACGGGTGGGACCGACTGCGTGGACGAGACGTCCTGCCTGACACCTTGCGCGAGCGGCGTGCGCTGCGGGCCGTCCCTGGCGGAATGCTGCGCCGCCGGCGACGTCTGCTTCGGACCTTCGTGCGCCACCCCGGGCGCGCCGTGCGCCACCATCGACGACTGCGCGCTCGACGAAGTGTGCGACCCGACGCTGATGGCTTGCATCGCGCGCCCGCCTATCGACTGCACGTACGTGCCGCCGCCGGGCGCCTTCGACCCGCAGCCCGAATGGTCGTGGACCGGCCTCTCCTCCGACGCGCTCATCCGCAACGTCTTCATGACGCCGGCCGTCGCCGACCTCGACGCCGACGGCCTGCCCGAGGTAGTCGTCAACGCCTTCAACGACACCACCGCCGCCACGCTGGTTGTCCTCAACGGCGAGGACGGCTCCGAGGTGGACGCCATGGTCGGCGCCACGCGGCGCTCCTCGCACGTGGCCATCGCCGACCTCGACGCTGATCCGGAGCTCGAGATCATCGCCTTCCATCAGCCGCTGGGGGTGGCCCGCTTCGACCTCTCCGCGGCCGGCGTGCTTTCCGAGACATGGGTCGCCGACACCGGGCCCCTCGCCGTGAGCCTCAATGCCGGGGGGCCGTCCATCGCCGACCTCGACGGCGACGGCACCCCCGAGATCGTCGTGGGGCGCATCGTGCTCGACACGGCCGGCAACGTGGTGGCGGACCGCGGCGGCGGCGGCAACCACACCTCCGCCGCCATGCTCAACGGCTGGATCAGCCTGGTGGCCGACGTCGACGAGGACGGCAATCCGGACGTCGTCATCGGCAACGGCGCCTACACGCTCGATCCCGCCGATCCGACCGGGCTCGCCGTGCTGTGGGAGAACGCCGCGCTCCCCGACGGTCTCACCGCCGTGGGCGACCTGTTCACGCCCGGTGGCGGAGGCCCGCCCGACGTCGTGACGGTGAGCGAGGGGAATCTCTACGTTCTGGCCGGCGCCACCGGGGCCATTCTGGAGGGGCCGATCGCGCTTCCGGGCGGCGGCTCAGGCGGCGCGCCGACGATCGCCGACTTCGACGGCGACAGCGTCGCCGAGATCGGCGTCGCCGCGCTCGCCTTCTACACCGTCTTCGACCTCGAGTGCGTTCCGCCGGCGCCCGCCGGCTGCAGCGGCACGCCCTACGTGCGCTGGTCCATGCCCACCGACGACACCAGCTCCAACGTGACCGGCTCGTCGGTCTTCGACTTCGAAGGTGACGGTCCCGCCGAGGTCGTCTACAACGACGAGTGCTACCTGCGCGTGTACGATGGCGCCACCGGCATGGTGAAGCTCGAACGCCCCAACTCCACGCGCACCGCCACGGAGAACCCCATCGTGGTCGACGTCGACGGCGACTACGACGCCGAGATCGTCGTCGCCGCGAACGACTATCTGCTGAACCCTGCCTGCCCGATGGCGACGGTCGGAGTGACCGCTTTCGGCGACACGCTCGGCAACTGGGTGCGCACGCGCCCCGTCTGGAACGAGCACACCTACCACATCACGAACGTGCTGGCGGACGGTTCGATCCCCACCGTGGAGCTGAACAACTGGGACGTCACCGGCTTCAACAACTTCCGCATGAACACGCTGGGCCGCGCCGCCAACGACGTGCCCGACCTGGTGGCCGTGTCGCTGCAGGCCGGCCTGGCTAACTGCCCCGACACGATCGCGCTGGTCGCGACCGTCTCCAACGCCGGCGTGATCAGCGCCCCCGCCGGCGTGGCGGTGAGCTTCTATCGCGATCTGTCTGCCAGCGCACCGGATACGCTCATCGACACGCGTTACACGCTGGCGCCGCTCCTGCCCGGCGCCACCGTCGTCGTCACTACCACGTACGCGATCCCCGTCGCGGATCGCGGCATGCCGCTCGACTACTACGTCGTCGTCGACGACGACGGCACGGGCACGAGCACCGGCGCGGTCACCGAATGCGACGAATCGAACAACGTCGCCCTTCTGGCCGGCCAGCTCTGCCAGTTCCTGCTCTAGCCAGCCCTACGCGAGGACTTCGACGAAGGGGCGGACGTTGGTGGCGAACGTCCAGCGGAAACCGTCGGGGTCGTCGACGGAGAAGCAGCGGTCGCCCCAGTCGGTCTCGGTGAGGGGCACGCAAGGCTTCGCCCCGGCCGCGACGACGGCGTCGTGGAAGGCGTCCACGTCGTCGACGTAGACGTACTGGATGAAGCCGCGGCCGCGCGGGCCGGCCTCGACGTGGCGTGCCCACGTCTTGTCGGGCGAGGCCCAAGCGCCGACCCGCGCGAACATGAGCATGAACGGGCCCTGCGGTTGCGCGGGCACGACGCGCCCCGCCGTGAACACGGCCTCGGCGTGCGCGGTCAGGCCGCTCTCGTCGGCGCTGCGGCCGAGCACGGTGAAGCCGAGCACGTTCTCGTAGAAGCTCAGCGACACGTCCACGTCCTTTACGAGCAACAGCGGCGCCAGCGCGCTGAAATGACGCACCTCGACGCTCACGACTTAGCTCCACTCCCCCCGTCGCTCGGCTTCGATGCCTCGCCGTCCTCGCCCACGTAAGGAAGCTCCACGTCCACCGAGCCGCTGGTCGTGGGGGCAAAGGCGTCGTCGGGCCCGGGCGCGGCGCCGCCGCCGCCGGCACCGCTGTCGGGTTCGCCGGTCGTACCGCTCTCGCCGTCGGGCGCGGCGAACGGATTGGCGTCGCCGCCGGCCGCGATCCCGTCCGTGCCGCCGTTGGCGCCGCTCGGGCCGCCGCCGCCCCCCTCCGGGGCCGACTCGAACGGGCTCGACTCGGTCTCGGGGGGTGGCGCGAAGGGCGACGACTCCTCCGCGGCGGGCGGCGCTCCGCTCGCGTCGGGCGGCCCCGGCGCTTCCTCGGCCGGCGCTCCATCGGCGGGTACCGCCTCGGCGGGCGGCTCGGCAGCAGGCTCGGACCATTGCCCGCCGCTTTCGGCTTCGGCCGGGGCGGCCCCCGGCGCGGCCTCTACCACGTCCGCCGCCGCCGGCGCTTGGGCATCGGCCACCGCCGCGCCGGACGGGGCTTCGGCCGGCAGCGCGCCGAGCGGCGCCGCGACCGGAACGGCCCCTGACGGCGACGCGGCCGGCGGTGCCTCGCGGGGGCCCGAGTCCTCCCCTGTCGTGGTCTCGCCGCTGTCGGTCGCCGCTACTCGCGTCGCACCGGACCCGGCCGCCGCCTCCGCAGCCCGCCGCGCCGCCGACTCGCGCCGCGCCGCCTCGGCCTGCTCCGCCTGGATGGCCTCGACGCTGGTCTTCCCCGTCCACCCCGTCTGGAATCCCAGCTTCGTGCGCAACCAGAAGAAGTCGCCCGTCAGCACGAACGCCAGCAGGTCGGCTACCTCAGGGTGCGTCTCGCACGTGTGGTGGAGCGCTTCCGCCCCCTGGGGCCGCCGCCCTGGCTCGGCGCCCAGCATGACGTCGAGCGCCAGCTCCAGGTCGCCCGCCATCAGGATGCCCGCGCGGTTGATGCCCGCCCACACCGCGCGGTTCCAGCGGGCGAAATCCGGCGCCCCGTGGCGCGCCACGTACTCCTTCATCAGATCCGCGATCTTCTCGCGCGTGCGGATGCCCAGCTTGCGGCGCAGCTGCTTGGCCAGATCGCGCGCCGCCTCGTGGATGTCCTTCGGCTTCACGCCCGGGTGGAACGCGCCCATGACCGCGTCGTACAGCACGCGCGCCTCGGCCTCGTCCTCGGGCGCGATGAAGGCCACGAACTCGCTGCGGCACGCCTGCAGCGCCCGCCCGAAGCGGAACATCAGCGCCCGCTCGGTGTGCGCCTCCACGCCGCGCGCCACCAGCGCCGGTGGCTTGGTCAGCACCACGGAGATCGAAGGCGCCGCCCCGCCCGCGGGCTTCTGGAACAGTCCCAGCACCGGCGTCCCCATCAGACGCGACACGTACTTGAAGGCCTTGGCAGCGGGGATCTCCGCCAGCGGCGAAACGCGATCTTCGTTCTTGAGCCCCGCCCCCTCCAGCGTCTCCAGGAACAGGTCGGCCGCGCCCTCCCACACGAGCCGGAAGACCTTCTCCAGGAGCCGCGTGTCGCGATGCGAAAGGACCTGGTAGCACTCGGCGTCCATGACCGACCCGCCGCGCCGCACGTCGCTCGGCCGGTGGTACTCGGCCACCTGCTTCTCTTCCTCCGTGGCGAGACCGAAGTACGTCAGGATCGCCGCCGGCCAGTAGCTCCGCTTCGTCGCGTCCAGCCGCCGCAGGAGCGGGATGATCGCGCGCACCGATTCCACGTTCCACGGCTCGTCGGCGATGACCTTGCGGTGCAGCTCGATCAGCTCGTCGGGCTTCTTCCACCCCTCGCTCAGTAGCTCGATCTGGACGCGCGTGATCTCGCGGCTCGCCGGCAGGAGCTGCGCCGCCTCGTCCAACAGCGGCACCGCACGCCCCGGGTCGTCGAGCCCGCGCACCAGCACCCGTGCCAGCTCCACCAGCAGTCGTGCGCGCGCCTCAGGCGGCGTGGCTGCCTCCAGCCCCGCCAGCCGCTGCTGCAACAGCTCCACCAGCGCCTTCCATTCTTCGCGCCGGTGGTGGAAGCGCACGCGCGCCTGGAACGTGTCCTCCGACGCCGGGTCGATCTCCGCCGCTTTCCACACGTGGAAGCGCGCTTCCTCGACGTCGCCCAGGCGCTCGAAGGCCTCGCCCAATTTCAGGTGCACGGTGGCGGCCTCGGCGCCCCAGTCGGGAACCGCGGCGATGCGTGCCGCCACGTCGCGCGCCTCGCTCAGCGCATCGCGCTCCAGGCACAGCTCCAGCATCCGCCCGGCGACCTCCCAGGTGATGCTCCCCTCCGCCGCCTCGGTCGCCGCCACCTGGTCCGCCAGCGCCGCGCGGTACGCCCCCAGCGCCCGCTCCGGGTCGCGCAGCTCCTCCGCGTAGATCTGTCCCAGCCGCGCGCGCACCACGGCGCGATCGGTCGGCGAGTCCAGCGCCGCCAGCAGGCGGTCCAGGTAGCCGATCTCGCGGTCGGACTGGTGCGCCTCGCGCGCTACCTCCGCCGCCGACAGGAGCGCCTCGCCGGCGCGCGCCTTGTTCTCGGCGGCGCGCTCCAGGTATCCGCGCGCCTTGTCCAGATCGCCGCGCGCCCGGGCGATGAGCCCCAGCTTGTACAGCGCGTCGGCTCCCTCGTCGGGGTAGTCGTGCACCGTCACGTGCTCGGCCACGAAGCGGAAGTGCGGCTCGGCCTCGGGGAAGCGCACGGCGCGGTAGAGCGCCTCGCCCAGCCCCAACGCCACGTGCAGCAGGCGTGGGTACTTGTCGCGCGCCCGCCGCAGCGCGGTGATGGCGTGGTCGATCTTGCCCTGCGCCAGCAGCACCTTCGCGTAGTAGAGGAAGAGCCGCCCCGTCTCCACCGAGTCCTTCGCCAGCTCGCTCGCGAGCATCGCCTCGCTCAGCTCGCCTTCGAGCTTGCGGGCCACGCCCTCGTCCTCCAGCTCGCCGGTCAGCTCGAACAGCTCCGCCATCGCCACCAGCGCGCCCGGGGCGCCCGGCTTCAGGTCCAGCGCCTTCTCGAACGACGCCAGCGCGTCTGCGCGGTTGCCGAAGCCGCGCGCCTGCGTGCGTCCGATCTCGATGAGCAGCGCAACCTTCTCCGCCTTGTGGTCGGCGACGCCCAGCCGCGCCTGCAGCGCCTTGAGCACGCGCCGCCAGTCCTCGGCGCCGGCGGCGAAGAGCGTGAGCGCCCGCGCCACCTCCGCCGAATCGGGCTGCGAGTCCAGCGCCGCGCGCAGAAGCGTCCGCGCCCCGTCGAGGTCGGCGAGCTTGTCGCGCCGGATCTCGGCGGCGTGCCGGTAGAGATCCACCTTGTCGGCGCCGTCGGCGAGCTGCGCCTCGCGCTCGGCGATGCTCACCGCCTCGGCCCATTCCTCGCGCCACTCGCGGATGGCGCGCAGCCCGCTCAGCGCTGGCCGGAAGAGCGCGTCGATCGCCAGGGCGCGCTCGAACGACTCGGCCGCGCTGTCGTGGTGGCCCAGCCGGAAGTGCGCGTCGCCGATCTCGGCGTGCAGCGCCGCCGTCGCCGCGGCGCTGCGCGGGGCCGCGCCCGGCTCCTCGGCGGCGTTGAGGATGCCCTCGCAGAAGGCGATGAGGCCGTCCCAGTCGCCGGCGCCACGCAGGTTGCGCATCATGGCGGCGCGCGCGTCGGGGTTTGCCGGCGAGGTCTGCAGCACCGCACGCAGAATCTCCGCCGCCGCTTCCGGCTGTTTCTTGAACTCCTCCAGGATGCGCGCCTGGCGCACCATCACCGCCACGCGCTCCTCGCCCTGCACCACCTGGGCGCGCACCTTGCAGAGCACCAGCACCTCGTCCCAGCGGTGCAGCCGCTCGTAGAGCGAGTCGAGCGCGTCGAGCGCCTCGGTGTCTACGCGCCCCTCGGCCGCCGATCCCTCGAACACCTTGCGGAAGATTTCCAGCGCCAGCTTCGGCTCCTGGAGCGTGTCCATGTACAGGTGGCCGACCTTCTTGCGCAGCTCGTCGGCGGCGCGCTTGTCGGGCTCCTTGGCCGCCATGCGCTGGTAGGCGTCGGCCAGCTTGCGCGTGTCGTGCGTCTCCTCGTACAGCTTGATGAGCTTGCCCAGCACCTCGCGGTCCTCGGGATTCTCCGCGAGTATCTTCTCGTAGATGAGCGCGGCCTCGCGCGGGTTGGTCAGCTCTCCTTCCCAGAGCGCGGCCAGCTCCAGCAGCACGCGCCGGCGCTCGTCGCCCTTGGCCTCGTCGGCCTCCCGCTCCAGCGTCGTGGCGAGGTCGCTCGAGCGCGCCCCGCGGCGCAGGATCCGCTTCAGCCTCCCCAGCGCCTCGGCGTCGTCGGGCTGCATGGCCAGCGTGCGGCGCGACAGCTCCTCGGCCCGCGTCGAGTCCTGGATCTCCTCTTCGGCGATGCGCGCCATGCGGTTGTAGAGGATGACCGACGCGGCGTGGTCGTCGATGTCGTCGATGCTGTGGCGGAAAGTATCCAGCACCTTCTCCCAACCGGCTGCCTTGCGCCCGTAGTCCTCGATGTCGTCGAGCGGGGCCGAGTCGCGCGGGCTGAGCTTGGCCGCCAGCGCCAGCACCTTGAACGACGACTCCAGATCCCCCAGCGGCAGGGCGAAGACGCGCCCGATGCGGCGCAGGTAGCGCACGCGGTCGGCGATCTCCTCCGAGTCCTGGATCTTCGCCTCGTACACCTGGATGAGGCGCCCCCAGCGGCGCGGCGGGAGGACCGACCCGTCCTCGCGCACCTCGGGCGCGGCGTCGCCGCGCGCCGCCTTCTCGCGGTCGGCGTCCGTCGCCGCCAGCCGCCACACCTCCTGGCGGACCTCCTCGTTCTCCGGGTCGTAGCCGAACGCTTCGATCAACGTCTCGAAGGCGCCGTCTTCGTCGTGGAGCTGGTGCTCTTGGATGACGGCGTTGCGCTTCAGGACCTCGACCTTCTCGTCGGGGTCGCCTGTCATCTGCACGAGCGTGCGGTGCACGCCCAGCAGCGGCTCCCAGCGCCCCGTCTTCTCGGCGAGGCGGCGCAGGTTCGCCAGCGTCGCGGCGTCGCCGGGCCGCGCTCCGAATGCTTTCAGATAGCGAGCGTAAGCCGGGTCGGGCGACTCCAGCTTCTCTTCCAGCAGGACGGCCAGCTTCGTGAGAGTGGCGAAGCGCAGCTCCGACCCTTCGTCGGCCTTCTCCGCCAGCGACTGATACAGGTTGCCGAGCCCCTCCCACTCGCCGCCCTCGGCGGCGATCTGCTCGATCTCGCCGAGCGCCTCGGCGTCGGGCTTGTCGACGTCGAAGAGGTTCACGCGGATGCGGAACGCCGTGGCGTAGTCCTTGAGCTCGTGGCGCAGCAGGCGGACGCACTCCAGCAAGTGCGCGGCGCGCTTCGCCTGGTCGTCTCCGGCGCGGTTGGCCAGGGCGCGGTGCAGATCCACCAGCTCTTGCCAGCGCTTCGCCGCCGTCAACGCCTCGCGATAGGCGTCGAGCGCGCGCGCTTCCCCGGGGGCGAGCTGCAACGCCCGCTTGAGCATGCCGATCTGGCGGTCGGCGTCGCCCAGCTCGTCCATGCAGATGTGTGCCGCCCGGTGCAGCAGATCCACGCGATCCGCCGGCAGCGCCACCTTGGCGCGCTCCTCCAGCAGCTCCAGCAGGTCCTCCCAGCGCTTCTTCTGGATGAGCGTGGCGTCCAGCACTGCCAGCGCCTCGGGCTCGCTAGGGTCGAGATCGTAGGCGCGCCGCAGCGTGCTGAGCGCGTCGTCGACCTTGTCCAGCTCCGTATCCTGGATGCGCGCGATCTCGTGCAGGAGCTTCACGCGCGCGCCGCCCTCCGTCTCGCCGACGCGCGCCTCGTAGTAGGCGATCAGGTCGGACCAGCGCCCGTTGCGGCGCACCGCCTCGCGCAGCGCCGCCAGCGACTCCGGCACCTCCGGGTAACGCTCCGCCGCGCGCCGCAGGATCGCCATCGCCGCGTCCACGTCGCGTGTCTTGTCCAGGTAGACGTGTGCGGCGCGGCGCAGCAGCTCCACCGCCTCTTCGGGCTGCGCAGCGCGGGCGCGGCTCAGGTAGGCCTCCACCAGAGTCGGCCACCGGTCGTGCCGCTCCACCGCCTGGATGAGGGCGGGCAGCGCCGTCGCCACCTCCGGGTGCAACACGTAGGCGCGGCGATAGGCGGCGATGGCGCCGTCGACGTCGTTGAGCCGCGTGGCACACACCTCCGCCACCTCGTGGAGGATCTGCACCCGCTCCGCCGGCGGGGCGCCCTTGGCGCGGTCCTCGTACACGGCCAGGAGCGCGTCCCAGCGGCTGTGGCGCGCCGCCAGCTTCTCCAGCGCCGCGATGGGCTCGCGCGCGTCGACGAACTCCTGCGCCGCCTGGCGCAACAGCCCCACGGCGCGGTCGACGTCGCCGCCGCGCGACTCGTACAGGTCGGCGGTCTCCAGCAGCACCGCCTTGCGGCGCGCCGGGTCCTTCTCCTGCGCCAGCTGGAACTCGCGCACCACCGCCAGGTTGCGGAAGTCGCCCTTGCGCTGGGCCAGCTCCGCCAGCATCTCCCACCCCGCCGTCGCTTGCTTGTTGAACGCCTGCACGCGCTGGTAGGCGAGGATGGCGGGCCCCGGCTGACCGATGCGCTCGCGCCACAGGTCGGCGATGCGCTGGGCCATCGAAGCGCGGTCCGCTTTCGGGCCGGAGGCAAAGATCTCCATCTCGAACGCCGTCAGGGCCGCGGCCCATTCGCTGCGGCGCTCCTGCAGGCGGCCCAGCTCCGCGGCCACCTCGCCGTCGCGCGCCGTGTGGCGGTCGACGAAGCTCTGCAAGATCGCCGCCGCCTCGCCGGGCCGCTTCAGCTTATGCTCCAGGATGCCGGCGGCGTTGTGCGCCACCTCCTTGGCACGATCCCGGTCGCGGATGAGCGGCACGAGCCGCGCCGCCACCGGCGCCCACTCCTCCCAGCGCTCCAGCTTGGCGAGGATGTCGGCCTGTCCCTCCCACGCCTGGGCGTCGAGCGGGCGCACCACCGCCAGCTCGCGCCACGCCTCGAGCTCGCGCTCCGGCGCGTCCAGCTCCTGCGACACCAGGTACGCCAGCCGCCGCCACAGCTCGGCGCGCTCGGCGGAGCCGGGCGCCGCCTCCCGGGCCAGGCGGTAGAGCACCTTGGCCAGGTCCTCCCAGCGCTCCAGCCGCTCGTAGATCCCGGCCAGCATCTTCAGGGCGCGCGGGTCGGACGGGTGGACTTCCAGCACCTGCTCCCAGAGCTGCCCGGCGCGGTCGTCCTGCTTCAGCTTGTCCTCGGCCATCGCCGCCATCTCGGCGTACACCTCGGCGCGCGTCTCCGGGTCGGTCGCGTACTGGGCCCGGTGGGCGAGCACGCCCATGATGCCCTCGGCGTTGTCGGTCTCCTCGTAGATGCGGCGTCGCAGGCTGACGGCGGTCTCGTTGCGCGGATCGATGCGCAATAGCTCGCGGCAGGCCGCGAGCGCCGTCTCGCTGTCGCCCAATCGGTCGTAACGAAGCTCCGCGAGCCGCGCCAGGAAGCGCGCCTTGGCCGCCATGTCCTCGGTCGCCATGTTGCGGGCGCGCAGCGTCGAGGCCAGCTCGCCGAACATGTTGAGCTGCGTGTAGAGACGGTCGAGCGCCTCCTGCGCCGCGTCCTCCGTCTCCTCGATCGTCAGCACCTCCTCGTAGGCGGCGAGGGCGCGGCGCGCGTCGCGGCGCTCCCACGCCTTGCCGAGCGCGTGCAGCGCGGCCACCTTGGCGGAGCCGGTGGCGGCGTTCTGCGCCTCGCGCTCCAGGCGTCGCACGGGGTCGTCGGGCGCCGGCGGCGCGCTCAATTTCCCCAATGTGCGCTTGGCGATGGGGTCGGCCGGAACGAGCTCGTGGATGCGGCGCCAGATGGCCAGCGCGCGCTGTGGGTCGAAGAGGCGCTTCTCGGCGATGAGCGCCATCTCCTCCAGCCGCGCGATCTTCCGCTCCAGGGCGACCTCGGGCCGCCAGGCGGCGCCGAGCGACCGCTCCAGGATGTCCAGGTACGTCGCCCAGTCGCCACGGCGGGCGAAGCGCAGGCGCGCCCAGTCGAGCGCCGCCACGTTCTCGGGCTCTTCCTTCAGCACCTCCACGATCCACGTGGCGGCGAGGCCCGGGCGCCCGAGGCGCGTGAAGCAGATCTCGGCGAGGTCGAGGCGCACCACGTTGCGCGCGCGCGCGTCGGGACAGCGGGCGATGTCGCCCTCGCGCAGGCGCGCCAGCCGCTGCCAGGCGCCGGCGCGCTCGTAAATGGAGCGCAGCGACGTGCGTGCCTGGTCGAACGCCGGATCGTTTCCGCGCTCGGCGATCATCTGCTCGTAGGCGTCACGTGCGACGCCGCTGCGGCCGACGCCCTCCAGCGCGCCCAGCTTGCGCAGCAGCGCGAGCCGCTTCACCGGGTCGCTGGTGCGCGGGAGCCGCCGCCGGTAGAGGTCTTCGAGCTCGGCCCAGGCGCCCGAGTCGCGATAGATGCGCTCCAGCGCCTCGTTGGCGTCGTTGGACTCCGGCTCCGCCTCGAGCGCGCGCTTGCAGTCGTTCAGCGCGCCGGCCCAGTCGGGCGGGTCCTGCGAGAGCTTCACCCGCGCCAGGCGCGTCAGCGTGTCGGCGGCCAGACGCGCGTAGCGGCCCTCCGGTCCGTGCCCCATGCTGAGGTACGCCTCGGCCAGTGCCTCGAGCGCGGCGGCGTCGAGCGAGCGCAGCTCCAGCGCCTTGCGCAGGTGCGCGGCGGCGGAGGCGGGGTCGCCGAGCATGTTCATGGCGAGGCGCCCCAGCGCGAAGTGGACGTCGGCGCGCTCGTCGTCGTCCCGCGCCAGCCCCAGCTCCTCCTCGTAGAGCTTGGCGACGGCGGCGTGCTCTCCGGCCAGCTCGTAGATGGTGCGGCAGGCGGCGCGCGCGCGGCGGCAGTGAGGATCTGCCTTGAGGGCGCGGCGGTAGCGGGCGGCGGCCTCGCCTAGGCGGTGCAGCTCGCGATGGAAGGCGTCCGCCACCTCGCAGTGCAGGTCGGCGAGGTAGCCGGCGGCGTCGCGCGCCTCGGCCACCAGCGCCGCGGCGCGGTCGGCCAGCTCGAAGTAGAGCGGCTCGACGTCGCCTTCGCGCAGATACGTCATCATGGCGCCGCGTGCGCCACGGTCGGAGGGGTCCCGCTCCAGAGACGCCAGCGCCTTGCGCGCCTCGTCGATGTTCGCCCCGCGCCGGACGCGCGGCTCGGGCAGGCCTGCCGCCGCCGCCGCCGCGCCTGCCGCCGCCGCGCGCGCGCGCGCCGCCGCGCCGAGCGCCGCGCCGAAGCGGATGAGCCCCGCGGCGTGGAGGACGTAGGCCTGACGCAGGTCGCGGGCCGGGTCGGCGCCGGCGCCGACCAGGTCGCCCAGCAGCCACGACGGCGTGAGACGCGCGGCGAACGTGGCGCCGCTGGACGCGTCGCCGAAATGCATCTCGAAGGCGTTCTTGTAGCGCTCGAAGCGATCGGTGGCGTGGACGGGGAGGTCGTTGTAGGCGCGTCCGAACTCGCGCACGCGGTCCTGCGTGGAGGAGCGGTCGAGCGCCTCGAAGACGAGGATGATGGGGCCGGGCAGGCCCTTGACCTGGCGCGCGTCGCCGGCGGCGGCGGGCGGGCCGGCCACGAACGAGTAGGTGCCCTGGACCCAGCCGAGGCCTTCGATCAGGCGCTCGCGGGTGGCGCGGACCTTGAGCGCCTCGGCCTCCTCGGTGGAGATGAAGCCCTTGGCGACGAGCGCCTCCGTGAAAGTGACGTTGTGCTCCTGAAGGTAGAGGAACACGGCGTCGCGCGCGGCGGTGGAGAGGCGCAGCACCTCGGCGAGCGACTCGCTGCGCTCCGACGAACGCGCCAGGTAGGGGATGCCGCCGCCGACGAAGATTTCCTTTACCGACCCGCCGCGCACGAGCGTGAGCACGCCGGTGGCGCGCGTCTCGGCCAGCTCCAACAGCACGTCGCAGGGGTTGCGCTCGACGAGGTTGCCGCGCAGGTCGCCCGGAGTGGCGCGCTCGCCCACCGGGTGCTCCGCGTCGGCCGCCGGCCCGTGGCGCGTGGCGGCAGTACGCGACGCCGCCGAACCGGCCGCGCCGCCTCCCGTGGCGCCACCCGAGCCGCCCGGTGCGGCCGCGCTCGCCGTCGCGGCTGCCACGACCGGCGCGCCCAGCACCTGGCCCACCCGTCCCGCCAGCGTCGGGAACTCGTCCGGGCGCTTGAAGTTCTCGATCCCGTCCTCGTCGGCCCTTTCGCGCTCGCGCCGGATGCCGAAGACTTTCACGCCCGCGGCCACGGCGTGGATGCGCTCGGTGAGTGACGCGCGGTCGCGCGACGGCATGTCGGCGACGACGACCGCCGCCGCCTTCTCGCGGAACGCGGTTGCGCCCGCCTCCACCCCCTCGACCACGCGTATGTCCGCGCCGGCCGCCTTGGCGACCCCCTGCAGTGCATCGCGGACGTCGTCGTAGCGTGACTTGATGGTGCGGACGACGAGGATGGAAGCGGGCATGAACTAGTCCTCTGCCGGCCCAGGAATCCTGGGTGGGACGCGCTCTTGGACCGCGTATCTGACCACTGTCCGAAGCGCCGATCAAGGCTCTGTGGGTGGCGCCGGCCGGCCACGCCCGGCTTCGTCGTGCCTCCGCCGTTGCCCGCGGCGCGCGCGCTTGGGGTATCCTTGCGGGCTCATGTCCCGGCCCGACGAGGAGGCACGCAAGGGGGGCAACATCGTGCCGGAGGCCGCGCCGGACGAGTCTGGTGCGCTGGAGCGCACGCTGGCCTCGAGCGAGCCGCAGGGGGGTGCCGCCGCTGCCGGAGCGGGGGCGGAGACGGCGGGCGGCGAGCCGGGGGGGCTGGAGCCGGGGCGTGTCATCGCGGGGCGCTTCAAGGTCATCGAGCTCGTCGGCAAGGGCGGTATGGGCGTCGTCTACCGCGTGCACCAGACGAGCGTGGACAGGCAGGCGGCGCTGAAGGTGCTCCACCCGCACCTGGCCAACGACCCGCTGCTGGTGCGCCGATTCGAGGTGGAGGCGCGCACCGCCAGCCGCATCCTTCATCCCAACGGCATCATCGTCTACGACTACGGCCGCGAGCCGGACGGCCTTTGCTTCCTGGCGATGGAGTTCGTCGAGGGCCGGAGCCTGCGCGCCGTCATCAAAGCGGAGAAGCGGTTCACCGCCGTGCGCGCCGTGCGCGTGCTCGACCAGGTGCTCGCGTACCTGGAGGAGCTGCATGCCGCCGGCATCGTTCACCGCGACATCAAGCCCGACAACGTCTTCCTGCTGGGCGGGAAGGGCGAACGCGCCAAGGTCATCGACTTCGGCCTGGCGAAGGTCGCCGACCCGCAGGCCTCCGACAACCTCACCCAGGCCGGCGCCATCTTCGGCACGCCTCACTACATGTCGCCCGAGCAGGGCGTGGGCGACCCCGTGGACGCGCGCACCGACCTCTACGCGTGCGGGGTGATGCTCTACGAGCTGCTGGCGGGGAAGCCGCCTTTCACCGGCGGGCCGGCTACGCAGATCATCGCGCGCCACGTGCTGGCGCCGGTCCCGCACCCGCACGAGGCCGTTCCCGAGGCCGAC
>DASYRF010000032.1:0-4731 GCA_036004705.1 Myxococcota bacterium
CCGCCCGACATGGCGCCCGTCACCGTCGAGGTCAACCGCCTCGACAACCAGATCCTCGTGCAGTACTACGGCGCCGACTGGCAGCGGCTCGGACTCTAGCGATGGGTCTCGAGCCGGCGGCGGGCGGGCTGACGCGGCGGCAGGTGCTGGCCTGCGGCGCGCTCCTCTCCGGCGCGCTCGCCGGGTGCGGCTCGCGCTCGGCGGCGGCGGGTATCGAGGGCGAGATCGTCGGCGCCGCGCACGGGCTCGGCCATCTGCTGCGCGAGGGGCGAGTCCCAGCGCCGTCGCGGACGGAGCGCGCCGCCGCCGTCATCGCGGGTGCGGGCGTGGCGGGGCTGGCCGCGGCGTGGACGTTCGCGCGCGCGAACCTGCGCGACTTCGTCGTCTTCGAGCTGGAGGCGACGGCCGGCGGCAACGCGCGCGCGGGCGAGACCGCGCTGACGCCGTATCCGTGGGGCGCGCACTACCTGCCGCTGCCCGGGCCCGAGGCGCGCGGCGTGCGCGCGCTGCTCGCCGACCTCGGCGTCATCGAGCGGTTCGATCGCGCCGGCCGGCCACGCTACGAGGAGCGCCATCTCTGTCACGCGCCGCAGGAGCGGCTGTACATCCACGGGCGATGGCAGGAGGGGCTGTTTCCCCACACGGGCGCCACCGGCGAGGACCTGCGGCAGTACGAGGCGTTCGGCGCCGAGATCGAGCGCTTCCGGCGCTGGCGCGACGGCGCCGGTCGCCGCGCCTTCGCCATCCCGCGCGCCGCCGGCGCGCCGGGCGCGTTCGCCGAGCTGGACCGCGTCTCGATGGCCGACTTCCTCGCCGCGCGCGGCTGGACCTCGCCGCGCCTGCGCTGGTACGTCGACTACGCGTGCCGCGACGACTTCGGCACGCCGCTGGCGGCAACGTCCGCCTGGGCCGGCGTCCATTATTACGCCTCCCGCGACGCCGACCCGGAGCACGGCGACGTCGTGCTCACCTGGCCGGAGGGCAACGCCTGGCTGACACGCCGCATGGCCGCCGCCGCCGGCGACCGGCTGCGCACCGGCCGCCTCGTCGTCAACGTCGAGCCCGTGCGCGATGGCGTAACGGCCGTCGACGTCTACGAGCCGCGGGCGGAGCGCACGGTGCGGGTGCTCGCGCGCGAGGTCATCCTGGCGTGCCCGGTGTTCGTGGCCGCGCGCATCTACCGGCCGTGGCGGGAACGGCCGCCGGCGTTCCTCTCGGCCTTCCACTACGCGCCGTGGCTCGTGGCCAACCTCCACGTCGAGCGCGCCCCGCGCGACGGCGCCGGCGCGCCGCTGGCGTGGGACAACGTCCTCTACGAGAGCGACTCGCTCGGCTACGTCGTGGCCACGCACCAGTCGCTGCGCACCCACGACGGGCCGAGCGTGCTGACGTACTACCTGCCTCTGGCCACCGGCTCGCCGGCGGAGGCTCGCCGCGCGCTGCTCGACGCGCCGTGGTCGACCTGGCGCGAGCGCGTCCTGCGTGATCTCGGACGGGCCCATCCGGATCTGGCCTCGCGGGTGCGGCGCCTGGACGTGATGCGCTACGGCCACGGGATGGTGCGACCGGAGGTCGGCTTCGTGGGCGGCGCGGCGCTGCGTGCGGCGTCCACGGCGCTGCGCGGCCCCGTGCACCTGGCGCACTCGGATCTCTCCGGCTTCTCCTTGTTCGAGGAAGCCTACGAGTGGGGCGGCAGGGCCGCGCGCCGCGCGCTCGCGCGCATGCCGGGCGCGAATGACTTGACGGCCGAGGCCGGGCGGCCCTACGGTGCCTGAAGTGGACGTTCCGTTCCGTCCTCCTGTCAAGCGCTGGGAGCCGCCGCCGCGACCGCCGAGGCGCCCGCAGAAGAAGAAGCCGTCGCCGGTGCTGGCGCCGTTCGCGTGGTGGGGCCGCCACCCCTGGGTGATCGTCTGGATCTCGGTGTTCCTCGCGCCGTTCATGGTGCTCTTCCTGCGCGTCGTCGACGAGTCGTGGTCGCCGCGCCTCGTCGTGCCGTTCGAGTGGGCGCTCTGGGGATTCTTCGCGATCGCGCTCCTGCTCGGGCTGCTCGTGACGTCGAGGAAGTCGGCGGCCCGCGCGCTGGGTGGACTGCTCTCCGCCGCGGTCGCCGTCCTCATCCTGGTGGCGCCGCTCACGCACGTCGCGCTGGGGCGCGGCGGTTGTCCGGCACGCGGCGGCAAGGACCTCGGCGTCGCCGCGGCCGCGACCGTGCTCGAGGCGTGGCAGAGCGGCCAGCCGGGCGGGGAGGCGTGGCAGGGCGGCGAGCCGGAGGCGTCGTGGCAGGAGCGCGCGCGCCGGATCTCGCTGCTGGATTACCGGCTGGTCGACTCGGGCTGCTGGGAACGCGTGGCACCGATCTCGACGTCGACCACGTGGCACGAATTCCGCGTGACCGTCAAGGAGGCCGAGCGCGCGCAGCTCTCGAAGGTCGTTCTCGTGCACACCGTGAAGGACGGCGAGGGCTTCAAGGTCACGTCGGTCGACGGCCCGTTGCCGTGAGCGCCTTCGCCGACGTCGAGGCGTTCGCGCGCCAGCACGTGGGCTGTGGTGGCATGACGCCGAGCGCCGGCTCGCCGGTCGGCGGCGGCTACCTCCTGACGCTCACGTGCGCGTGCGGCGCGACGTTCGACCGATGGATCAGTCCCGAAGAGGCCCAGCAGCCGCTGCCCATGCCGTCACCCAGGGTCCCGCCGTCCACCGGCTCGCCGCCCGCCGCGCGCAGGGAACCGGCACCCAGCCGCGAGATGGAGGAGGTGGTGCGCCAGGCGCTCGCGGCGGAGGGCACGAGCACGTCGGCCGCGCCGAAGCGACCGTCGCCGGCGCCGAGCCCCGATCTGCAGGAGGTGCTGCGACAGGCGCTCGAGGCGGAGACCGCCGCGCCGCTGGTCCCGCCACCGCCGCCGCCGAAAGCGCCGGCGTCAGCGACCGGCGCTCCGCAGCCGCCGCGCACGCGTCCCGTCGGCAGCGCGCCGCCGGCCCGGCCGTCGCCGCAGCGACGACCGGCCTCCCCGTCGAAGCTGGACCTCGACGGGGCGATGCGAGACGCGCTGGCGGCGCAGCCCGCGCGGCTCGAGACGCCCGCCGCGCGGCCGCCCGCGACGCGCTTCTGGTTCGGCATCGTCGCCGCCGCCACGCTGCTCGTCATCGGTGCAGCGTGGTACGTGCTGCAGGACGGCGGCGGCTTCGGCCAGACCGAGACCGTCTCGGTGACGACGCCCGTGGGAACGGCACCCACGATGACCGACGCCGATGGCGCCGCCCTCGCCGGGATGATGCAGTCGCTGCGCCAGCTGCAGGCGGCAGCCACGCCGGCCGCGTCCTACGCGACCTACTCGAGCCGGGTGCTGTTCGCGAAGACCGACTTCGACCGGTTCATGAAATCCAGGGTGCCGCTCGTGGTCAGGAACGCCGTGCGCGACACGCTCGACATCCACGCCCTGGCCTCGGCGGCGTGGCGGGCGCAGAGCATGCGCCTGCCGGAGCTCTACGAGGCGATCGGGCAGGATCCGGCGATCGAGACGTGTCCGGCGGTCAAGCGGCTGGCCGACTTCTCCGAGCAGCCCGGCAACCAGACGCGCGCGCACGCGCGCGGCATCGCCGTGTCCAACGCGGTGCCGGCGCTGTGGGAGTGCGCCGCCGACAAGCTCGCGGCGGTCGAGAGGGCGCGCTCAGCGCCCTGAGCGACGGCCCGAGCGCGCGAGACGCCGCAGCGGCGGGCCCGCCAGGCGCGTGAGGATCCACTGCCGGCGCAGCTTCGCGCCGAGCCGGCGATAGAACCCGATGGCGGGCCGGTTCCAGTCGAGCACCGCCCATTCCATGCGCCCGCAGCCGGCGCGCACCGCCACGCGCGCGAGGGCCGCGAGCAGCGCGCGGCCGGCGCCGTGCCCGCGCTCCTCGGGCAGGACGAACAGGTCCTCGAGGTAGAGCGTGGGGCGGCCCACGAACGTGGAGTAGGTGAAGACGTAGAGCGCGAACCCGATCGGCTCGCCGCCGCGCCGGCAGATCAGCGTCTCGAAGTACCGCCGGCGCCCGAAGCCATGCCGCCGGAGCGCGGCCTCGGTGGCCCTGGCCTCGGGCAGGAGCCGCTCGTACTCGGCCAGGCCGCGGATCAGGCGCCGGATGACGGGCACGTCGCGACGGGTGCCGCGCCGGATCGACAGCGCGGCGCGCGCGCGGGGGGCCGGTCGTGCCGCCACTAGGCGCCCGCGAACCCCAGCAGCATCTCCGTGTACGCGCGCGCGCCCTCGCGGACGTTGTCCAGCGAGATGCGCTCGTCGTTGCCGTGCACGCGCGCGAGATCGTCGTGCTCGAAGATGAACGGGCTCCAGCCGTAGCCGTGCAGGCCGCAGTTGCGAAACACCCAGTTGTCGGTGAAGCCGGTCAGGATGCCCGGCGCCACCACCGCGTTCGGCGCGCGCCGGTGCAGCGTGTCGGTGAGCGCCTTGTACATCTCGGTGTCGGGTGGCGAGAGGTTGGGGATCTTCGGCTCGCGCGCGATCTTCACTTCCACCTGCTCGTCGGCCACCGTGCGCGTGACCCAGGCGAGGATCTCCTGCGGGTCGTCGCCGGCGAGCATGCGGCAGTCGATGTCGGCCAGCGCCTCCGGCGGGATCACGTTGAGCTTCTCGCTGGCCTTCAGCATGTTGACGGCGAAGGTCGTGCGGACCATGGCGGCGTGGTGCCGGTTGTCGAAGAAGCGCGCGCGGAATTTCGGGTCGCGCAGGCTGCGCT
>DASYRF010000033.1:0-5096 GCA_036004705.1 Myxococcota bacterium
CGTGCCCGCCGTAGAGATGCTCACGGCGCCGGCGATTCCAGTCATTCCTTAACTATTTCAGGCTATTGAATGCGCGCAGGCCGCTGACACTTTGTCACGTTGCGCTGCTTGCCCGGTGCCGGACCTGCACGCACCGTAGGCGAGCAGGAGTTGGGCGGACGGGCCTCGAGCGCGACGGCCCTAGTCCGGCTCCTGGATGCGCGCGCGCAGGAAGGCCAGGATGCTGGTGCCCAGCTCGGGGGGCATCTCGACCGCTAGCTGCTGACGGCACACGCTGGACGTCTTCTTGTAGGTGTCGACGAACGCCATGCACGGGGGGCAGTCTTCCAGGTGGTCGCGGAAAGCCTCCGCCTCCGCCTCCGGCAGCGCGCCGTCGAGGAAATCGGCGAGGAAGTCGACACAGTCTTTGCAACAAGGCATGGGCAATCATCCTACCAAACCGCCGCCCCGGGACGCCAGATGCGTCCCTAGACAGCGTAACGACAATCGGGCCGCTGACCGCGGGGCCGGGCCGCGTTCTCCACTTTCTGTTGGATGCGTGGCGCCGCCCGCTGGTCGCCGAAAAAACGCTACATTTCCCAGCCGTCGGTGTCTTCCAGCACCGACGTGTCGACCGAGAGCTTGTCGCCGAGGACCAGGAGCGCCGCGGCCGCGTCGCTGAAGCGCGGCGACCCGATCGCCTCCGTGGCGCCGAGCGTCGCATCGGTGTTGCCGGCGCCATTGAAGCGCATCTGCGCCTGCATGCAGGTCATCGGCACCGACATCACGTTGAAGTAGTTGATCGCGCCGCCGGCGGTGGTGTCGTGGCCGAGCTGCAGCACATGGCCCAGCTCGTGGACGAACGAGCTGGCGAGCGCCTCGTCGAGCGTGAGATCGGGGATGGGCGGCATGGCGGAGGCGATGCCGCATTGCGGGCTCATCGCCGCCAGCACGGTCGCGTACACCAGCAGGCCGGTGTTCTCGACGACGCCGCTCCCGTCGGTGACGACCTCGGCGCCGCGCGCCGGGATGTCGGTTCGCTGCGTGACGAAGGCGGCGTGCACCATCTTGTCGTACGGGATCGGCGGGCTGGCGAGGTCACCGAACGCCGGCGGGTGCCCCGACAGGAAGGCGAACCGCTGGGCGAACGAGCCGTCGAAGTCGAACGGCGCGATCGACGCCTCGTCGCGGTAGACGTGGAGGCCCACGCCGCTCTGCCCGCCGACGCCGGCGACGGGAAGCGCCGCGAACGCGCCCGCCGTCTCGGCGAGGACGGCGTCGGAAGGGGCGAGCCCGCTCATGGCGTCGAGCTCCACCACCAGCGACACCTGGAACGGATGGGGGCCGGACGCGCCGGCCGGCGCGGCGCTGAGGCGCGCGAAGGCCAGCTCCTCCAGGTTCGTCAGGCCGTCGCCGTCGGGATCCTCGGCGCCGTCGGGCGTGCCGTCGCCGTCGGTGTCGGCGCTCAGATACGAAAGCAGCGACCCGTCGCCGGCGGCGTATTCCCAGACGTCGTCGAGCCCGTCGCCGTCGGTGTCGGCGCCTGGTACGAGGTCGGGGCCGGCGTCGTCGTCGGCGGCGGCCGCCGCGTCGGTGTCGGGCGGGACGCCGTCGTCGCTGCCCGGGCCGAGCGCCGCATCGGTTGCGGTTGGGACGCCGTCGTCGGCGCCGGGTCCGAGCCCCGCGTCGGTGCTCTTGCCGCCGGCGCCGGAGTCGCGCGTGGCCGTCTCGCGCCCGTCACAGCCGGCGCTGCAAGCGATCAGTCCGGCGAGGCCGAGCCTCGCCGCAAGTCCACGCTGCGCCGCCATGCTCCACGAGTATAGCGGAAGGCCTGACCTCCAGCGGGGCGACGCGCTGGCGCGCGACTGGGGCCTGTAGCCTGCGGCGCGGCCGCGGGGAAGAAACTTGCAGGGCCCGGGCCCGGGCTTATCCTCGCGGGCGAGAGCGGGCGGCCCACAATTGTCCAGCGATAACCGAGATTTCGAAGAGGGGCGGGAGCCGCGTTCCAGCTGGGCGCAGCGGTTGCGGCGGGTGCCGCGCGCGGTGCGACTGGTCGTGGTCGTGTCCGTGGGCGCGCTGCTGTTGTCGGGTGCGCTGGCGCTGGGGCTATGGTCGGAGGGCTACGCGGATCGCGCCGATCGGCTGGCGCGCGAGCTCGACCACACGCGTATGGCGGTCGACACGCTGCAGCGCGAGAACGTGCTCCTGCGCGCGGAGGTGGACGGGCTGCGCGACGACCCGCGCGTGATGGAGAAGGCCGCGCGCGACGTGCTCGGTTACGTGCGGGACGGCGACGTGGTGATCTACGTGGATGAAGCGCTCGCTCCCCCCCCGCACCCTGTCGCGGAGGACCAGTGAGACCCGGCGCCGCCGCCGCCGCGCCCACACCGGCGCTCGTCGCCTCGCCTTCGGTCTCGCTGGCGGCGCGCGCCGTGCGGCTGGTGCTGCGTGCGGCCAGCGAGGTGTACGGCTTCGCCGCCGCAGCGCTGGGCGGCGTGCTTTGCGCGGCCGCCTTCTTCAGCCCCGGCGAGGAGCGTCCATGGCTGCAGGTGGCTGCGCTTTGCACGCTCGCCGCCATCCTGGTGCGCAAGCTGGCCGTGCGCCTCGCGCTGCGCGGCGGTCCGCCGTGGCTTCGCCGCCTGTTCGAGGGCCGGCGCGAGCGCCGCGTGCGCCGCCTCGATCTGGAGCTGGGGCTGTTGTGCGTGTCGGTCGCCTTCGCCCTGGTGGAGCTCGCCGGCGGCGGCGCCTCGCCGTTCTACCCGGTCGTCCTCTTGCTGTGCGCGTTCCTGGTCACGTTCAACTCTGCCGCCGTGGGCGTGGCGGTCGCCGGCTGGGCGGTGGCGCTGGAGGCCGGCGCCGCGGCGCTCGGCACCACCGCCTGGGACGGCGCGCTGGTACGCGCCGGCTTCCTGGTCGCGTTCGCCGCCGCCCATGCCGCGTTCCTGCGCGGCGAAGTGACGCGGCTGCGCCTCGGCCACGCACGCGAGCTGAAGACGGCGCTGCGCCGCGCCGAGGACGAGGCGCGCGAGTACCGGCTCCTGGTGGCGGGGCGCGGCGACACCGACGAGCGCGGGCCGAGCGGCGAGCGTGCGCGCACGCGCGCCGACGAGGAGCAGCTGCTCTACCGCGCCGCCGTGGAAGACATCCGCGCCTCCATGTTCTACACGCTGGAGCTGACCAAGCGGGCGCTGTCGCTGCACACCTGCGCGGTGCTGTGGCTCACCGAGGACGGCGCCTGGATGGAGATCAAGGAGTGCGCCACCGACTCCGGCGCGATCCGCGAGGGCGCGGTGCCCGCCGGCGAGGGCGCGCCCGGCGGCGTCATCAAGCGCGCCGCGCCCGTGCGCATGGCCGACCTCAAGCCCGGCTACGCGGGGCTGTCGTACTACGAGGGCGGCGCCGACGCCGGGGCCAAGGTGCGCCACTTCTGCGCCGTGCCCGTCACCGAGGGCCCGCACCTGCGCGGCGTGCTCTGCGCCGACCGCGCCGACGGCACCGGCGGCGGCGGTGCGCCCGCTCCGTTCAGCGAGCGCGAGGAGGAGGCGCTGGCGGCGGCCGCCGAGCAGCTCGTGCGCGCCGTGCACAACGAGCGCATCTTCGTGGACGTCGAGAAGACGAAGTACGAGCAGACGAACTTCTTCGCGGCCAGCAAGTTGCTCTTGAGCGCGCGCACCGCCGACGAGGCCTACGCCCGCGCCTTCGAGGCCTGCCGCCGCATCGCCCACCACGACCTCGCGGCGGTGGCGCTCTTCGACCGCGAGCGCAAGCGACACCTCATCGCCCGCGTGGCCGGTGACGCGCCCGACGCCGGCGAGCTCGAAGGGCTGGAGTTCGCCGACAACACCGGCCTGGCGGCGATGGCCGTGAAGAACCGCCACTATCTTCCGATCACCGGGGAGCTGCGCGACAAAGACCAGACCATCTTCACGCGCAAGACACGCCTGCGCGGCTACGAGTCGCTGGTGATCCTGCCGCTCATCCGCCCGGTGCGCCCCAAGGCGCCGGGGACGAGCGACCCGACGCACGGCGGCGGCTGGTCGGGCGGCGGCGCAGGCGCAGGCGTGGGCGCGGGCGCGGGCTCAGGCCACGGGGCCAGTGCCGCGCCGTCCGCCGATCCGTCCGGCCCGCTGACCATCTCGCCGCCGCCGTTGCCGTTGCCGTCGCCGCCGCCGGGCCCGGCGCCCGTCGGGCCCGCGCTGGAGCAGGCCGAGGCCATCGGCTCGCTCGTGCTGGCCGCCCGCGGGCGCGGCGCCTTCCCCAAGGCGAAGCGCGAGATGCTGCAGGTCATCGCCAACCAGGCCGCCGCCGCCATCGAGAACGCGCGCATGTACGACGAGATGGAGCGCCGCGCCACGGTGGACGGCCTCACCGGGCTCACGAACCACCGCCATTTCCAGGAGCGGCTCGACGAGATGCTCGCGCGCGCCGTGCGCCACCGCGCGCCCGTGGCGCTCGTGCTTTGCGACATCGACCACTTCAAGAACGTGAACGACACGTACGGGCACCCCGTCGGCGACCAGGTCCTCAAGCGCGTCGCGGCGATCCTCGAGCAGCAAGGCCGCAAGACCGACATCGTCGCCCGCTACGGCGGCGAGGAGTTCGTGCTGGCGCTGGAAGGCGGCGACGCGGAGGGCGCGCGCCAGGTCGCCGAGCGCGTGCGCGAGCAGGTCAAGCGCGCGCTGATGCCCGCCGAGAAGGGCTCCTTCCGCGTGACGATGTCCTTCGGCATCGCCGCGTTCCCCGAAGACGCGCCCGACAAGGCCGCGCTCATCGAGCGCGCCGACCAGGCGCTCTACGCCGCCAAGCACGGCGGGCGGGACCGCGCCGAGCTCTGGTGCAAGCTGCCCGCCCTCGCCCGTCGCGCCGCCGCCGGCGCCGACGCTGGGGTCGGGGCCGGGGCCGCCGTCCGCCGCCCCTCCCCGCGCGCGCCTTGACGCGGCGCGCCGTGGGCGCCATGCTGCGCGGACCCCGCCGCCCCGCCCCCGCATCCATATAGAGGATGCAGCGCGGCGCGACGGTCGGGCACCTTGGGTGGTCGGGGATCTTTGTGTAGAGGCGGAAGACGCGGCTTGGCCGCGCCGCCGACGGGGCGCGGGGGCATCGGAGCACGGCGTCCG
>DASYRF010000034.1:0-18152 GCA_036004705.1 Myxococcota bacterium
GCACCGACGCGCTGCCGGGCACCGACGCGCTGCCGGGCACCGACGCGCTGCCGGGCACCGACGCCGTCCCGGGCACGGACGCGGTGCCAGGCACGGACGCCGTCCCGGGCACCGATTCCGCCGCCGCGGCGACCGACGCCGCGCCCGGAACCGACGCCGGCATGGTCGTCCTGGCGCTCTACGCCTGCGGGTCGCAGGACGACAACCTCTACACGCTGGACCCGGCCACCGGCGGCGTCCTCTCGATGATCACGATGACGCTGTCCGGCTTCACCGTGCAGAACTGCACGGGCATGGCGACCGAGCCTGCCACCGGCGCGCTCTGGGTCGTCATCAAGGACGGCATGATGCGCCTGCTCGGCACGGTGGACCCGACGACCGGCGTCGTGACGCTCGTCGGCGCGATGGACGACGCCTACGCCGGCATCGCCTTCACCGACACCGGCACGCTCTATGGCGTCACCGGCGACGGCGCCATGACCCCGGAGACGCTCTTCACGATCGACACCGCCACCGCCATGTCGACGTTCGTCCTGACCCTCGGCGCCGGGACCGACGGTGAGACCGTCGCCTTCAACTTCTCCGACGGGCTCCTGTACCACGTGTCGGGCCTGGCCACGCACGCCTTCGAGACCATCGACCTGGGCTCGCTGGCCATCACCCCCGCGACGATCACCGGCGACCCCTACTCCGAGCTTCTGGCGCTGACCTTTGACGCCTCCGCCACCGCGTTCATCGGCGGCGACCTCGACACCAACTTCTTCGCGATCAGCCCCGCCGCCGCCTTCACGATGATCGGCACCGGCACCGGGCCCTTCAAGGGCCTCGCCTTCGCCCCGGCTCCGTAGCTCGTCCAACGACCCGCTGCGGCCAGGGTCACGGCTCTGGCTGCGGCTCCGGCTGCGCTCCGGCTGCGGCTCTCACTGGCTCTCTGCGGCTCCGGCCGCGGCGGCGCCGCCAGTGCGGGATCGACAGCATCCTCTAGACCGTCACGCGCAGCCAAGGGCGCGTGGGGGGGGCGGATGCGGTGCAGGCCGTCCGGGACTCCCCGCAGGGCCCGAGGCTCGCCGAGGACGGCCCTTGACAACTAATCAAGTACTCTCTAGATTACTTGAACATGACGGCCGACGCCACGCAACGCGTGTTCAAGGATCGTCTCTACGGTCAGTTCGCACGCATCGGGAAGGCGCTCTCGAGCGCACACCGCCTGGAGCTTCTGGAGCTCCTGGCCCAGGGAGATCGAACCGTCGAAGCCCTCGCGACCGAGACGGGACTCTCCATGGCCAACGCCTCTCAGCATCTTCAGGCGCTGCGTGCCGCAGGTCTCGTCGAGAACGAGAAGCGCGGGCTCTTCGTGCATTACCGGCTCTCGGATCCCTCGGTCTTCGAGGTGTCCAGGGCGCTCCGCACGGTCGCAGAGCGCCGTCTCGCCGACCTTCAACGTCTCGTTCGCGACCATTTCGGCGATCGCTCCGACCCCGAGCCCGTGAGCATGGAGGAGCTGCTCGACCGTGCTCGCTCCGGCCGAGTCGTCATCCTCGACACGCGGCCGGCGACTGAGTACGACTCGGGCCACATCGCCGGCGCGCTCTCCGTACCGATCGGCGAGCTCAAGCAGCGGCTCAAGCAGCTTCCCAAGGGGAAGGAGTTCGTCGCCTACTGCCGCGGGCCCTACTGCGTGTACGCCGACCGGGCCGTCGAGCTTCTTCGCGCGAATGGTCGCCGCGCTCGTCGCCTATCGGCCGGGTTCCCTGAGTGGAAGGCCACCGGCCTTCCCGTAGCGGACCAGCGGCATCCGGCGCCGCAGACCGTGAGCAGGAGACGCCGATGATCTTCAAGCCGTACTACTACTTCGATACCGGTTGCGCGGCGTACCTCTTGGGTTGCGGAAGCCTCGGCAGATGCGCCGTCGTCGACGCACACGAAGAGGATGTCGATGCGTACATCGCCTTCGCGGCGAGCAAGAACATGCGCATCACGCACGTCGTCGATACGCACGTGCACGCGGATCATCGCTCGGGCGGTCCCGCGCTCGCGAAGAAGGCGGGCGCAGAGTACTGCCTGCACGAGTCGGCGGATGTCTCGCTGCCGTTCACCCCGCTTCGCGATGCGCAGGAGGTCGAGCTCGGCAACACCCGCGTGAAGGTGTTGCACACGCCCGGCCACACTCCGGAGAGCATCTGCCTCGTCGTCGCCGATCTCCGTCGCGGCACGGAACCGTGGTTCGTGCTCACGGGCGACACGCTCTTCGTCGGTGCCGTGGGACGGCCTGACCTGCCCGGTCGGGAGAGAGAAAACGCCGCCGAGCTTCACGACAGCATCCACCAGAAGCTCCTCACCCTCCCCGGCGAGATCGAGGTGTACCCGGCGCACTTCTCCGGGTCGGTCTGCGGTGCGGGGATGAGCGGCAAGCCGTCAAGCTCTATCGCGTTCGAGAGACGCTGGAACCCGATGCTCTCTCGCCCGAAGGCCGACTTCGTCGAAGCGCTCCTCGACGTGCCGCCGCAACCGGCAGGGATGGAGCGCATCCTCCGGCGGAACCGCGGGCGCCCGGAGCCGACGCCGTGAAGGAGGCGCGGCTCGGCCTCCGCGAGAACCTCGCCCAGTTCTCGATGCTCGTCGTCGTCAACGCGTTCGTGGGCGCGATGGTCGGGATGGAGCGCACGCTTCTCTCCCCGATCGCCGAGATCGAGTTCCGCCTCGCGGCGAAGACCGCGGTGCTTTCGTTCATCGTGGTGTTCGGCGTCACCAAGGCGCTCACGAACTATCTCGCCGGCCGCCTCTCGGACCGCTTCGGACGCAAGCATGTCCTGGTCGCCGGCTGGCTGGTCGCAACCCCGGTGCCCTTCCTGCTCATGTGGGCTCCGTCATGGACATGGGTGCTCGTCGCGAACGCGTTCCTCGGCGTGAGCCAGGGCCTCACTTGGTCGACGACGGTCGTCATGAAGATCGACCTCGCCGGCGCGAAGAGGCGCGGACTCGCGATGGGCCTCAACGAGTTCGCCGGCTACTTCGCTGTCGCCGCAAGCGCGCTCGCGACGGGATTCATCGCCGCGCGATACGGGCTGCGTCCCGCACCCTTCTACCTTGGCGCCGCCTTCGCAGCGATCGGGCTTCTCCTTTCGGCCGTGGTCGTGCGTGAGACCAAGCATCACGTGGCGGCCGAGTCGAAGCTGCACGACGAGCTAAACCCACCCGGCGCAGCGCCGACCCAGAGCGAGGTCTTCTGGCGTACCTCGCTGCTCGACAGGAACCTCTCGAGCGTGAGCCAGGCGGGGCTCGTCAACAACCTGAACGACGGGATGGCGTGGGGACTCTTCCCACTCTTCTTCGCGGCCGCGCGCATGGACCTCGGCCAGATCGGTACGCTGGCTGCAGTGTATCCGGCGACGTGGGGCGTGGCGCAGCTCTTCACGGGTGCGTGGTCCGATCGCGTTGGACGCAAGTGGCTCATTGCTTCCGGCATGTGGGTGCAGGCCATCGGGATCGCCGTAGTGATCCTGGGGAGCGGCTTTCTTGGATTCGCAATCGGCGCCGCGGTACTGGGGATCGGGACCGCGATGGTCTACCCGACGCTGCTGGCTGCGATCGGGGACGTCGCGCACCCGTCCTGGCGCGCGTCCTCCGTGGGAACGTACCGCCTGTGGCGCGACCTCGGATACGCCGTCGGCGCGCTCCTGGCTGGCTTGACCGCTGATGCGCTCGGCCTGTCCGCTGCGATGTGGATCGTGGCGGGGCTGACGGCCGTGTCGGGGGCGGTCGCGGCCCTGCGAATGACGGAGACGCTGCGGACCGCGGACACGCGGGCGCCGGCGAAATTTCTCGCGCCGACGCGAGCATGACCGATGCGGGGCATCCTCGACCACATCGGCGGCACACCTCTCGTCCGGCTTGCATGCGTCGGGCGGGACCTTCCCGTTCCGGTGCTGGTGAAGTGCGAGCACCTGAATCCTGGCGGTTCGGTCAAGGACCGCATTGCAAAGGCGATCGTCGACGACGCGGAGGCGCGCGGCGTGCTCCACGTGCGCATGACCCTCGTGGAGGCGACCGCCGGGAACACGGGTGTCGGGCTCGCGCTCGTCGCCGCCGCCCGCGGCTACGGGCTCGTGTGCGTGATGCCCGAGAAGATGTCCGTCGACAAGCGCATCGCCCTCAGCTCGCTCGGGGCCAAGGTCGTGATCACGCCGAACGCACCACCCACGAGCCCGGACAACTTTCGGAACGTCGCGCAGCGCCTCGCCGGAGAGAACGGTTGGTTCTTGGCGGACCAGTTCCGTAACCCTGCCAACATCCGAGCTCACGAGGAGACCACAGGCGCTGAGATCCTGGCACAGACCGACGGTTTGGTGGGCGCGTTCGTCGCCGGCGCCGGGACAGGCGGCACCATCACGGGTGTCGGCCGCCGACTCAAGGCCTCACTTCCCCGCGTCCAGATCGTCCTCGCGGATCCCGTTGGATCCTCCCTCGCCGACTGGGTCGAGACCGGCCGTCTGGGACCAGAGGGCTCCTACGCAGTCGAGGGCATCGGCGCGAGCGACGTCCCCGAGAATCTGCACCGCGCCGTCCTCGACGGTGCCGAGCGGGTCAGCGACGAGGAGACCTTCAGCATGGCGAAGCGACTCGTGCGCGAGGAGGGCCTCCTCGTGGGTGGCTCGGCGGGCACGAACGTCGTCGCCGCGCTCCGCGTCGCCGCGCGCGGCGGGCTGAACGGCCCCGTCGTCACGGTGCTCCCGGACGGCTGGGATCGCTACCGCGCGAAACCCTGGATGCAGGAGTGGGCCACGTGACCGCGAGATCGAGGGCATCCCTTCCCTACGTATCCTTGACGACTTCGAGCTCCACGGCTTGGCTGGCGCGCAGCAATCAATCAGTGGACTTCCACAAGAAGGCACTCTCGGATCTGGAGATCACCGTCGGAGAGCAGGTGGTCGAGAATGACCGCGTTCGCCGGGAGGCAGCTACCGCGCGCTCCATCGACTGCAGCTTTCGACCGAGGCGCGATGACAAGGAACTTGACGTGTAGGGGGTAGTCGCGCGACAAGCGATGTCATGACAGAGCTCAGGGCACGCATCGAGGAGCGCATTCGCGCGATCGCAGGCGAGATTGAGGCGCTGGTACGGCAGGAGGCGCACGACACCGTCGCGGGCGCGCTCCGCGCCTGGGTGCCGGCGACGAACGGCGCCCCGCGGCGCAAGACGGCCAAGGCGCCCTCGGCGGGCGCTGGACGGCCGAAGCGGACGTCGGGGCGGCGCAGCCCGGCGCAGATGAAACGGGACATGGACGCCCTCGTGGCCTATGTCCGCGCTCATCCGGGCGCGAAGATGGAGGAGGTCGCCAAGGCGAACCGCTCCAGCAGCTCCCAGCTGAATCGGCCGATGCACAAGCTGGTGTCGTCGGGCGTCCTGCGCCGCAAGGGCCAGAAGCGCGCTTCGCGGTACTGGGTGAAGTAGCCCGTCCAGCACCACCGGCTGCGGGCTAGCGGGCGGCGGCGACGACGCGGGGCCAGGGGCCGAAGCACGCCTTGGCTTGCGCCGCGAGACCGGGGGCCCAGCGGTCCGCCTCCGCGGGCGTGAGTGGACGGCCCGCGGCCACGATCTTCCTCAGGACGAAGGCGACGGCCTGCGGCTTACGCGGCAAGAACGACAGGGTCGGGGTGAGGCCGGCGGCACAGAGCGCGACTTCCCACGAGCCGAAGTGCGCCTTCGCGGCGTGGACGAGCCGCTGCTCGTGGTGCACCGCGAGCGCCTGCAGCACCGAGCCGCCGGCGCGGTGGTAGCGGCGGATGCCTTCCAGGACGCGTGTCTTCGCGGGGGAGCGCTGGCTGTCGAGGCGACGCTGTTTCCGCGGCGTGCCCACGCCGCCGCCGTCGACGCCGCCGCGCACCTTCGCGGCGGGCCCGCGCGGGCGCGCGGGCGCGGCGGCGGCGCGAACGGCGGGCGCCGAGGCGAGCGCCCCGGCGAGCGAAGACTTGCCCTGGGCGGCGCGGAAGGCGGCGGCGAGCGACCCGAAGGTCTGCTCGGCGAGCACGGCGAGCACGCGGTCCTGCTGGCGCAGCGCACGCGGCGAAGGGGCGGAGCCTTCGGCCAGGAAGGCGCGCAGATCGCGCACGACCATGGCGGCGAGAGCGCGGTCCGGGGCGGAGGGCGCAGTCGCTGGCTGAGGCGGGCGCCGGCGGGGCACGGGCGGAGCTTGCCGCAGTCGCCCCCCCGAAGACAAGCCCCGCGGCGCGCCCTTGATCCGGAGAGGCCCTCACCGTAGTATCGATGTATCGGGTAGTACGGTGCTTGCGCCGGGGGAGCAACGGACGGCGGGCGGGCACGCGAGCGACGGGCGGCGGGTGGCAATCACGTCCCGGGCGAGGATCGATGGCGGACGCGGCGATGCTGTTGCAGCGGGACGTTCCGTTCGACTGGGAGCGGATCGACGAGCTGCGCCTTGAAGTGGCGCACGCCGTGCGCAGCGTCGCGCCCGCCGGCGACCTGCCGCAGGCGCTGGGTATGGTCAGCGCCGAGCTGCTGGAGAACGCCGTGAAGTTCGGGACGCGCGACGCCACGGGGATCCGGCTGGCGGTGCGACGCGACGGCGAAGCGCTCGTGGTGGAGGTGCGCAACGGCGTCGAGCCCGCGTCCGGACACCTGCAGGCTCTGCTGGAGCGGGTGGCCTGGTGCCGGCGCTTCGGCGACGCGGCCGCCGCCTACATGGCGGCGCTGGAGGAGGTGTACGCGCGCGGTGCGCCGGGCGGGGGGCTCGGCCTCGTCCGCATCTTCTACGAGGGTGGCTGCCAGGTGACGTGCGACACCTCCGAGCCCGGGGCGGTGACCGTCAGCGCGCGCCGCACCCTCGCGGCGGCCGGGGACGCGCCGGCGTGAACCTCCCTCCGCGCGAGCTCCGCCACGGGTCCATCACGATCCGCATCGGTGCGCAGGGCGGGCACGCCGTGGCGTTCGAGGGCGTCCTGCGCGAGCAGGACGACGGCGCCTGGCTGCGTGGCGTCGTCGCCGAGGTCCACCACGCCGCCGTCACACAGCGCATGCAGGAGCTGATGGTCGACCTGCGTGCGCTGGAGTACTGCAACGCCACGGCCTGGAAGTGCTTCGTGGAGTGGGTGCGCGTGCTGCGGCACGATCCCGAGGCGCACTACCTGCTGCGCGTGGTGTCCAACCCGGAGCACCGCTGGCAGGCGGTGGGCATGTCGGCGCTGCGCGTCTTCGGCGGCGACCGCCTGGTCATCGAGGGCCGCTCCGGCAAGTGACGCCGCCGGACCGGTGTCTAGCTCGCGCGCGCCATCGCCTGCTCGCCGGTGTGGTGGATGGCGAGGAGCGTGATGTCGTCGTCCTGCTGCGCGTCGTAGCGCTGCAGCACGGCGAGCAGCGCGTCGATCACGGCGTCGGGGCCGCGCGGAGCCGCTTCGGCGAGCGCGGCCTTGAGGCGCTCGAAGCCGAACATCTCGCGCCCGCGCAGCCGCTCCACGATGCCGTCGGTGTAGAGCAGCATGAGGTCGCCCCAGGCCAGCTCGACCGTCGCCTCCGGCACCTGCGCGGGCGCGAGCTCGTCGAGCACGCCCAGCCACGTGCCGCTGAGCTCCAGCTCCTCCACGGCGCCGCGCGCGCGGCGCCAGACCAGCGCGGGGAGGTGGGCGCCGACGGCGCGGTAGCGACCGGCGCCCAGGTGCTCGAAGAGCGCGAACGTCATGTAGAGGCGCAGGTCCATGCGCGCGAGGTTCGCCCGCAGGCAGCGGTTGAGCGCGCAGTAGAGGACCGGAAGCGGCGCGGCGGGATCGCCGGCGAGCGTTCCGAGCAGCGAGGCGCGCGCCATCATCATGGTCAGCCCCGAGGTCACGCCGTGGCCGGAGACGTCGCCGATGGCGAGGAACGTGCGGCCGTTCGCCGCTTCGATGACGTCGTAGTAGTCGCCGCCGACCTCGCTGGCCGGGACCATACGGCCGCTGACGGCGTGCCCGGCGAGCACCGGCCGCTTGGGCAAGAGCAGCGTCTGGATCTCCTGCGCGACCTCCATCTCGGCGAAGAGCGCGTCGCGCGCGGCGCGCAGCTCTATGCGCGAACGGCGCTCGTCGAAGAAGAGGCGGCACATGACGCGGTTGAGGACGACGCCGATGAAGGTCAGCTCCAACAGGTAGATGAGGCTGTTGACGAGCTTGGTGTCGAAGACGAGGCCCTCGGGACGGAACGCGCGCGCGCCGGTGAAGAAGGCGATGATGGCGGCGGCGGTGGCGAGGATCCACTTCACGTCGGCGGGATAGAGGGCGGTGAAGGCGAAGAAGATCAGGAAGAAGGCGAAGAAGAAGTCTCCGCCGTAGGCCTGCGTGATCTCCATGATGGCCGCGCCGGTGGGAGCGAAGACGCCGCCGACGAGCACGAGCATGGAGAGATGGTAGCGGCGGTCGAAGACGCCGCGCTTGACGAGGACGAGGATGACGAGCACCGCGGCGATGGCCGCCAGCACGATGCGCACGGCGAGGCCGATGCGGGCGGGGGCGGAGAACCAGACGTAGCCCCAGCAGGCGGTCGGCATGACGAAGACCGAGATCCAGATGAGGACGGCGGTGCGCGAGAGGATGACGTCGCGTTGGGCGTCGCGCAGCTCGGCGGCGTGGGCGCCGCCGGTGTCGCCGCGGAGGGCGTCGGCCACGGTGCGCCCGAGCGCACGGGCGCGCGCAGCGAGGCTCGGCGCGGGGGGCGGGGCGGGGGTCGAGGCGTCGGTTCCTCGGGGCACGGACCGTCTCCTTGCCGGCCGGGCGCCGCGGCGGGCCGCACCGGCGCTAGCTACAGGTACAGGGTCTCGAATCCGCCGTCGATGGTGAGGATGCCTCCACTGATGTTACGCGCGAATGGACTGCAAAGCCAGGCCACGGCGTCGGCGACGTCCTGAGCGCCGGTGGCGCGGCGCGTCGGGGCGCGGCGCGCGAGGTGGGCGAGCGTGGCGGCGGCGGCGGCGTCGCCCACGGCGCCGAGCGCGCCTTCGGTGGGGACGAGCGACGCGCTCACGGCGTTGCAGAGAACACCCGCCGGACCGAGCTCGAGCGCGAGGTAGCGCACCGCCGATTCGAGCGCTGCCTTGGCGATGCCGGCCAGGTGGTAGCGGGGGAGCGCGCGCCGTCCGCCCGAAGAGGTGAGCGCGACGACGCGCGCCGCGTCCGAGCGGGCGAGCAGCGGCGCGGCGTGGCGACAGGCGGCCACCAGCGAATGCGCGCTGGTCCCCAGGACGAGGTCCCACTCGGCGCGCGTGACCTGCGAGAGCGGGCGGGCGAGGAGATCGGCGGGCACGTGCACGATGGCGTGCACGAGGAAGTCGAGGCGCCCCCACGTTTCGTCGAGGCGGGCGAACGCGGCGGCGACGCTCGTCTCGTCGCCGGCGTCGAGCGGCAGCGCCAGCACGGCACCGGCGGCCGCGGCCGCTTCGGCCGCCGCGGCGGCACGCGCGGGGCGGTGCGTCACCGCGACTTCCGCGCCGAGCGCCCGGGCCCGCGCCGCGACGTGCCAGCCGAGCGCGTTGCGCCGCGACACGCCGAGCACGACGCCACGGCGCCCCGCCAGGAGCGCGGGCGGCGGCGCCGCCGCCGCGCCGTCCGCGGCGCCGCTCAACCGTCGTCCTCCGGCACGGCGTCGCGCGGCATGGGCGGGAACCGCTCGGTCGAGACGGCGCCGCTCAACCGTCGTCCTCGGGCACGGCGTCGCGCGGCATGGGCGGGAACCCGTCGGTCGAGACGGCGCCGCTCAACCGTCGTCCTCGGGCACGGCGTCGCGCGGCGGAGGCGGGAACCAGGCATCGAGCGAGGCAACGCCGCGCTCCTCGTACTCGCGCAGGGCCTTCTGCACGTGCGCCGCCGCGTCGGCCGCCGGCACGCCGCCGATCCACATGGACAGGCGCGTCACGACCTCCAGGATCCGCGCGCGCGGCGTGCCCAGGTGACGCAGCGTCTTGGCGAACATCGCCGCCGGGCCGAAGCTCCTGAGCGCGCACAGGACGGCGAGCCCGAGCAGGTAGTTCTCCTCCACCGACAGGTGCGCGGTGTCGGCTTCTAGCAGGTGGTAGCGGTGCAGCGTGTCGCGCAGCGGCGCGCTCTCCAGGCGGTCGAGGAAGGCGCCGTGGCGGCGGCCGGCGCCGGCGCCGAAGAGCCCGTCGAGGTACGCCTCGGAGCGCTGTCGCAAGCGAGCGCCGTCACGGGCGTCGCCGCTGCTTTCGCCGGCACCGCTGTGACCATCGCCGCCGGCGCCGCCGTCGTGGTTGCGCTCGTCGCTCGTCATGCCGTCACCTCCCGCGCTCAGCGCGCCTGTCCGCTCGGAAAGAGCACGAGCTCCCCCACGACCACGTGCGCGGGCCGCGCCAACGCCCACATGACTGCGTCCGCGACGTCTTCGGCGGAGAGCCACACGGGGACTTGCTCGCGCAGCCGGGCGCGCGCCGGCTCGAAGGCGCCGACCTTGTCGTAGAGGGGCGTGTCGACCAGCCCCGGCGCCACGAGCGTGACCTTGATGCCGCGCGGGTCGGCCTCCAGCCGCAGCGCACGCGTCCATTCTTCGAGCGCCGCCTTGGTGACCGCGTAGGGCCCGAAGCGCGCGCCCGGCAGGTGGCGCGCGGTGACGGACGAGACGTTGACCACGTGGCCGCCGCGCTCCATGCGCGGCAGCAGCGCGTGCACCAGCTCGGCGCCGGCCAGGAAGTTCACGTCGAGCAACCGCTGCCAGCGCAGCGGCTCCAGCATCGAAGGCAGCTCGTAGACGCACTCGGCGGCGTCGTTCACGAGCACGTCGACGCGCGCGCAGCGACGCGCCACCTGGGCGGCTGCGCGGGCGCGGTCGGCCGCGTCGGCGAGGTCGACACGTACTGGCACGAAGCCGCCGGCGGGCGCCGTCCCCGTCGCGGCGACGGGGGCCTCGGCGGCGGCCTGCAGGCGCGCTTCGTCGCGCCCGAGACCTACGACGGTGCTGCCGGCGGCGCGCAGCCGCCGCGCCAGCGCCGCGCCGATGCCGGAGGTGACACCCGTCACGACCGCCACGCGCCCGCCGGCCACCGGCAAGGTCATCGCCCCTCCGCCACGCGCCCGCCGGCCACGGGCAAGGTCATCGCCCCTCGCCCGGCGCCGCGCGCGCCGGGCCGCGCTTCCCCGCGCCTTGCGCCGCCGCCGGCGGCCGCGCCGGCGCGTCGCCGGCAACGCGCATCTCGCCCATCTCGAGCAGCAGCGCCGCCGCGTACCAGCCCGTGCCCGTCGTTGGCGAGAGCACCGTGTCGCCCGGCCGGATGCGGCCGGCGGCGACGAACTCGTCCAGCGCCAGCGGGATGGCCGCCGAGGAGACGTTGCCGATCGTGGCGAAGTTGGAGAGCACCTTCTCGGCGGGGACGGCCAGGGCGCGGATGAGCGTCGCCTGGATCCCGGCGGTGCCGGAGTGCGGGACGACCCAGTCCACGTCGTCCATCGTGCGTCCGGCGCGGGCGAGCAGCCGCGCGGCAGGCTCGGCGAAGCTGCGCGCCGCCAACGCGTTCAGCTCCTTCTGCGGGAGGTGCGTCCGCACCCAGCCGTGCTCGTCGATCTCCATGGCGCCGTGGTGGGCGCCGTCGGTGGCGAGCTCGTAGTCGAGGACGCGGGCCCCGCCCGCGGCGCCGCGCTCCACCACCGCCGCGCCGGCGCCGTCGCCGAAGATGAGCGTGGACTTCGAGCCGGGCCGCCCGCGCCGCGAGGTAGTCTCGGAGGCGACCACGAGGGCGCGGGAGAAGCGGGGGTTCTGCAGGAACGCGTGGGCGACGGCCACGCCGTAGACGAAGCCGGCGCAAGCCGTGCAGAGGTCGAACGCGAAAGCGCGCCCGGCGCCCAGCAGGGCCTGAAGCCGCGGCGCGTGCTCGGGGATGAAGCGGCGCTGCGTCCAGTTCGCGAGCAAGACGAGGTCTAGCTCGCCGGGCGCGATCCCGGCGCGCGCCAGCGCCTGGCGCGCCGCGGCGGCGGCCATCTCGGGGATGCTCTCGCCGGCGGCTTCACTCGCCCAGCCGCGACGGCGCACGCCGATGCGCACGTCCTCGCCGTCGGCGAGCGGCGCGTCGAGCGGCGGAAGCGTGTCGTTCGTGTGCATGACGGCGGGAAGGTAGCCGCCGAGCCCCGTGATGTGGACGTCGTGCACGCACCCTCCTCAATAGTGATAAAGCGCGCCCGCGCAGTTCATCCCGGCGCCCACGGCCACCGACAGCACCAGGTCGCCCTTGCGCACGACGCCACGGTGCGCCTGCTCGGCGAGGCAGGCGGGGATGGACGCGCTGCCGGAGAATCCGGTGACGTCGCCGAACCAGAGGAGCTTCTCGGCGGGCCAGTCGAGCGCGGCGCGCAGCCCCTCCACGACGGCGGCGTGCGTCTGGATGGGAAGAAGCCAGTCGACGCCGGCGGCGGCCAGACCGTTGCGCCGCAGGAGGGCCGTGGCGCAGGCGACGAGGAGCTCGTGCGTGGCGGCGGCAGCGCGCGCGCCGCGCATGACGGTAGAGGCGGCGTCGGGGCCGATTCCCACCCAGTCGAATTTCGTCGCGTCGGTCCAGCCGACGTGGTCGCGCACGCCTACGCGGGGCGCGGCGGGGCGGCGGCGCAGCACCGCGGCGCCGGCCGCGTCGGACATGAGGTAGCAGAACGTGGAGCGGTTCGTCTCTGCCACGGCGAAGCGGCTGCCTTGCTCGGTGGCGACCACCAGGGCGGCGCGATAGCCGCAGCGCAGGAGCATCGCGTCGGCCACCTGCAGCCCGCGCAAGAAGCCGGTGCAGTAGCAGGCCTTGAGGTCGAGGCCGAGCACGCCGTCGCGCCCCAAGTGCCGCACCACGAGGGGCGCGAGGTCGGCGACGCCGGCGTTGGCCGGGTCGGGGGCGTGGAAGACCGGCATGGTCGTGCCCGACGCCACCAGCACGACGTCCACTTCGTCGCGCAGCGCCGGGTCCGTGGCGAGCGCGCGGTCCACCGCGGTGCGGGCGAGCGTCCAGGTGTTCTCGCCGGGAGCGCACCAGGTCCGCCGCTTCATCTTCGTCTCGCGCGCCAGCGCGTCGGGGTCGGTGCCGAGGTCGAAGCGGCAGCGTGCCAGGTAGGCGGCGTTGTCGACGACGTCGGACGGGTAGGCCCAGCCGGTGGCGGCGATCTCGCTGACCTCGGTCATCGCTCCTCCTCGGCGCCGCGCCGGCGCTGCATTCGTTCGGGGTCGAGCGCCTCGAGGCGGCAGCGCTCCTCGGCGGAGATGCACGCCGCCGGGGCAAGGTCGGCCGGCACGTCGAAGGCCCAACCACAACGCGCAACGAGCTCGGCGCCCACACCCGCGCCCGCACCCGCGCCCGCGCCCGCACCCCCGCCCGCGCCCGCGCCCCCGCCGCCGCCCTCCTCGTCCGCCGGGCTCGCTTCCTCCAGCCGCCAGCGCGCGCCGTTGTGCGTACGGCCCAGCACACCCACGTCCGTCACGACGGAGCGCACGCGTGCGCCGGCGCCCGTGACGTGCTCCACCGCCGGCACCAGGCGCGCGCGGTCGGCGCGCACGAGCACGGCCACCTCCGCGGCGCACGCAGCGACGTCCGCCGCGCCCCCCGCGCCCACCAGCAGACGCCCGCCGGCGATGCGCGTGCTGTTCACCCGCCCGAACGCGTCCACCTGCGCGGCGCCCAGCACGCCCAGGCAGGCGTTGTCCGCGCCGCAGGCGAGCACGCCCAGGACGTCCTCCACCGAGCCGAGCCGGCGTGCGCCGGCCGCGTGATCCCACGCGAGCAAGAAGCCGCTGGGACCGGGGCCGCAGTCCACGCCGTAGAGACCCACCTCCACCAGCACCACGAGGCGATGGCCGGCGTCGGACAGCGCGCACTGGGCGAGGCGCGCGGCGAGGAACGCGTGGCCGATGCCCGCGAGCGCCACGCGGTAGTGGCGCGCCTTCACGACCGCCTCGATGCGCCGGGCGGCGGCGACGACGAGGCGATCGACCCAGCCGTTCGCGACAGGTCCCGGCGCGCGGGCGTCGGCGTGCTCGCCGTCACGCGCGTGCCGTCGTTCGTCTTCGTGCGCGGTCTCGTGGATCGGCGCGCGCGCGCGCGCACCCCCGTCTCCTCGCGCGTGGGTCGCGCGCGCGAGAGTGGCGTGCGTGTCCGCGGCCGAGCGCGCCGGTGCCGGCGCGCGGGGGATGGCGGCCGCCGCGAGCGCGTCCAGGCGCCCGCCGCCGACCCAGTCACGATAGCCGTGGCCACCGTCGGGCGCGTCCAGCACCGCGCCGGCGAAACGCGCGAACAGCGCGGGGTCCGCCGTGAGGCGCCGCCACTGCTCGTAGTGCTCGAAATCGTCGCGATAGCCGCGCACGCCGAACGCCGGCAGCGCGAAGAGCGGCTGCGGGTGGGCGCCGAACGGCTCCAAGCAGATCGCCAGCACGCGGTGCGCCGGGACCTGCATCGCCCCCGCCAGCGCGCCCGGGGCGGCCGCGCTCGGGAAAGACTCCACCGTCGCCACGACGCCGCGGCGCGCGGCCAGCGCTCCCCAGACGCCCTCGGCGTAGGGCGGCGACAGCAGCACGTTCCCCTCCGCGTCCGCCGCTGCCGCGTGCAGGAACGTCACGTCGGGACGCATCGCCGCCACCAGCCCCACGCGCTGCCCCTGCGGCGCGGCCGGGTCGGGCACCTCCGCGAAGCGTCCCGCGCGCGCGAGCCCCTCCCCCAGCGACGTCCCCGCCAGCGACGTCGTGACGGCCCACGCGTGCCCGAGCGCGCCCGCGCGCAGCGCGCTCACGTACGTCCACAGCGACCAGTGCTCGAGCGCCGCGCCCTCCTCCTCCAGCTCGGCGTACAAGCGGTTGGGCCGCGGTGCCGGGTAGTTGTCGCCGAAGAAGCAGGCGACGTAGCGCCGGCCTAGGCGCAGCAGCCCTAACAAGTGTGCGGTGGAGTGAAAGCCCGTCGTGCTCAGCGTAAAGCCGGGCCGCCGCCCGCGGAACGCGCGCGCCACCTCGCGCACGGCGGCGTTGGAGCGCGCCGGCGTGGACGCGAAGTGCAGGTGCATGCGCGGCTGCACGAATCGCTTCACCGCCTCGGCCAGCGGCATCGACGTGCCGCTCATGCGCCCGCCGCTCCCGCCGGCGGCGCCGCCCCCGCGGCCGCGCTCACCTCCGCGGTGTCGTGCCAGCTGTCGGCCTCTCCCTCGCCCTCGAGCGCGTCGGGCGTGCCGACCAGCACGGCGGCGTTGTGACCGCCGAGCCCGGCGCTGAACGAGAGCCCCAGCTCGCAACGGCGCGGCTCCCCCATGTTGGCCTGATGCGTGACGCCGTCGACGATGCGGCTCTCGTCGATGTTGATCGTCGGCACGACGAACTGCTCGTGGATCATGAGCACCGCGGCGGCGACGTTGAGCGCGCTCGACGCCCCCAGCAGGTGCCCGTAGATCGGCTTGACCGACAGCAACGGCACCTTGCGCGCCCGCTCGCCGAACAGGTGCTTCATGCAGGCGATCTCCGCCAGGTCGCTCATGGGCACGCCGTTGCCGTGCCCCACGACGAAGCTGACGCGCTCGAGCGCGGCTCCGTGCGCCGCCAGCAGCTCCTCCAGCAGGCGCGCCGGAAGCATGCCTGTCGTGTCCACCGACGTGGGATGCTCGCCGTTGTTGGCGTAGGCGTAGCCGCCCATCGCCGCCAGGATGGTGGCCCCGCGCCGCTCCGCCGCCTCGCGCGCCTCCAGCACCAGGGTCACCGCGCCCTCGCCGAACGCGTTCTTGGAGTGACCCACGTAGGGCCGCACGGCGCGAGCGGCGCACGTTCGCTCGTCGGTGAGGAGATCGGCGTTGCGGTACATCTGGTAGATGGGCGCCGACAGCGCCGACTCGTGCCCGGACGCGAAGGCCACGTCCAGCGTCCCGCTCGACACCTCGCGCCACGCGTGGCCGATGGCGATGGCGCCGGAGGCGCAGGTGCCGGTGAACGTGTAGGCGGGCCCGCGGATGCCGAGGTTGGCGGCGGCGAGCCCGGCGGCGAGCCCGGGTGTTCCGGCCACGAGGTCGCGCCGGCCGTAGGGGGCCGCAGCGGCGGCGCCGCCCGCGCCGTCTCCCGCCTCGGCACGGATGCGCTCGTACCAGGCGTCGAAGCTCCCGCGCGAGGTCCCGTCGAACAGGCCGACGCGCTCGGCCGGCAGAGCGGCGAGCTTCAGACCGGCGTCGTCGCGCGCCGCCAGGAGCGAGGCCAGGTACAGGAGCTGGTCGCGGTGGAAGCGCTCGTAGTGGCGCGCGGGGATCTCCCGCAGGTAACGGCGCGCCTCGAAGCCGCGCACGCGCCCCACCGGCCAGCGGTCGCACCCGGCGCCGGGCGCGGCCTCGAAGCAGAGCTGTGAGATGCCGTACCGGAGATGTTCCCAGAGCTGCGCCCGGCTGTCGCAGCCGGGCAGGATCGCGCCGATGCCGGTTACGACGACACTTCGCATCGTCAGAAAGTCATGTGGCTCGTCACGCTCAGGAGGTCACCCTTCACTTCGGCCTTCAGCTTGCAGTTGCCCTCGTAGGCGATGCGCGCAATACCCAGCTTGCCGCCGCCCTCCGCGAGCGGCCGTGCGGCCACCGCCAGCAGCCGGGCCCGGTAGGCGTCCTCGGCGGAGGGATACGCGTCGAGCCACGTGATCGCGTCGTTCAAGGCGCCGAGCGACGGCGAGTCGGGCTGCACGGGGCTGTCGACCTGGACCTTGGCCCAGGCGGCGTCGCCCCAGACGCGCAGCCGCAACGCCCGCTCGCCGTCCTTCCAGTCCCCGTACTTGATGGCGTTCTCCAGCAGCTCTCCCGCCACCATCGCGAGCGAGTGACAGCCGTCCATGTCGTGAAAAGTCGCGGTGAAACAGTTGAGAATGGAAGTGCGCAGGAGGTCGACGTTGGCCCAGTCGTTCCGCACGGGGAGATCGATCATGAAGCTGAAGGGTCGATTCACGGCGCCTCCTCCACCGACCTGAGCTCGAGCAAACCGTCGGCCGCGACGAATACGCGCAGCGCGTCGAAGCTGAGCTTCTGCCAGCGCAGCCGCGCGTCGTAGACGATCGCGAGCTTGATGTCGCGCTGCCGCGCGTCCTGGATGAGCTGGATGATCGTGGCGACGGTCGAGGAGTTGAAGTGGTCGAGCTTTTCGAATCGAAGCTCGAGGCTCGCGCGCTGCGCCGCGGCGCTCGCCAGAACCTGCTCGAAGTAAGGACCCAGAATCAGGTGTGGGTTTCGGTCCCCGCTCCGGCCGGTCCAAAGCAGCCGAAGCGAGCCGGCCGGCGCCGCTTGTACGACCTCGATGGCGAGATCCCCCGCCCGCAGGTTCTCCGTGATCATCGGCAGCTCCCTTGTTGGCAGAACGCACGGTTCATACGTTAGCTTTATTGTGCATCCGGCGTGCCAAGAGCGGCGGATCGGGAGGTTCGTTGATTTCGGGATGTTTGCGCGTTACGTGAACTAAACGAAACGTGCGTCGGGATGTGATTTCTGGATCCAACAATCACATTCACCGGATCGCCGGTGCAGCGATTCGTCCGGGTCTTCCGACCACGGCGCCATTTTCGTGATCGAGCACGGCGCGCGGTGCCTCGGCGCGGGCGCTGCAGCACGTTGGCGGTGCGTCGCGCGGGCGCTGCGCCACGTTACCGCAGGGTTACGAACGGCGCTGGCGGGGGCGGAGAACGGCCGCGGCGCCCTACGCCGCGCGGCCGCCGGCCAAGCCGCCGACCGAACGGGCGCCCGCGCCGCGCAACCGCTACGGCGCTGCCGCTGGACCGCGCGCGACCGGAGGTGCGAGGCTCCCGCCATGGCGAAGCGCGGCGGCAAGCTGGTGATCGAGACGTTCGCGAGCCGCGCGCTGCGCGGCAACCCGCTGCGCGACCCTCACCTGCGGCGCGTGCCGGTGTGGCTGCCGCCGTCGTACCCGGACGGCGGGCCCTACCCGGTGCTCTACCTGCTCGTCGGCTTCACCGGCACGGGGATGATGCATCTCGACCGCGCGCCGTGGGTGGAGCCCATCGACGAGCGCCTCAACCGGCTCGCCGCCGCGGGGAAGTTGCGCGACGCCATCGTGGTGATGCCCGACTGTTGGACGCGCTATGGCGGCAGCCAGTACCTCGATTCGAGCGCGACCGGACGCTACGAGACACACGTCGTGAAGGAGCTCGTGCCGTGGATCGATGGCCGCTACCGCACCCGTCG
>DASYRF010000035.1:0-6154 GCA_036004705.1 Myxococcota bacterium
GCCGCCGCGTGCGCCGGCAGCGCGTCCGCCTCGCCCAGGCGCCGCCGCAGCCGCTCGCCGCCCACCGTCAGCCAGCCGAACGCCACGCCCGCCGCCGTCGCCGCCGCCGCCGTCGCCGCGCACAGCCCCCAGCGCCGCGCGAACGCCGCGCCCATGCCAACGACCAGCGCCGCCGCGAAGACGATGCCCGCCGCGCCCGTCCCCACGTCGTGCCGCAGCTCCGCCGCGCGCGCGCGCCGCTCGCCGTCGTCGAGCCCCGCCGCCGCCGCCACCGGCCGCCACCAGCCCGGCGGCCGCGCCTTCACGTAGAACGCCTTGAGCGTCTCCAGCCGCTCCGGGCGCGTCAGCCACGTCACCGTCAGGATCAGCCCCCATCCGACGCCCACCAGCAGCGCGAACGATTGCCAGTACGGCCGGTCCTTGAACGCCGGCATCCAGCGCCCCAGCCCGAACCACACCACGTACGCCAGCGGGAACGAGCCCACGAACCCCACCACCTCGCCCCAGATGTTCAGCCGCCACCACGTCCAGCGCAGCAGCGCCAGCGGGAGCATGAAGAGTCCCGTCACCGAGTTGATGAAGTTGATCCACGCCTCGTCGATGTTGGCGATCAAGAGCCGCGCCCACAGATACGCCGACGCCATCACCGCCACCGTCACGCAGCGCCCCACGTTCACCTGCCGCCGCTCGCTCATCGCCGGGTTCACGTGCCGCTTGAAGAAGTCGTTCAGCACGCCGCTCGCGGCGAAGTTCACGAAGCCGTCAATCGTCGACATGTACCCCGCGGCGATTCCCACCAGCAGCAGCCCCAGCAGCCCCGGGCCCACGTGGGCGCGCACCAGGTCGGCCCACATGTCCGTGTCGGTGCGCCCCGGCGCGAACACCGCCACCGCCACCAGCCCCACGATCGTCATCGGCAGGAGCCTCACGACCAGCGACAGCACCGTCCCGAGGATCTGTCCGCCCGCCGCGTGCAGCTCGTCGCGCGCCGCCAGCGACTTCTGCACGGTCGCGCTCTGCGTCCCCGCCACGCCCATCAGCCCCGCCAGTACCAGCGCCGCCAGCGACAGCCCGTCCACCGCGAACTTCCCGTAGACCGCCCCCACGCCCGGCGGATACGGCTGCAAGAACGCCGCGCCGCGCACCGTCTCGACGCGATCGAGCACCGCCGTCATCCCCCCCGCCGCGCTCACCACCAGCACCGCGAGCACCACGCGCCCCACCATCATCAGGGCGAACTGCACCACGTCCGTGTAGGCCACGGCCAGCAGCCCGCTCAGCAGCGTGTACAGCAGCGTCGTCCCGCAGAAGACCAGCAGGATGAGGTCGTCCGGCCACCCCAGGAACGGCTTCATGATCTGCGCGAAGCCCTTCAGCACGTAGGCCAGCACGATGCTCGTGTTCACGAGCGCGCCGTAAACCGCCGACACGCCGCGGAACCCCGCCGCCGCGCGCCCGCCGTAGCGCTCCTCGTAGAGCTGTCCCGGCGTGGCCAGCCGCAGCCGCCGCCAGTAGCGCGCCCAGAGCACGCCTAGCGGAAACGCCACCGCCGACGTGATCCAGAAGAGGCGATGGAAGCCCATGAAGCCGCCCACGAAGAACGTGAACACGAAGAACGCGTCCGCCCCGTCCGCCGTGGCCACGTCGGCGATCCCGACGATCCACCAGGGCAGGCGCCGCCCCGCGACCATGTACTCCTCGCCGCTATGGGCGCCGCGCCGCCGCCGCGCGAACCAGACCGCGAACAAGGCGGAGGCCGCCGCGTACGCGCCCACCACCGCCCAGTCGAGCCCACGCATCGCCGCGACGATACTCCATCGGCCCCGCACCCGCCCGGCCGCCGTCTACCGCGCGCCCGTCGGTCTTGCGGACGGCTGCCTGGCGTCCGTCGGTCTTGCGGCCGCCTGCCTGGCGCCCGTCGGTCTTGCGGACGGCTGCCTGGCGCCCGTCAGTCTCGTGCCTGCCCGTCTCGCGCCCCTCTGTTATGTTCTGGGCATGCGAAACCTCGCCTGCGCCCCCGCGCGCCGGAGCCTCCGGCCCGTCGCGCCGCTCTTCGGTCCTACGCTCGCCGCCACGCTGGCGGCCGTGGCTGCCGCCGCGCTCGGCTGCCACCGCGGGGGCGTCGGCGCGTCGTGCAACGACGCCAGCGACTGCCGCGCCGGCCTGGTCTGCGATCCGCAGACTGGCCTCTGCGAGGTGCCCCCCGGCGGACCGGACTCCGGGCCCCCCGGCGACTCCGCCGTGACCGGCACCGACGCCAGCGCCGCGGACTCGTCGACGTCGACCGACGCCTCCCCGCCCGGCACCGACGCCGTCCCCCCCGGCACCGATTCCGCGCCCCCCGGCACCGACGCCGGCGGCGCCGTCGACTTCTGCAGCGCCACCACGTCCTGCAGCCCCACGCAGACCTGCCAGGTCGCGCTCTGCTCCATGATGGGCGAGGGCTTCTGTACCGAGCCAACCCGCCCCACCTGCGGCGGCTTCACCGGCACCCTGTGCCCCGCCGGCATGGGCTACACGTGCTTGGATCAGGGCTCGTGCGTCGCCGACGCGTCAGGCATCTGCGTGACGTCCGCCGAGCGCATGGCGATTTGCGCCACCCAGATGAGCCTCTGGGCCTGCCCCTGACGCCAAAGTCGCTCGTCTCCAAAGAGGGACCCCGTGTGTCCGGGCACCGCGTCAGGCGCGCGGCGTTAGCCAGGCGCGGAGGACGGAGAGGAACTCGTGCCGCGCCTGGCGCTCGAGCCAGGGGTAGTGGCCGCAGCGCGCGAGCGCACGGTACTCGAGACGGCGGAGGAACGGGGCCAGGGTGGCGCGGATCATCTCGCCAGGGAGCGTGTCGTGCTCGCCGTGGAGCATCAGCACGGGCGCGTCGATCGCGGCGAAGGCTGCTGGATAGACGCCTTCGGACTGGAGGCGCAGCATGTCCGTCCAGGACTCCTCGTACGCGCGCGCGTCGCAGCGGCCGAGGTCGGGCGGATCCTCCACGGGATCGCACGCCTCGATGCGCGCCAGCAGGTCGTGGAGGTCATCGACGTGTCGCGCGACGGTGAGGGGCCGCCCGCCGGCGGCAGCGCTGCGGCGCTGGAGCGGCTCCAGCACGCGGAACGCGTCGGCGAGCGCATCCGCCAGCGTGGCGAGGTAGCCCGGCGCCCCGGGCCCGCCGTGCAAGAGCACCACCCGCGGCCCGGACGAACCGTAGCGGCGCGCCTCGATCGGGATCACGGCGTGAAGTGTAGTGGTTGTCGCCCTGGGCTTGTGGCTTCCGTCTTGGTGGCTGACGGCCACTGAGCGACCGGCGCACCGGGTGTCCGGCGCGCGAATGAGCGACCGGCGCACTGCGTGTCCAGCGCGCGAATGGAAGGCGGTCAGTGGATCGAAACGTCGGTGCGGCCTTTGCGCTTCACGTAGAGGCCGGAGATCAGGAGCGGGACGCCGACGGCGGCGAGGACGGCGCCGGCGATCAGGAAGGCGCCGCCGATCGGGAAGCCGGGGCGCTCGTCGGGGGCGTAGGCGTAGGGGGAGTCGTTCGCCGACATCGCCAGGGCCAGCGCGCCGCTGAGGGCGAAGCTGGCGCCGAGGCCGGCGACGCCCGCGCCGCTGATCAACATCCATACGCCGGCACGCGTCTTTGAAAGCGGGCCGGGGGTGACTTCTACAGTGACCTCGTCCTTGTCGGCGTACGAGGAGAGGTTGAAGCGCCGGCTGCCGGTGGCCTCGTCGCCGCCGACGAAGAAATCGCGGCCGTCGCTCAGGTCGAGCCGCTTGCTGCACGGCGCCACACACACAGGCCGCCAGGAGTAGGCCATTGCCGCGTAGCTGCCCGATACGGCCATCGCGCTGCCGGTGATCTCGTAGAGGCGCACCTCCAGGTCGCCGGTGTTCTCGACTTTCACCAGCGTCGTTTTGCCTTCGCCGCCTTCGACCGCCTCGCCGTCGTCCTCCGCCGCGTGTGCGCTGCGTGCGCGCCCGCCGCCCGCCGGGCTCTCCGCCCATGCGCTCGTCCCCGCGCTGCTCAAGAACAGCGCCGCCGCCGCCGCCGTCGCCGCGCCCAGGCTGCGCAGCCGCCAAGTGAATGGCCTGGTCTTTCCGTACGTCATTTCGTTCCTCCTCCGATGGTTTCGACCTTCGTGCGCGGGCGCCCGCCGCCCGGCGTCTGCCTCCAAAGCAAGGGGCGGGCCGCACAGTCCGTCCCAATGGTGAGACGCGCGCGACGCGCCAGCGCGGACTTACGACAGAGGGCGTCTCAGTCTTGGGACGGGCGCGCTTCGGTGTGGGGTCGGTCGACCCCGGGCCTGGGGACGCGCGGCCCCGGCGCGCTGCGGGTGTACACTGGGGGGCCCGTCTCGAGGCTCGGGACGAAAGGGAGGCACATGAGGCATGCGCGGCGAATGGTTTGGCTGGTCGTCGGGGTGGCCTCGATGGCCGGCTGTACGTGCGGCACGCGGCTGGACGTCGACGCGGGCGGGGGTGGGAGCACCGACGGCGGGGGCGGCGGGAGCGACGCCGCCGCGCCGGGGACGGACGCGGGGCAGATCTGGAACGTGCCGCCGCCGGGGTCGATGTACGCCGACATCGCCGACACGGAGCCGAATGACACGCCCGACACGGCGGAGGTGTCGGGGACGATCGGCTCGGGCTACTGGGGGACGCTCTTCTCCACCCAGACCTTGGGCGGAACGGACGTGGTCGACTACGTCTCGTTCGCCACGTCGGGGACGACGGCCGACGTCGTCAACCTGCCCATCGCTCCCTGCTGGGACGCGCTGCTGGGCGTGGACCTCATCGACTGGTGGGTCTACGAGGTGACGCCCGGCGCGCCGCTGGTGGAGGTCGCCAGCAGCATCACGCCCGACACGTCCTGCGAGGGCGGCCCGGTCGACCTCACGGGCGGGACGGACTATCTATTGGAGCTGCGCACGCCGGCCGCGTCCATCCCCGCGCCGGCCGCCACCCAGTACTTCTGGTGATAGGCCTCCCCCGCCGCTCCGTGTGAGCGGCAAGCGGGTCAGGACCCAGGTCCTCCAATGCGCCGCCGCGCCAAGGCGCGCGCGGCATACCCGACGGATTACAGATTGAGGATCGACGCGCCGACGGCGGTGAAGGCGACGCCGAGGGAGAAGGCGTCCATCACGCCGGGGCATTCGGGGGCGGGGACGCTCATGCAGGCGGTGGGGTCGCCGGTCTGGTCGAGATCCAGGTCCGGCATCAACACGATACCCAGCAGCGGCTGCAGCTCGGCGGCGGTGACGACGCCGTCGCCGTCGGCGTCGATGGACGGATTCACGACGAACGACACGATCGGGTCGCTGCCGTAGACGCAGATGCCGGTGTCGACGCCGTTCGAGGCGGAGCAGATGCCGTCGAGGTCGAGCGCCGTGCACTCCGCGGCGGTGCCGTCGCCGATCGTCGTGTTGTCCGAGACGCACGCCGTGGGCGCGGCGCCGATCTGCGCGGCGGTCACGCCACCGTTGATGAACGCGACGATGGCCGGGACGATGGTCGTGTTCACCTCCATCTGCGTCACCGCTCCGCCCATTACGCCCGTCATCATGCTTGTGGCGTCGATCGTCGCCACCGTCACGCACGTGTTCTGCAGCGTGACGCTCAGCGTGCCGAGCCCGGTGCCGAGAGGCACGTCGAGCGGCACGGCGCCGGGGCCGGCGGTGAGCGCGCCCGCCGCCAGCGTACCGGGCAGCGTCGCCGCCGTGGCGCCGGGGCGCGTGTTGAACGTCCCGGCCCCGCCGAAGTTGTTCATGAGGTCGGCGTCGGCGTCCTCGCCGAGCACCGACGTGAGGGGCGTGTTGTCGTCCAGCGCGAAGTCGTTCACGTCATCGAGCCGCCACAGCATCAGCAGCGACCCGTCGGCGATGGCGGTGTCGATGCCGAACTGCGGATCGAAGCCCATGCCCACGAGCGCCATCAGCCCGCTGAGCACGTCGCCCAGCGCGTTGTCGGTCGTGCCGTTGCCGTCGAGGTCGCAGCCCAGCACCTCGCCGGCAAGCGGCAGGTGCAGCGTGTCGGTCACGTAGTCGTGCGCCGTGCCCGGCCCCGCGTCGGTGCCCGCGTCGGTGCCGGGCGGCGCGCTGTCGGTCCCCATCGCCGAATCGGTTCCGCCCGCGTCGCTGACGATCGTCACCGTGCACACGCGCGT
>DASYRF010000036.1:0-9114 GCA_036004705.1 Myxococcota bacterium
CTCGCGGCGACGCTCGCCGGCGCCGAGGGGCGCCTGGCCGAGGCGGCGGCGTTGTTCGAGCAGGCGCTGGCGGTGGGCGTCGGTCGCGTCGGCGCGGTGATGGAGACGGCGATCCGCGCGGCGCTCGCCGCGGTCGACGCCGAGCGCGGGCAGTTGGACCGCGCGCGCGAGCGCTTCGCCGAGATGCGCGCGGCGCCGCACGCCGCCCGGTCCGGCGTGCCGCTCCTGGAACGGGCGATCGATCTGACGCTGGCGCGCGAGGCGCACGCGCGCGGCGAGGCGCCGGAGGCGCGCGCCCGGCTGGCCGCCGTCGACGCGGCGCTCGCGGTCGCGGTGGCCGCGCCGTTCGGCACCGACGAGGAGCTCACCGCCCTGGTCCTGCTGCGGGCGGCGCGCGCCCGCTCACCGGCCGCCGCCGCCGGAGACGCCCGAGAGGCCGCGCGCCGGCTCGAGGTCTCCGCGGACGGCCGCTGGTTCTCGCTCGACGGGCAGCGCGTCGACCTCGGGCGCCGCGGCGCGCCGGCCCGCGTGCTCGCCGCGCTCGCCGCCGCCGGGCGCACCACGCCGGGCCGTCCGCTGTCGCAGGACGAGCTACTCGCCCGCGGCTGGCCCGGCCAGCGCGTGTTGGCAGAGGCAGGAACGATGCGCGTCTACGCCGCCGTCGCTGCCCTGCGCCGCCTCGGGCTGCGCGACGTGCTCGTCACGCGCGAGGACGGGTACCTGCTCGACCCGCCGCCCGGCGCGCCGCCCGACGCCGGCGGCTGAGCGGCCTCGCTCGGGCGTCCCCCTTCAGAAACTTTCAGGGACATTCGGTTGCCTCCCAGGGCGGGGCCCGCCAACGTTGGACCGGAAGGGGCGCCATGCCTACGGTGCACACACTCGACCTGTATCCGCACACGGGCGGTCACTCCTGCCTCGGCTGCACGACCGCCGAGGACGGCGACGCGCCGGACGCCGGCGGGGCTGCCGCCAGCGCTAGCGCGCCGACCGGAGCGCACGCAGGCGGCGCCGCCGGGACGGCGGGGAGCGACGCAGGCGCGGCGCCACCGCCGCCGGAGCCAGGCGCCCCGCACCTCGTCGAGGTGCAGGTCCTCGGCGCCTCCGGTACGCCGCAGCCACAGCTGCCGCTCGCCCTCACGCTGCCCGACGGAACGGCGCGAGAAGCCAGCACCGGCGCCGATGGCTACCTGCGCCTGAGCGTGACGCCGCAGGTCGGACAGTGCCGGCTCCGCCTCGCCGACGCGCCTCCTGCGGTGGCGCCGCCGCCGGGCGCGACCCCGCCCGCCGGTCCGCCCGGCGTGTCGGCCGGCGGCCGGCCCATTCTCGGTGCAGACGGCGTGGACGTGCCCATCGGCACGCCGCACGTGGTCGAGCTGCCGCCGCGCGTGGTCCGCTGCCGCCTCACCGGGATCCTTTTCGAGACGGACAAGTCGTTCGTCCTTCCCGCCGCGCTCGCCGGGCTGCGCGTGCTCGTACGCTTCTACGAAGCCCATCCGGGGCTGGCCGTGCTCGTCGTGGGACACACCGACACCGACGGAAAGCGCGCGGAGAACCTGGCGCTGTCACGCGACCGCGCCGACGCGGTGGCGGCGCTGCTGCGCGACGACGTCGACGCCTTGCTCGGCTGGTACGGCGAAGCAAAGCCGAAGGCGAGCCGCTGGGGCACGCGCGAGGACCAGCACATGCTCTCGGCCCTGCACGACGGCACCGCGCCGTTCTACGTCGGCCCGGTCCAGGGCGAGAAGGACGCCATCACCTGCGCGGCCGTCGAGCGCTTCCAACAGTGGAGCAACGCCCAGCAGGGCACGGCGCTGGCCGTGGACGGCGACGCCGGACCGGCGACGCGCCGCGAGCTCCTCTCCGCCTACCTCGGCATAGACGGCACTTCGCTTCCCAAGGGCGTGGCGCTCGAGAGCCACGGCTGCGGCGAGAACCACCCCGAGGAGCCCGTCGGCGAAGGCATTGCCGACGCGCGAAACCGCCGCGTGGACGTGTTTCTGTTCGAGGGACCGGTCGATCCGCCTCCGCGTGACGCCTGCCCACACCCCGGCTGCGACGAGTACGCGCTCTGGCGCGCCGCCGTGGCCGAAGAGATCGACGTGCGCGACCCGCTCGTCACGCCGCCTGACGCGCCCAAGCCGCTGAAGCTGCGGCTGGTGCGGCGCGACGCGCCCGTGGCGCTGGCCGCGTACGTACTGACGATGCACGGCGGCGCGGGCGGCGAAGGTGGCGAGGTTCGCAACGGCACGACCGACGAGCGCGGCGGCCTGGTGGAGCTCTTGCCGGCCGGGGTTGCTGCCGCCAGGCTCTCGGTCCCCGCGGAGGGGCTCGACCTCGCACTCGACCTCGGCAAGCTGCCGCCGCTAGAGGAGCTCGCCGGCGTGCAGGCGCGCTTGTGCAACCTCGGCTACGGCTGCCTCGAAGAGGGCGTGCTGGACGAAACGACGCGGTGCGCGCTGGTCGCGTTCCAGTGCGACCACGACGTCCCCGTCACCGGCAAGAACGACGCGCTCACGCGGCAGAAGCTGCTGGCGGTTCATGGCTCCTGAGGCGCCTGGCGCGGACGACGAGTCCAAGAAGCCGAAGAAGAAGAACAAGAACAAGAAAAAGAAAAAGGGCGCCGGACCGTCGAAGCCCAAGCCGCCGCCGCCTGCTCCGCCGCCTCTGATCAACTGGATCGTCCCCGGCCGCCGGGCCGTGCTGACCGGCCCGCTCTCGTACGCCGGCGCCTACCTCAACTGGCTCCAGGCGCTGCTGGGTCTGGGCGAGGCGCTACGTGACTGGTACGGCGTCACCGAAGCGGGCCGCAACGCCGGCTTTTCCGCCGGCATCGCCTGGCTCAATCTCACGTTCGGCAGGGCGCGCCTGCAGACCTCTGGCGACGCCATGGTCGAGACGCCCGTGGCGCTCGCGCGCTTTTCGCACGCCCGCGTCTGGAAGGGACCGCTCCGCGTGCTGCGCGAGGCGGCGGGCCTGGCCGCGCCGCTGCCGGGGGGCGGCGTGCTCGCCGCGCTCACGCGCGACGAGGCCGCGGCGCTGCACCTCTTGATGGGCGACGTCATCGAGTTCCCGATCTACGACTTCCTGACCGCGGCCGGGCTCGACGGCTACGGCGGGCTGGAGTTCAATCCGCGCGGCAGCTTCCTGTTGGGCACTTCAGTGCGCGAGGCGGGCGGCGGCGCCTCGCCGCCCAACAGCGCCGTGCTGCACGACAACGTGATCGCCATGCGCATGCAGCTCATGGTCAACCTCGGCATGGGCGCCTTCTACCACGACGCACGAGTCTTCTCGGAGCCGCTCAACCAGGACCCGCCGCAGTCCCCGGACGGCTCGGTGTTCGCGCGCGGCATCATCTACGCGGGGACGCCCACGGTGACCAACGAGCGAGGGCCGCGCTGGGTGCACGGCTTCTATCATTGGGCGGACGGGACTGAGCACCCGCTGAATCTGCCAAGTGCGGCGTGGGTGGCGGCGTTGAAGGCCCACGACCCCGACCTGCCCGTCACGCCGGGCTGGGTGTGTAGCCCGTTCACGCTGTTCCTCATGCACTACCTCGCCGACGAGCTGGCGGGGCTGGTCTACAAGGCGTCGATGCACAACACGCTCGGGCTGCGCATCTGGAGCGCGGACAAGAAGAAGAAGAAGAAGAAGAAGAATGGCAAGACGGTCGAGGTGCCCAAGGTCCTCCCGCGACGTCCCGCCCTAGGGCGGCGGCTCGACGTGCGGGTGCCCGCCTATCGGCTGGTCGTGTACCCGAAGACGGCCGCCGGGCTGCGCGGCGATCCCGCGCCCTTGCCTCTGCCCGAGCCTGGCGACTGGCTCGAGGTCTCGCTCGAAGAGCTCGTGCCCGACGCCGCGGCGGTGAGCGTCTCGCTGAACGGCCACGAGTTCGCCTACGTGCGTCTGTTTCCGCACGGGCTGCTGGCGCTGCAGCGCGGCAGGGGACGCCCGGTGGCGGGCTTCCTGGCCGCCTATCATCCGCTCTCGGGCCGACCGATGGTCGCGGCCGAGGAGCTGGGCGGCGCACTCTTCTACGCTGAGGCGGCGGGCAACTACAAACCGAGCGGCGGCGCGCCGGAGTTCAACGTCTATCACACGCAGCCGTGGCGATTCGAGCAGGTCGTCGCGGATGGCGAGCGCCGGGTGCCGCGCCTGAACAAGAAGACCGGCGAGCCCCTCGTGGACGCCAAGGGCCGGCTCAGGACGCGCGAGGTGCACGAGAAGGTCGTCGGGAAGGTGCTGCTGCAGACGCAGGACGGGTTGCCCCGTATCGACGGGCGCAAGAAGCCGCTGCTCGCGCTGGCGACGTTGCGCGCCGGCGCCACCGGCGGCGCGGACGAGAACACCCTCGCGAAGATCTACGAGGCGCCGCGCGCGCTGCCCCCGATCGTGCTGGTCGCGAGCACGCGGCGCACCGCCGGTCCCGGCTTCTTCCGCGTGCCACCGAAGGCCAAGGTTCCGGTGCCGTACGGAGAGGCGGACGCGGAGCGCCTGTACGACGACAGGGCCGTCCCGTTCCCGACCATTCGCGAGGCGGCGGGCGCGTATGCGTCGCACCGTGAGGTCAGCGCGGCCATGGCAAGGGTGGCCGACCTGCTGACCAAGCGCGCAGAGGCGGGGAGTGCGAAGGCCGGCGAGGTCGCCAGGTTGCTCAGGGGGGGCGTCGCCCCGCGCGGCGAGCCGAGCGGTCCGAGCGCGCCAGAAGCGCCCGGCGCGGACGGAGTCGACGAGCACCTCGAGGGCCTCGAGAGAGCGCGCGCGGGCGACGATGCCGACCCTGGCGAGGGCGCGGTCGCGCCGCCGGAGCCGCCAGACGACGAGATGCCCGGCGAGTCTGAGCCCGAGTCAGAGCCCGAGTCCTACGATGAGCCGCTACCCGAGGAGCTGGCCGCCGCGGCCGCCGCGGCCGAACGAGCGGCCGAAGACGACGAGGACGAGGACGCCGACGCCGACGCCGACGCCGACGCCGACGCCGAGCACGACGCCGAAGCCGAGCACGACGCCGACGTCGAGCTCGACGACGACGCCGAGCTCGACGACGACGACCGCGGAGCCTGAGACGCATTCTTCGGAGCATTGGGCGTGTGCGTGATCGGCGTCGGCGTCAGACTCGGCGTCGTGCTCGGGATGCGGCGGTCACATCTGGCAGGCGCCGGCGTCGGGCCAGCAGTAGGCGCAACCGGCGCAGGCGCCGCAGCTGCAGCAGTTGGGGGCGGTGCAGCCCATCGCCATGCAGTCGGGGTCGGGGATGCCGCAGCCGCAATCGCAGATGCCGTCGCCGTAGAAGCTGGCGGGACACGACCAGCCGCTGGGGAGGCCGCTACCGCAGTCGGACATGCACGTCGCCTGGGTCTCGCCGGTGCTGCAGCGCGAGTCGCCGCAGACGATCGGGCAGTCGGAGCTGCAGGTGCCGGGACCCTCGCACGACGGGGCGCAGACGCTGTCGCCGCAGACGGGCACGCAGTCGAAGCACGAAGAGAAGGTCTCGGGCGGCGTGCAGATGCCGTCGCCGCACAAGGCGCAGTCCGAGCACGAGGCCGCTGTCTCGGGCGCGGCGCAGGTGCCGTCGAAGTTGCACGGGCAGTCGCCGGGACAGCTGCCCATCTCGCCCGGCTCGCACAGGCCGTTGCCGCAGACGGGGCCGCCGCCGCAGTCGGCGGGGCAAACAGTCGGGTCTTCGTTCGGCTCGCAGGACCCGTTGCCGCAGAAGCAGTCGGTGGGACACGTCATGGCGTCCTCGCCGGCGGCGATATTGCACGAGCCGTCGCCGCACGCGCCGGCGGGGCAGTCGATCGGACAGGTGGCGGTGTCTTCGCCGGCGTCGCACGCGCCGTCGCCACAGACGGGCCCGGTGCAGTCGGCGGGACAACTGGTGACGTCCTCGCCCGCTTCGCACACGCCGTTAGGGCACACGGCGGCGGAACAGTCCGCGGGACAGGTCGCGGCGGTCTCGCCCGCGTCGCACGTGCCGTTCGGACAGCCGCCGCCGGAGAACAGCGTCACGGAGACCGAGGTGACGTCGTTCGTGGCGACGAAGGGCGCGGTGGCGCCCGAAGCCAGCACCGCCAGGGCGTCGTCGACGGCCTGCACGGTCACGGTGATATCGTCTGTGACGGTGTCGGGAATCTCGCCGGAGAACGTGGTGGGCCAGACGCTCGGCGCGTCCAGGTCCTGCGGTGAGGTCATCGTGCTCGTGGAGAAGACGACGTGAAGGCCGGCGATGGGCAGCGCCTGGATCGCGGCCGAGGCCGAGACGGTGACCAACACGTAGCGCGTGTGCGAGCGTGGACGGCAGCTCGACGCGGCGCCCGCCGCGGCGACCACCGCGAAGACGAGCGCGGCGCGCGCGACGGCGCGCAGGGTAACGTTCGGATTCATGGGCCCTCCCCCGGTAGATTACCTCAGGGCGGGCCCCGGCGGGTGGTTGCGTTTCGTGCGGGCGGTGCGTACGTTGAATGGATGATGGAGACGCGGCCGGCGGTGGCGCCGGCACCGACCGAGGACGCCCCGCGTGGGCGCGCCGGCCCCTACATCAAGATCGCCGCCGTTCTGCTGCTGAGTGTCGTGGGTGGCTACTGGGTGCTGACGCGCTTCCCGGAGATGGGGCCGGTGGTGCTGCCGCTGGTGGTCATCGTGGGGAGCCTCGCGCTCATCTCGCTCATCAAGACGTCCACGCCGGTCGAGAACGCGCCGGTGGCGGCGCGCGATACGCTCACCGGCGAGATCGCGGCGCCCGTGGCGCTGCCCCTGGCGCGCCTGCGCGCAATGGCGCCGGCGGACTTCACCAAGCTGGCGGTGCACGTGTTGGAAGAGCTCGGGTTCGAGATCAAGGGCGTCGCCGAGGCGGTGTCCGACGGCAGCGAGTACTTCATCGCCGTGAACCCCGAGCCGATCAAGGGCGGGAAGTTCGTCGTCGAGTGCTGGGCACGTCCCATCGGTAGCCTCGTCGACTCGCCGCGCGTGCTGGCGCTGATCGACTCGGTGAAGGCCGAGGGCGCGGCGAAGGGGCTTTACCTGACCCCGTTCGAGTTCTCGCAGGAAGCACAGACCGCCGCGGCCACGGGGCCGATCGACCTGCTCGATGGGGCCGCGCTGGTGAAGCTCGTGCAGAAGAAGCTCCCCGACCGCCTCGTCGAGCGCTGACGTCGCGGCGCTGCCCCTGCGAGCCCCGCTCGCGCCGCGGGCGGCGACTCTCGCGACGACGTCGGAGGCGGGCTAGTCCTGCATTCGCTTGAGGACTTCGTCGCGGCGGCCGTCGTTGATGAGCTTGTCGTTCTTGCTCGCCTGATAGAACGACAGAGCGGTCGCGGCGATGAAGATGAAGATCATGAAGACGATTGGGACGTTGTCGGCCTTCGTGGCGATGAGTAGGAAGTTCTCCATGGCGTGTTGGTCCGGACCTCCGCGCTGATGTTGATGGCCAGGCGGGGGCGCTGTCAACCGGTGGCCGCGCCCGCAAGCGGCGCCGCGGCGGCGGGAAGGGGCAGCACGAACAGGAACGCGGCGTCGAAGACGAGGTGGCAGAGGATCGGCGGCCAGAGGCGGTCGGTCCACGCGTAGAGCGCCCCCCAGACGACACCGCAGGCGAGCGCCGCGACGGGGAGCACCGGGTTGGGCGCGGCGGCGTGCGCGAGCGCGTAGAGGAGCGCGCCGCCGGCGACGCCCGCCGCGCGGCCGAAGCGGTCGGCCAGGGCGCGCGTGATGATGCCACGCCAGAGAAGCTCCTCGCCGGGTACAACCACCAGGACGAGCGTCGCCCACAAGAAGGACGCGTCGTGGGCCCCCTTCAGAACGTACAGGGCGCCCACGCGCGCCGCGAGCGCGGGCCAGACGGTGAAGACGGCCCAAAGCAGCGCGCGGGCGGCGCCGAACAGCAGCGCGCCGGCCCCGAGGCCCAGCGCCAAGTCGCGCGCCGTGGGGCGCAGGCGGCGCCGCACCGCCGCGAAGGGCAGGGTGGCAGCCACGGCGGTGGCCATGGCGGCGGCCACGGCCGTCCAGCGGTCGGACGCCCAAGCGAAGACGGCGTTCGTGGCCGCGACGCCGGCGACGCCGAGCGCCAGCGCGGCGCGCGCTTTCACTTCGTCTGTCGGCGTCGGCGCCGGCGGCTTCACGCCGGCACCGTAGCGCGGCTGGCCGGTTGACACCTAACCCGTTACCATCTTATAGAAGATCGCCGCTCGGGGGCCGGAGAAGATTCATGGCGGGAGAGTCGCGCGGCGAGGAAGTCCAGAGCGGGATCTGGTCGCGGCGTGACTTCCTCACGCTGACGGGGTGGGCGTCCATCCTGGGCGCCCTTGGGGCCGGCACGCTCATGTGGGTGCGCTTCATGTACCCACGCGTGAACTTCGATCCGCCCACGGTGTTCAAGGCGGGCCCGCCGTCCGACTACCCGGTCAACGAGGTGTCGGACAAGTGGATCCCCACCAAGCGCACCTGGATCGTGCGGGTCCCCGAAGGCTTGGTGGCGGTGTACGCGCAGTGCACGCACCTGGGGTGCACGCCGCGCTGGTTCAAGGCCGAGGACAAGTTCAAGTGTCCGTGCCATGGGTCGGGCTTCCGCGGCATCGCGCGCGGCATCAGCGAGGTGGCGGTGAACTTCGAGGGGCCGGCGCCGCGCCCGCTGGAGCGCTGCACCGTGGAAATGGCCGAGGACGGTCAGGTGGTAGTGGACTTCGGGCGCCGCTTCAAGCGCGACAATGCCGTCAACGAGTTCGACAAGCTCGGCTCCAAGCTGAAGGTGTAGGAAACGATGGCCACGGGCGACGGATCGCTGCGCGACCGCATCACGAGCAGCCAGCTGTGGAAGTCCATCTTCCGGCACGGGTACGCCGACACGCCGCGTAACCGCGTCCTGCAAGTGTCCGCCAACGTCTGGCTGCACCTGCATCCGTCGAAGATGCGGCGCCACGGCATTCGCTTCAAGCACACCTGGTGCGCGGGTGGCTTGACGTTCCTGCTCTACCTGGTGACGGTCGTCACCGGCGTGGTTCTGATGTTCTACTACCGCCCCACCGGCGAGTACGCCTACGCCGACATCAAGTACCTCGACTTCGACGTCCCCTTCGGAATGATCATGCGCAACATGCACCGCTGGGCGGCGCACGCGATGGTCAT
>DASYRF010000037.1:0-2679 GCA_036004705.1 Myxococcota bacterium
GTCGGTGCACACGTTGCCGTCGACGCAGGTCACCGCCGCGCCGCTGCAGATGCCCCCGCCGCAGACGTCGCCCATCGTGCACATCGACCCGTCGTCGCAGGCGGCGGTGTTGGGCGTGAAGACGCACCCCGTCGCCGGCGCGCAGGAGTCGTCGGTGCAGCCGTTGCCGTCGTTGCAGCCGACCGGCCCGCCGGCCAGGCACGTCCCCGCCGCGTCGCACGTGTCCATCATCGTGCAGGCGTTCAGATCGCTGCACGCGGTCCCCGCCGCCGCCGAGCAGCCGGTCGCCGGGCTGCACGCCGCCAGGTCGCACGCGTCGCCCGGCGCGGGGCAGATCACCGGCGAGCCGCCCGTGCACGCCGCCGTGGCGCTGCAGGTCGTGCTCAGCGTGCAGACGAGCCCGTCGTCGCACGCCGTCCCCGTCGGCTGCGGCGGGTAACAGCCGTTGAACGCCGTCGTACATACGTCCTGCGTGCAGGGGTTGCCGTCGGCGGGGCAGGTCACCGGCGCGCCGCCGCTGCAGACGCCCGCCGTGCACGTCTCGGTCTCGTTGCACGGCAGCCCGTCGTCGCAGGCGGTCCCGTTCACCACCAAGCCCAGCGCCGTCTCGTCCGTGCAAGGCGACGCGGGGACGCCGCCCGTGGGGATGGCCTGGACGGCGAAGTCGACGGCGCAGTTGTTCGTGTCGCGGCGCACCGGCGTGCGCGCGATGGACTGGCTCGCCGCCACGCCGGGGTGACTCGTCACGCCCGGATAGGCCGAGCCCGCCGGCGGCGTCTCGAATTGCGCCACGTCCACGACCGTGTAGTACGGATCGAGCAGCAGCACGTTGTCGCCGGTGTCCGACAGGTTGAACCCGGCGGTGCCGCCCGAGGCCCAAGTTGCATCGGACGTCATGTTCGGCACGAAGGCGTTGGCCGTGGTGACTTCGAAGTCAGGGTTCCGCCCGAAGGCCGCGGCGTACACCGTCGTGCTGTTGGCGACCGTGGCCACGTGCCCGGCGCGGATGGTCCGGGACGGGAAGAAGAGCATCGCCTCGCCGGCGTCCACCGTCTCCTCGTCGCCGAGGCGCCAGCCGGACAGGCTCAGGTCGACGCCCGTGACGTTGAAGATCTCCACCCCTTCGCCGGTGACACCGAGCAGCGCACCGGCGTCGTACAGAACCTCCGAGATGACGATCGGGGCGGACGGCTCGCGCTGGGCGTCGAGGTTGAACCAGAGCTCGAAGCGGTAGTCGACCACCTGGTCCATGGTCTCGACCGACGTGTTCGGCTGCACCGCCGCGGGCGCGACGGGGTTTCCGTAGCTCGACAGCACGTCCACGGCGTTGCTGACGCCCGACCCGGCGCCGTCGTCGAACGTGTCGTCGGCGGGGTTGCTGCGGAACGTCGCGACGGTGAAACGCATCGGCGCGGTCGGACCGGCGCCGGGGGCGAACCCGAGGCTCGTCCACGGAATCAGGATCTCGATGACCTCCGTCGTCGCGTCGATGGCGCCGGCGGTGCCGGCCGCCACGTTCGTGCCCGCCACGTTCCACACGGCCGGGAGGCTCCCCGAGGCGAAGCGCGTCTGGATCAGGTACTCCCACGCCGCCGGCCCGGCGACGTTCGTGTCGGCGAAGCCGCGGAAGAAGAGGTTGCCGCTGCCGCCGAGGCCGTCGAGGTCGACGGCGATCTGCACCTGAGGCGCGCCGTCGCCCGCCGTGAGATCGATGTTCGCCATCTTCACCATGACGTAGAGGTTCGTCGCGTCGGCGGTCACGGCGAACGTGTCGATGTCGCAGCGCCCGTCGGGCGTGGCGAAAAAGGTCCGCTCGTCGCCGGTGGGATCGTTCCAGACGTACTCGCCCTGGAAGAGCGCGTCGCGGCCGATGTGGCCGGTGTTCAGGTTGGTCGGCGCCGCCATCGTCCAGTCGGTGGCGACCCCGTCCACTGCGATCGTGTGCGCCGCCGCGGCGCACGGCACCAGCACGGTCGCTGTCCCCAACAGCCCGATCCACCTCTTCATGTGTTCCTCCGAGTGCGACCATTCTACAAGCCGGGCCCGCCGCAAGGCGAGCAACATCGTGGTACCGTTCGGGCGACGCCATGGACCTCGCCGCCGCCGCACGCCGCGCCCTCGACCTGGCGCTGAGCCCGGCCCGGACCTGGGAGAAGATCGCCCAGGAGCCGGGCACCGCGCCGGCGGTGTGCATGCCGCATCTGGCGGTGATGGGCCTCTTCTCCGCCGCCACACTGGCGCTCTTCGCCGTGATCCTGCGCCTGCGCCTGGGCCCGGGGATGGGCGTCCTCCTCGGGCCGCTCCTCGGCGTCGTGCCCTCGACCTTGCTGCTGCTGGGCGGTGCGGTCTGGGTGCTCGCCCAGCTCGCCCGGTGGCTGGCGCCCTCGATGGAGTCGACGGCCGACGCCGCCGCCGCCCTGAAGCTCGCCGTCTTCGGCACGACGCCCACGTACCTGGCCACGGCGCTCTTCGCGCTCGACGCGCTCTTCGTCACCGGCGCCGGGCACCGCCTCGCCGTCGCCGCCGGGGCCGCCTGGACGTTCTGGCTGTTGCACCACGGCGTGGGCGTGCTCACCGCCACGCCCGCCGCGCAGCGCACCGCGTACGCCGGCGCGCTCGCCTTCGCCTGGCTCGTGCTCAGCGCGTTCGCCGTCATGGGGCCGCGGTTCGTTCTGTGAG
>DASYRF010000038.1:0-42828 GCA_036004705.1 Myxococcota bacterium
GGCGCAGCCGCCGCCGCAGCCGGCGCCGAAGCCGCGCCCGAGCGCGCCGCACGCGCGGGGCCCGCGGCCTCGGGCTTGGCGCGCGTCGAGGCGCAGCTCATCCCCACCACCAGCGCCGCCAGCCCGCGGCCGCGGCCAGCGCGCGCCGTGGCGGTACAAAGGGCGTCCTCATGGTTCTCATGGTCAGGCTCCTCCGGCGCGGGTGCAGTGCATCGCCCGTGCCGCATTCTCGCCGCCGCCCAACCCCGCCGTTTTCGCCGCGCACGACGGCCGCACGCGTCGTAAACCATTGCCACGCGTGGCACCGTGCCACGCTCCGCGCGCGGCGCCGCCCCGCACCTTGACACCCCCCCGGGGGGGCGTTACGTACCCCCTTCCCCGAGGGAGCATGAGCGACAGCCAACCGCACCAGCACGACCACGAAGTCACCATCGTGCGCGAGAGCCCCGTTCTGATGCGGGTCGAGATCGTCGTGCCCGCCGCCGAGGTGGACGAGGAGCTCAACCGCGCGCTGCGCGACCTCGGCACCAAAGTGAAGATGCCGGGCTTCCGCCAGGGGCACGTGCCGCGCAAGCTCATGGAGCAGCGCTTCGGCAAGCGCGTCGCCCGCGAAGTCGCCGAGCGGCTCTCCTCGCACTTCTTCTTCCACGCCGTCGACGAGCACAAGCTCGCCATCGTGGCCCCGCCCGTCTTCGAGCACGGCGAGGCGCAGCGCGGCACGCCCCTGAAGATCGTCGCGCAAGTGGAGGTGAAGCCGGACTTCGAGGTCAAGGACCTGGAGGGCCTGACCGCCACGCGCAGCGTGACCACCGTCGCGGAAGCCAAAGTCGACGAGCAGCTCGAGCGGCTGCGGCGCCAGGCCGCCCAGGTGCGCACCATCTCCGACCGCCCCGCCGCCAAGGGCGACGTGCTGCGCCTCGACTACGCCGGGACCGTCGACGGCAAGGGCGACGACCACATGCGCGGCGCCGACGTACAGGTGGAGGTCGGCTCCGGGCGCTTCCTCCCCGGGTTCGAGGAGCGGCTCGTCGGCGCGTCGCGCGGCAAGGCCGAGTTCGACGTCGTCGTCCCCACCGACTTCGAGCGCGAGGAGCTGCGCGGCAAGACCGTGCACTTCGCCGTCGACGTGAAGGACATCCTCGAGCTGGTCCTGCCGGAGCTCGACGACGAGTTCGCCAAGGACGTCGCCGACGAGATCGATTCGGTCGCGGCGCTGCGGGCGCGCATCCGCAAGGAGCTGGAGGACGCCGAGAAGGACCGCTCCGAGGGCGCCGTGCGCGAGCAGGTCATCGAGCAGGTGCTGTCGAAGAACCCGTTCGAGGTGCCGCCCGCGCTGGTGGAGCGCTACCTCAACGCCATGGTCGAAGAGATGAAGCAGCGCCTGCAGCGGCGGGGCCTGTCGGACACCGAGATGTCGGTGCTCGATCCGCGCCGCCTGCGCGACGAGATGCGGCCGCAGGCCCAGAAGGCCGCCGCCACGCAGCTCTTGATGGAGACGCTCGCCAAGCAGGAGAAGCTCGAGGTCGGCGACGAGGAGCTGGAGGCGAAGCTGGAGGAGATCGCCAAGGAGAACGGCTCCCCCGTCGCCCGCGTGCGCGCCTACTACCGGCGCGACGGCCGCTTCGAGAGCCTGCGCACCCAGGTGCGCGACGAGAAGGCGCTTGCCCTTCTGCTGGCGCGTAGCCAGATTACGGATGTACCAAAGGAGCCCTGATGCCCTACATCCACATCCCCTACGTCCTCGAGCAGTCGCACCGCGGCGAGCGCGTCCAGGACATCTACTCGCGGCTGTTGAAGGACCGCATCGTCTTTCTGGGGACGCCGGTGAACGACGACGTCGCCAACGTCATCGTCGCGCAGCTGCTCTTCCTGGAGTCCGAGGACCCGGACAAGGACATCAGCCTGTACATCAACTCGCCGGGCGGGGCGGTCACGGCCGGGCTGGCCATCTACGACACGATGCGCTACGTGCGCTGCAAGGTGGCGACCATCTGCGTGGGGCAGGCGGCGAGCATGGCGGCGATCCTGCTGGCGGCCGGGGAGAAGGGGAAGCGCTTCACCCTGCCGCACTCGCGCATCCTCATCCATCAGCCGCTCGGCGGCGTGCAGGGGCAGGCGTCGGAAATCGAGATCCAGGCGCGCGAGATCCTCAAGCTGCGCGAGCGGCTGAACCAAATCCTGTCCTTGCACACCGGCCAGCTCATCGAGAAGGTCGAGAACGACACCGACCGCGACTACTTCATGGGCGCGGACGAAGCCAAGAACTACGGGCTGGTGGACGAGGTGATCGTGCACAAGCCGAAGGTCGTTTCTTGACGGCGGCGGCGCAGCGGCGGCCCGCCAGAGCGCACCGCGTCATGGGGGGCGTAAAAATACTGGCACCTACCCGCCCCGGGCGGCCATAATTGGCAACGACATGGACAGGCGCCGAGGCGATCAAGCGAACCTGAGCTGCAGCTTCTGCGGGAAGTCGCAGAAGGAAGTGAAGAAGCTCATCGCCGGGCCGACGGTGTACATCTGCGACGAGTGCATCGGCCTGTGCAACGACATCATCGCCGAGGAGAGCGAGCGCGAGGAGTCCCACGGCGGGCTGCAGCACCTGCCCAAGCCGGCCGAGATCCGCAAGGTGCTGGACGAGTACGTCATCGGGCAGGAGCGCGCCAAGAAGATCCTGGCCGTGGCCGTGCACAACCACTACAAGCGCATCGACTCGCGCGTCTCGCTCGACGACGTCGAGCTGCAGAAGTCGAACATCCTGCTGCTGGGGCCGACGGGCAGCGGCAAGACGCTGCTGGCGCAGACGCTGGCGCGCATCCTGAACGTCCCGTTCGCCATCGCCGACGCGACGTCGCTGACCGAGGCCGGCTACGTGGGCGAGGACGTCGAGAACATCATCGTCTCGCTGATGCAGCACGCCGACCACGACGTGGAGAAGGCGCAGCGCGGCATCGTCTACATCGACGAGATCGACAAGATCGCGCGCAAGGGGGAGAACCCCAGCATCACGCGCGACGTGTCGGGCGAGGGCGTGCAGCAGGCGCTGTTGAAGATCATCGAGGGCACGATCGCGAACGTGCCGCCCAAGGGCGGGCGCAAGCACCCGCAGCAGGACTTCGTGCAGGTCGACACGACGAACATCCTGTTCATCTGCGGCGGCGCGTTCGTCGGGCTGGAGAACATCATCGAGACGCGCATCGGCAAGCGCGGGGTGGGCTTCGGCGCCGACATCAAGAAGAAGGAAGACAAGAAGGTCGGCGAGATCCTCAGCCAGGTGCAGCCGGAGGACCTGCTGAAGTTCGGGATGATCCCGGAGTTCGTGGGGCGGCTGCCGGTCATCGCCACGCTGCACGAGCTGGACGAGCAGGCGCTGGTGGACATCCTGACCCGGCCGAAAAACGCGCTCAACAAGCAGTACGCCAAGCTGTTCGAGATGGACGGCGTGCACCTGCGCTTCCAGAAGGGGGCGCTCACGGCGGTGGCGCGCAAAGCCATGGAGCACCGCTCCGGCGCGCGCGGGCTGCGGGCCATCCTCGAAAATGCCCTGCTGGACATCATGTACGACGTCCCCAGCCACCCCGAGGTGAAGGAAGTCGTCGTGTCCGAGGACGTCATCCTCAAAGGCGAAGCGCCGGTCATCGTCTACAAGAAAGACGCCGAGAGCGCCTGACCGCGGCGGGCCACGGCCCACAACTCGTGATCGCCGCCCGGGCGGCCAGCGTGTATAGTCGCTGATCCGGACAGGAGCCGCCCTTCATGGTGCCCGGATATACGCGCGCGGAGCTGGAGTACCGCGTCTACTCGCCTCTGGGCGAGCCCGTCATTCAGGGAAGCGAGGACTTCGAGGAGCTGCCCGACTGGGTGGACGTCGGGGTCTACGGGCGCGACCACGCACGGTTTGCCCCGCCGGCGGCGCCGGACGGTGCGGCGGGCGGGCGGCTGCTGGAGGACCTGGGCGCGGCGCAGACGATGTACCGGATCGTGGCGAGCTTGCCGGTGCGCCCGTGGGGGGACCTCCATCTGGAGTACGCGCTGGAGGCGGCGGCGGAGATCGCCGAGGCGTCGGCCGGGGTCGTGCTGGACGTCGTGACGCGGCGCCTGTACACGGCCGCGGAGTTCACGGCGCTGGCCGAGGCGGAGGATCACGCCGGCGAGTACCGGACGACGGTGGAGACGGCCGCGCAGGGCGACGGGTGGCTGGTGCGCAGCGTCGGCATGCGCAAGTTCGGCTACGTGGACGTCGCCGTGGGGCCGGTGCGCGATCCGGGCGTGGCGGCCGCGCGGCTTCTGGTGGAGGACGCCTGCGCCGGGCTGGTGGACGGCGAGGCGCGCCCCGGCGACGCGTTCGAGTACGAAGGGCTGGACGTGCGCATCGAGCCGGTGCTGGACGCGGCGCCGCTGATGGGCGGAGCGCTGATGCTGCGGCGCGTGGACGGGGGCCCGCTGGAGGAGCTGCTGGCCCTCATCCCCGTCGACGAAGAGACGGCCGAGTACTGGCCGGACGCCGGCGACGCGGAGGAAGGCGGCGAGCCGGACGAAGTGGAAGCGCCCGAGGGTGCGGAAGAGGTGCGGGAGGACGACGTCGTCGTGGAGGCGGAGGCGGGCGCGCCTGGCGGGGGCGCGGAAAGGCCGCTACCGCCGGCGACCGCCGCCCCGGCCCCGCCGGAGCCGGGGGCCATTCCCGACGTCGACCGAACGCTCGTGGCGGGCGACATCCGCAAGATCCTCACGCCGGCGGAGCTGCGCGTGCTGGTCGACGAGGGGGCGCCCGCCGAGCTGCTCCATCCGGCGTCCGCCGACGCCGACGCGGCCGAGAAGCCGGACGCGGCGCCCCCGGAGCGGACCGACCGCTGAGCGCCGTTGGGCCCAGCGCCGGCCGCCGACACGGCAGAAACGCCGACCAGCCGATAGTGTCGCGCCGGGCGTGCCGGGCGATTACTCGCTCCCCGACCTTGAAAAGGTCCCGGGGGGAAGCTACGTTGGGAAAACCGCCGCGGAGCACGACGGCCCCCAACGCGAGGAGCCAGGCACCAGATGTTCTTCAAGAACGATGATCGGCGGGGCGAGGCCAAGCGCACGCGCCTCGTCCCTCTCCTTCCCCTGCGCGACATCGTCGTCTTTCCGCACATGGTGGTGCCGCTGTTCGTCGGGCGCGAGAAGTCGATCAACGCGCTCGAGGAGGCGATGAACAACGACAAAGACGTGCTGCTGAGCGCGCAGAAGAAGGCCAAGACCAACGAGCCGACCGCCGACGACATCCACAGCGTCGGCACGCTGGGGACCATCATCCAGCTGCTGCGCCTGCCCGACGGCACGGTGAAGGTGCTGGTCGAGGGCAAGCGCCGCGCGCGCATCCGCCGCTTCTTGCCCAACGAGCAGTTCTTCCAGGTGGAGGCCGAGGAGATCATCGAGGTCGTCGAGCAGTCGGTCGAGGTGGAGGCGCTGATGCGCTCGGTCCACTCGACGTTCGAGACCTACGTGAAGCTCAACAAGCGCATCCCGCCGGAGATGCTCATGTCGGTGGCGGCCATCGACGATCCGGCGCGCCTGGCCGACACGATCGTGGCGCACCTGTCGCTGAAGCTGCAGGGCAAGCAGCAGATCCTCGAGACGGAGAATCCGACCAAGCGCCTGGAGAAGCTGTTCGAGCTGATGCAGTCCGAGATCGAGATCCTGCAGGTGGAGAAGAAGATCCGGACGCGCGTCAAGAAGCAGATGGAGAAGACGCAGAAGGAGTACTACCTCAACGAGCAGATGCAGGCGATCCAGAAGGAGCTCGGGGAGCGCGACGAGTTCAAGAACGAGATCCAGGAGCTCGAAGAGAAGATCAAGAACAAGCGGATGTCGAAGGAGGCGACGGGGAAGATCAAGAAGGAGCTGAAGAAGCTCAAGATGATGTCGCCGATGTCCGCCGAAGCCACCGTCGTCCGCAACTACATCGACTGGGTGCTGTCGCTGCCCTGGTACGACGTGACGAAGGACAAGCTCGACATCGTCGAGGCCGAGGCGATCCTGGAGCGCGACCATTTCGGGCTGAAGAAGGTGAAGGAGCGCATCGTCGAGTACCTGGCGGTGCAGTCGCTGGTGGAGAAGATGAAGGGCCCGATCCTCTGCTTCGTGGGCCCGCCTGGCGTGGGAAAGACGTCGCTGGCCAAGAGCATCGCCGAGGCGACGAACCGCAAGTTCGTGCGCCTGAGCCTGGGCGGCGTGCGCGACGAGGCGGAGATTCGCGGGCACCGGCGCACGTACATCGGCGCGCTGCCGGGGAAGATCATCCAGTGCCTGAAGAAGGCCGGGTCCAACAACCCGGTCTTCCTGCTGGACGAGGTGGACAAGATGTCGACCGACTTCCGCGGCGACCCGTCGGCGGCGCTGCTGGAGGTGCTCGACCCCGAGCAGAACTTCGGTTTCAACGACCACTATCTCGACCTGGACTACGACCTGTCGCACGTGATGTTCATCACCACGGCGAACAACCTGCACGCCATTCCGCCGGCGCTACAAGATCGCATGGAGGTCATCGAGCTGCCCGGCTACACGGAATTCGAGAAGCTGCAGATCGCCGTGAAGTACCTGGTGTCCAAGCAGAAGAAGGAAAACGGCATGGAGGCGGTCGGGCTGGAGATGACCGACAACGCCATCCGCACCATCATCAATCACTTCACGAAGGAGGCGGGCGTCCGGCAGCTCGAGCGAGAGATCGCCTCCATCGTGCGCAAGGTGGCCAAGGACGTCGTCAAGAAGGGCAAGGAGCAGAAGTTCCGCATCGTCTCGTCCAACATCTCCAAGTACCTCGGCCCGTACCGCTTCCGCGTGTCGAAGGCGGAGAGCAAGGACGAGATCGGCATGGTCAACGGGCTGGCCTGGACGATGGCCGGCGGGACTATCCTCACGACCGAGGCGTCGGTGCTGCCGGGGAAGGGCAAGCTCATCATCACCGGCAAGCTGGGCGAGGTGATGCAGGAGTCGGCGCAGGCGGCCATGAGCTACGTGCGCTCGCGTGCCGACCTGCTGGGGCTCGACAAGGACTTCTACCAGAAGCTCGACATCCACGTGCATTTCCCCGAGGGCGCCATTCCGAAGGACGGTCCCAGCGCGGGGATCACGATGGCGACGGGTCTGGTGTCGGCGTTGATGCGCGTGCCGGTGCGGCGCGACGTGGCCATGACCGGGGAGATAACCCTGCGCGGGCGCGTGCTGCCGATCGGCGGGCTCAAGGAAAAGATCCTGGCGGCCCACCGCAGCGACATCCACACCGTGCTCATCCCGCGCGAGAACCGCAAGGACCTGAAGGAGATCCCCAAGCGGGTGCTGAAGGTGATGCGCGTGATCATGGTGGAGCACATGGACGAGGTGCTGCGCCACGCGTTAGCGGTGGACGACCTGCCGGCGCTGCTCACGGAGCGGCAAGCGGCGCAGGCCAAGGCCGAGGCCGAGCAGCGCGCGGCCGCGCAGCCGGGCGGTCAGGTGGGGCAGCCGAGCCCGACGGCCACGCGCGTCCCCGACGCCGAGGCGCCCGCTACCGTGCAGTAGCGGCGGCCAGCAGCGCCGCGCCGCCCGGGACCACCCACACGTCGCGCCGCCCCACCGCGCCGGAGCCGGCGGGGTCGCCGCCGGCTCCGCCACCCGGCGCCAGGATCAGATCCTCGGCGCCGTCGCCGTCGAGGTCGGTCGCGAAGAGCACCTCGACACCGCCCGCGGCGAGGTCGACCTCGGCGGCGTCGTGGACGCTGAGGCGCGCGCCGGCCAGACCGAGGGCCGCGGCGGCCGGTTGCAACGGATCCGCCGCGCCCGTCAGTGCGCCCATCGTCGCCAGCGGCACCCAGGTGCACGTGACCATGGCGCCGGCCGGCAGCGGGCCGCACACCAGCAGGGTGTTGAGCTGTCCCGCGGTGCAGCGCCCGCACGCCTGGTTGGGCGGGCAGGCGGTGGTGCCGCTGCAGGAGTAGACGAACCCGGGCGGGTCCTGCGGGTCCTGGAAGCAGCCGGCGGCGGCCACGGCGATGAGAGAGAGGGCGATGGCGGCGACGAGCGAGGACAGCCCGGCGGCGGCGGCGCAGGTTGTTCGTCTCCACGCGCCGGCCGTCGGCGTTTCGCAACGCACTTTCTTCGAAGGTCGCCACTCCATGTTGCCTCCTGCCAGGGCAGCGCGCGCGAGCCGCGCCGTCAGAACTCCACCAGCAAGCTTCCGTCGGGTGCCACACGTAGCGCCGCCCGGGGGCCGTCTTTGCGGCCGGCGCCGGCGTCGGCGTCGGCGCCGCTGCCGCTCTTCTTCTTGCCGCCGAGCAGGACGACCACCGCGGTGGCGCCGCCCGCCAGTGTCACCAGCAAGCTCACCACCGCGAGCGCGTTGTAGGTGCGTCCCTCCCGGCGCAGGCGCAGCCGGAAATCGTAGTCGAAGAAGCCGGAGCAGCACTGATAGTCGCGGATCCTGCGTTCGGTGTTCGCGCCCAGCCCGGCGAAGATCGCGGTGGCCCCGAGCCCTAGTACGAACGCGCCGCTTGCCCCGAAGAAGACGGGCGAGAGGTTCGGCTCGAACGCCGCCCCACTGCTGCTTGCGTGGCGCGCCCCGTCGTGGCCGTCGCCGTCCCCGTCGCCGCCGGCGGGCGGGGGCGGCCCGCTGTCGCCGTCCCCTTTCGCCGCGCCGTGGTCGTGGTCCGACTTGCCGCTGCCGTCGCCGCCGCCGGCGGCCCCCGCGCCGTGTGTCCCCGCGTCGCCGCCGCTCGCCGTGGCGACCGCGCCGCCGCTCTTGCCGGCGAATCGAGGCACGTACGGGTGCAGCTTCTCCGCGAGCTCCTGCAGCGCCGCCGCCTTCGGGCGCGCCGCCCCCGCCGCCAGTGGGCGCCCGCCCGGGTCGTACACGCGCACCTCTACGTTGGTGCCGTCGAACGACAGGAACGCCGCGCCGGTGGCACCCCCGCGGCGCGCCAGCGTCACGGCGATCTCGGGCTCCTTGGTCGTGCGCTCCGCCGCGCCGGAGAACGTGACGTAGGGGTAGGGGCCGAACTTCGGGAGGTCTGGGTCCACCAGCTCCAGGCGCAGCGAGGCGCGCGTGCCGCCGACGGTGAAACGCATCATCGCCGACGAGGCCTTGCCGGCCTTGGCGTAGGCGTAGTGCTCGCCGCGCGGGAGGTCGCCGGTGAAGCTGCCCTTGCCGGCGGAGATACCGTCGACGGTGAGCTCGGCGCTCGGGTCCGAGGCGCTGACCTCCAGCGTCCCCTTGCCCACCGACAAGTCGGCGCGCGCGCGGTTGTACAGGTCGACGAGCGGCGCGGGATAGGCGTCGGGCGTGACCTCGTACTCGCTGACGTAGAGGGCGGCGTCGCGCAAGGCGGCGACGGCGTCGGCCGTACGTCCCATGTTCCGGTTGGCCTCGGCCAGCGCCGCCATGCAACCGAAGAACACGGCGCGCACCTCCGCCTCGCCGCCGGCGACCGTGGCAAGCAGCAGCGGCCCCGCCACCTCCCGGGCAAGCTCGACGGCGCGCTTCGGGTCGGCGCCGCCGGCGAGGGCGTAGGCGGCGGTGACCTTGTCGCCGAGGATCTTGAGGCGCGGCGCGTCGACCAGGTGCAGCGTCGGCGTGGCGGTGGCGATGGCGGTCTTCATGACTGCGACCGGAACGACCTTGACGCCCTTGAGCTTGTCGAGCGCTTCGGCGGCCAGGGCATAGCTCGCCTCACCGACGGCGGGCTGGCCGGGGATGCGGGACTCGACGACGAGCAGCTGGGCCGCGGCGGAGGCGGGCGCGGCGGCGGCGGCCAGCAACGCGGCGAGGCCCGCGCAGCAGCGGCGCAGGGCGCGCACGGCCGAGGTTCGAGACGGCATGGGCGTTCCTCCCACGTGAGCAAGGCTCCAAGCTTGCGGCTGCCGGCATCGTACCACAGGCGCTGCGGGGCGCGCAGCGCCCGGCGCGGCGGGGTTTTCGCTTGACCCGCCCGGGAGCCGCTGCTATCAAGGCCGCGCGTTGTGCACCGGCGGACCGCATGGGCGGGTAGCTCAGCGGGAGAGCATCGGTCTTACAAGCCGAGGGTCGCAGGTTCGAAACCTGTTCCGCCCACCAAGGTGCGCGGGCGCGATGCGGGGCGGTAGTTCAGTTGGTTAGAACGCCGGCCTGTCACGTCGGAGGTCGCGAGTTCGAGTCTCGTCCGCCCCGCCACGAGTGACGAAAGGCTGCCGGAGCCGACGCTCCGGCAGCTTTTTTTTGGCCGGCGGCGCGGGGGGCGGTGTTCGTCAGACGCGGCGCGCGACGCCCGGTGGGCGCGGTGCGGCGTTTCGCCGTGCCCGTTTTCTGCGAGAATCGCGCTGCCGCCCCGATGCCCGAGCTTCCCGACCTCACCGTCTACCTGGAACACCTGGAGCGCCGCGTCGCCGGCCGGCCGCTGCTGGCGGTGAGGCTGCAGAGCCCGTTCGTGCTGCGGACGTTCGATCCGCCGCTGCGCGAAGCGCACGGCAAGCGCGTCCTGGGCCTGCGCCGGCTGGGGAAGCGCATCGTGCTGTGCCTCGAAGAGGACCTCTTCCTCGTCGTGCATCTCATGATCGCGGGGCGCTTCCGCTGGCGCGACGAGCCGGCCGCCAAGATCCCCGGGAAGCTCGGCCTCGCCGCCTTCGACTTCCCGGCGGGCACACTTCTGTTGACCGAGGCCAGCACGAAGAAGCGCGCCGCGCTGCACCTGGTGCGCGGTGAAGAGGGACTGCGCGCCCACGACCGTGGCGGGCTGGAGCCGCTCGCCGCCGACCTCCCGGCGTTCCGGGCGGCGCTGCAGCGCGAGGTGCACACGCTGAAGCGCTCCCTGACCGACCCGCGCCTCTTCGCCGCCATCGGCAATGCCTACTCCGACGAGATCCTGCACCGCGCGCGCCTGTCGCCGATGCGCCGAACCGACGGGCTGGACGACGCCGCGATCGCGCGGTTGTACGAAGCGACGCGCGCCACGCTGCACGAATGGATCGATCGGCTGCGCCGCGAGGCGGGCGACGAGTTTCCCGAGAACGTGACCGCGTTCCGTCCGGAGATGGCGGTCCACGGTCGTTACCGCCAGCCGTGCCCCGACTGCGGCGCGCCCGTACAACGCATCATCTACGCCGAGAACGAGTGCAACTACTGCGCGCGCTGCCAGAACGAAGGCCGGATGCTCGCCGACCGCTCGCTGTCGCGGCTGCTCAAGGACGACTGGCCCCGCACCATCGACGAGCTGGAGGAGCGCAACGTGGTCGGCGCCCCCGCCGCCAAGGGCGGCAAGGGCGGGAAGCGGCGCCGCTGAACGGTTCGTGGCATCATCCATCCATGTCCACGGCGCCGCTCCCCTACGACATGTTCGAGCTCGCGCGCAGCGCCGAAGAGGCGCGCCGCGCCGACAAGCTCTCTGCGATCTACCACCGCGGCCAGATGCTGGCGTGGAACGGACGCGACGTGCTCGCTGAGCTGGTCGCGCGCCACGGCCCGCCGCAGGTCGACCCGGACACGCGCCGCGCCCTTCAGCGCGTCTTCGCCATCCTCATGTGGGGCGAGCTGGCCGCGTGGCGCATCAGCGCGCAGCTCGCCGACCGCCTCGTCGCGCTCGAGCCCAAGATGGCCGCCACCAGCCAGGCGCACGACGAGGCGCGCCACTTCTATGTGCTGCACGACTACCTCGCCCTGCTCGGCGACGTCCCCGGGCGCCCCGACCCCGCCGCCGAGGCCGTGCTGGAGATGACGCTGCGGACCCATTCGGTCGTGGAGAAGCTGCTCGGCATGCAGCTCCTCATCGAGAACATCGCGCTGACGATCTTCCATCACGTCAGGGTGCTCGGCGTGGAGCCGGTGCTGTGCGACCTGCTCGCCTACTACGAGAAGGACGAAGCGCGCCACGTCGGCCTCGGCGTGCAGGCCCTTCCCGACCTCCTGCGCGCGATGAGCCTTCCGGAAGGGCTGAAGCTGCTGGCCTTCCAGCTCCGCCTCATCACGAACGTGCTGCGCAGCCTCAAGTCCATCGAGCCCGACCTGCGCGCGCTGGGTATTCCGGCGCGCGAGATCATCGAGCACGGCACCGGCAAGATGGAGCACACCACGCAGCTCATGTTCACCGAGCTGGGCGTGCGCACGACCGCCGGGCACGAGCTCACCAAGCGCACCACCGGCGCCATCGTCGAGCTGGCCTTTCCGCCGGCCGACGCCGCTTCCTTCGGCGCGCGCCTTGCCGCGGCCGTCCGGGTGCTGCGGCACGGCCCCGACGTCACGCCCGTTCCCGGTCCGGACTAGCCCCGCCCCGAGGCAACGCCGCGGGCAGGCGGCGGCACCGGCGATCGGCTATCATCACCGGCCATGTTGACGTTCAGCACCGATCCAGCGGTCGCCGAAAAGCAGATGCAGGCGATCATCTTCTACCTGACCACGTTCGGACACATCGACGGCGACTTCGACGCCAGCGAGAACGCCTTCGTGCGCGATTACATCCAGAAGCTGGTCGAGCATCGCGTGGACACGGCGATGCCGGGCGTCGACCCCAAGCTCCGCGCCGAGCTGGTCAGCAAGCACACGATCCACTTCCACGAGGTGTTCGAGGGCATCTCCCGCTACGTGAAGGAGCTGTTCACCGAGGCCGTCTCGAAGGACGAGCAGCAGGACGAGTTCGTCCACGCCAAGCTGAAGCTCCGCTGCTTCGAGATCTTCCAGAGCTTCGACGGACAGGGACGCGAAGAGCTCATGCGCACCGTCGACGAGCTGGTGATGGCCGACGGCGTCGCCCATCCCGCCGAGGTGAAGTTCCGCGCGGAGCTGGCCGCGCTCCTGGAGGCGGACCTCGGCGTGGAGGTCGTCGAGGAAGGCGGCGCCGCGCCGCCGCCCGTGAAGGTCGACGGCCCGACGGCGCTCGACCACGGAGCGCGCACGCATCCGTTCTTCGAGCGTTTCGAGCACCATTACTCGCGCGACACCGGCCAGCTCGCCAAGCAGGTATCGGCCGACCTCTCCATGCTCGACAAGGCCATCGAGGTGCTCGGCCAGCAGCGCGCCCAGGGAAACGGCAAGCTCGCCGGCAAGAAGTCGGTCGCCGACCTGGCGGGCGAGGCGCCGTTCCTCGACGGCTGGGTGTACGTGCTCCCGCCCAAGCCGGGCGCCCGCTACGAGCTCACCGTGCTGGGCGACCTGCACGGCTGCTACAGCTGCCTGAAGGCGGCCGTGATGCAGGCGAAGTTCTTCGACAAGGTGAACGCCTGGCGGAAGGACCCGGAGTCGGTGCCCGAGCCGAAGCTGGTGCTGCTCGGCGACTACATCGACCGCGGGATGTTCAGCTACAACGGCGTGCTGCGGACGGTGACGCAGATCTTCCTGACCGCCCCCGAGCACGTGTACATGCTGCGCGGCAATCACGAGTACTACCTCGAGTACCAGGGTCACGTGTACGGCGGCGTGAAGCCCGCCGAGGCGATCAACTCGTTGAAGCCGTACATGCCCACCGAGGACGTGTTCAAGGACTACATGACGTTCTTCGACGCGCTGCCGAACATGCTGCTCTTCGACGGCATGCTCTTCGTGCACGCCGGCATCCCGCGCGACCGCCTCCTGAAGGAACGCTGGCGCGACCTGTCGACGCTCAACGATCCCGACCTGCGCTTCCAGATGATGTGGAGCGACCCGTCCACGGCCGACGTCATCCCCGCCGAGCTGCAGCAGCAGTCGGCGCGCTTCCCGTTCGGCAGGCTGCAGTGCCAGGCCTTCCTGCAGCGTCTGGGCTGCCACACGCTGGTGCGCGGCCACGAGAAGGTCAACGAGGGCTTCAAGCGGGTGTACGACGACCCGCACTGCCGGCTCATCACGCTGTTCTCCGCCGGCGGCAGGACCAACGACGATCTGCCGCCGGAGAGCGGCTACCGCAGCGTGACGCCGATGGCGATGACGGTGTTGCACCAGGACGGCGAGACGACCATCACGCCGTGGGTCATCGAATACGAGGCCTACAACGACCCCGACCGAAACGCTTTCTTCAAGGCGCCGCCCGAGATCGAGCATCGCGCCGAGTAGGGCGTCAGGTCAGAGTGTCGCGCCGAGCCAGGCGACGAGCGCGGGGCGGGCGTCGGGCTCGTTCGTCAGGATGGCGATGCCGTGGTCGGCGATGCCGGCGTAGACGCGCAGGTCGCGTGGATCGAGCGTGGCGTCGTACATCGCCTGCGCGTCGGCGGCTTGCCCTCCGGCGTCGAGCTCGGAGGCGACGTAGAAAACCGATTGCATGCCGGTGGCGGGGCCGCCGGCGAACGTCTCCACCGGCGGGAGCCGCGCCGAGTAGGAAACGTAGGTGCGCGCCAGACTGCGCACCGCCGCGGCGACGGTAAGGTTGGCACCGACGCTCGTTCCCACCACGCCGAGGCGCGCCGGGTCGGCGGCGCCTCCCGCCGGATCGGCGAGGAAGGCGAGGGCGGCGTCGAGGTCGGCGGGCCCGGCAACGGGGTCGGAGAGGTAGTTGGCTCCCGTGTAGGGGTCGGAGGTGCCGTGGCCGCGCAGGTCGAACGCCAGCACGCGCCATCCCTGGGCGGCCAGCTCCTCGGGAAGGTCGCCCCACTGCAGGTCGTCCATCAGGTACTGGTGCACGAGCACGACACCCGGCGCGCCGGCGGGCGTTTCCGGCGCGGCGGTGAGGTAGCCGCGCAAGGTGGCGCCGTCGGCGGTGACGAAGCTCACGTCGGTGCGCGCGGGCGGACCCGCGTCCGCGCCGCTGCCGGTGTCGGTCGCGGCGGCCGCGTCGGGGCCGAGGCCGGCGTCCCCGGCATCGCCGCCGGCGGAACGTCCGCCGCAGCCGATCCCTACGAGCGCCGCCGCGATGACCAGCCAGTGCCTACGCAAGAGCCTCTCCTTGGGCGGCCAATCTAGCATGCGACCGGGCAGGTGGAGGTCGGCCAGCGCGAGCGCGTCGAGCGCCTCGCGCGGTCAGTGCGCGCAGCCCGGCCCGAGCGTCTTCTCCAGGGCCGCCAGCTCGGGCGGGTGCATGGCCGTCGCGCGCAGCCGGCCGAGTGCCACGCAGGCCGCCGCCGCCTGCCCCGCCGCTGCCTCGGCTCGAGCCAGCAGGGACAGCGCCGCCGCGTCCGCGCGGACCGACGCGTTCTTGCGCGCGAGATCGGCGGCGACCGCCGCTTCGCCGCGGTCGAGGTGATAGCGCGCCGCGTGGTCCCAGAAGGCCTCGGGATGGCGCTTCAACCAGTCGTCGAACCCGGCGCGCGCTTTCGCTTCCGCGGCGCCAGCCGCCGTCGCGTTCCCGCGCGCGCGCTCGGCGCTGGCCAGACCCGCCCAAAACTCCGGGTTGTCGGTCTGCGCCGCCACCTCTGCATAGAGGCGCGCCGCCTCGTCGTGGTGGCCGAGCTTCAGCTCCGTCTCCGCCAGGTGCTCGGTGGCCGCCGCGTAGGTCGGCAGCCGTTCGTGCGCCGCGGCGAAGAACTCCCTCGCCCGGGCGAAGTCGCCGAGCCGGTCGTACATCGCGCCGTGCTGCACCGCCAGCGCCGCCACCGGCAGCGGCGACACGTCGCGCAAATATCCCGGCGCCTCGGTGTACAGGCGCATCGCCTCGTCGACCTTGCCCTCCTCGAAGCGCACGGCTCCCAGCGCCATGGCGCTCCCCATCGACGGCTTGTCGCGATACATCTTCTCCACGAAGCGGATGGCGTCGGCGTAGCGCCCCAGCGCGAGCGACAGCTCGGCGCGCACCGGCTCCACGTCGGTGACCTTGGCGTGCGCGGCCAAAGCGGCGTCGAGGTCCGCCTGCGCCGCGTCGAACCGGTGCATCGCCGCGTGCAGCTCGGCGCGCAGGAGCAGCGCGTCGCCGGACGCCGACAGCGGCAGGTGCGTCGTGGCGCTCTCCACCAGCGACACCGCCGTGTCGTAGTCCTCCAGCCGCCCCAGCGCGCGGTAACGCTCGTAGCGCACCGACGCCAGGGCCAGCACCTTCGCCGGTGGGCCGGCGCCGCCCTCCCAGGCCGCTTCGGCGGATTCCAGCCGCGCGCCGAGGTTGTGCACGTAGAGGTCGCCGTTCGTCGTGCGCAGCTCGGCGACGCTCAGCGGCGCGTGCGTCGGCAGAGCCAGGGCCGTCTTCGGGCGGGCAGCCGGGCCCGGCACCGCCGTCGCTTCGACGGCCGCCGGCGTCGCGGATCCAGGCGCCGCGGAGCCACCGGCTGCGCCGCCGCACGCGGGCGCGAGGAAGAGAGCGGCGGCACCCGCTCCGCAGAGAAGCCGGTGCCGCCGCACGGGAGTCAGTTCGCGGGAGCCAGGAACGGCCAGTCCAGCAAGAACACGCTGTCGGTCGGGACGTTGTCGGTGAGCGTCGCGGCGACCAGCACCTCGAGGCTCACGTCCATGACGTCCGCCGCCAGCGGGCGCCCGCCGCATTGGTTCATGCCGGTGCCGAGCAGCGCCAGCTCTCGCGACAGGTACTCGCCGCAAGTGGCGATGCCCGTGTCGATGAGGAGCCGGTCGTCCGCCAGGATCGGCGCGATGACCGCGTCCGGCACTCCCAGAACGTCCGTGAGCCGGTTGCCCGTCATGCCGTCGATGCCGTCGGCGGCGGACATGCCCGCGGTGATCGTGGCCGTCCAGTTCGTTCCCCACATCGTGGGATCAGCGTCGGCGTTGTAGGTGTCGTGCATGGCGCCGGGGATGAGCGCCGTGTTGATCCCGGGGCGCCCGATGCGGTCGAGCTGCGTGCCCGAGCCGACCATGTGCGTGGAGGCGTAGACCTTCAGTACCGGCGCGGCGGCCGTGCCGGCGTCGCCAGTGCCCGAGTCGACCGTGCCGCCGCCCGAGTCGGTCGCGCCCGAGTCGACCGCCCCGCCCGAGTCTGTTCCCGGCGTGACGCCCGAGTCGGTCCCCTTGTGGCAGTCGCAACCAGTCAGCCCCGGCACGAGCAGCGCGGCGAGGCCGACGAGAGTTCCCTTCAGTGCGTTGGTTTTCATCGTCGTCCTCCTCAACCCTGGAAGAGGGTCTTGTCCGCGCCGACCACGATATCGAGCGTGTTGTGACCCACGAAGGTGTCGCCGTTGTCGAACGCGTTGCAGTCCGAGTCGAGCAGGCACGTATTCATCGTGCCCTGGCACACCATGGCGAGCGTGTCGCAGGTCGCGCCGTTCACGATGTTCTGGAAGCCGACCAGGTCGAAGAAGAACGCGTCGTCGAACTCGCCGGCCTGCACGCGCAGGCGGCCGCTGGTGCTCGTGAGCTCGGCGCCCACGTTCCCCGTGACCGTCTCGCCGCCGGGTCCCGTGCACGTGATCACCTGCGTGGCGGCGGCGCTGAAGGTGCAGCTGACCGTGAACGTCGTCCCGAGCTCGTTCTCGACGTTGAAGCGGTACTCGACCGCGTCGGAGAACGCGGCGGGCCCGCCCATCGCCGTATCGGCGAACGGGAAGACGCTCATCGACATGATGACTTCGTTCGCGTCGTTCGGGTTCATGAACACGTAGAGGTCGTTGATGTCGGCCTCCGGCGCCAGGCCCGGGCCCGTCGGTGTGAAGTCGCGGTGGTCCGCGGCGAACAGCCTCGGCGCCGTGACCGCCAAGGCCACCGTCGCCGCGGCGGCGGCGCCCACCCCCAACAACGTCCAGCGGAGCACACTTCGATGCTTCATCGTCACTCTCCTTGTAAGAACGAGAAAAGCCGTCGCGCGCGCTTTGACGCGGCGTGCGAACCGGCGCTGCGATTGCTGCTTTGGGTACGGAGCATGGGCGCGAACGGATCTGGTGTCAACCCGCTTCGTTTTCGCCCACGGTTCCGTGACGATGCGCGCGGGAAGCGTCAGCCACCGGCGGGGGGCAGGGCGCGGACGGCCGCCAGCACCGCGGCCGCGTGGCCTTCTACCGACACCTTCGGCCAGACCTGGCCGATGACGCCGTCCCGTCCGATCAGGAAGGTCACGCGGTCCGCCGAGCCGTCGGCCGCCGGGACGCCGAACTTGGCGGCCACGACGCCGCCGGTGTCGGACACAAGCGGGAAGGGGAGCGCGTTGTCGGCGGCAAAGGCGCGATGCGACTCGACGCTGTCGAGCGAGACCCCGAGGACCACCGCCCCGGCTGCATTGAAGTCCGCGATCCCGTCGCGGAAGGCTTGCGCCTCCGCCGTTCACCCAGGGGTCGCGTCGCGCGGATAGAAATACAGGATCACCGGTTTCCCTCGCAGGTCGGCGAGCCGCACCGTCGTGCCGTCGTTCACCGGCGCGCTGAAGTCCGGGGCCGGCGTTCCCGGCGCCAGCAACGTGGGACCCGGCACGGTCGCCGGTACGGCCGCCGCCGCGCTGCCGGGGGGCGTGGCGGCCGCGCCGCCCGCCGCGCTGGCGGGTGCCGTCGCGCCCGCGCTGGCGGCGATGCCCGAGCCCGGCGCGCTCTGCGTCCCGCCACACCCGGCGAGCGCCACCGCCAGCGCGCCTGCCGCGAACAGACGTCCGATTGCGCCCACGCTTCTCATGCGCCCTCGATAACGCCTCCGCTTGGGAGCGTCAACTCCGTGGCGTCGCGTCAGGCGGACTGCAGGGCGGCGCGGCCGCGCGCGCCGCTCGTCGCTGCCGCGTGGGCCAGGCGACGCCGCCGCGTGAGCCCGACGATCGCACCCATCATGGCGTCCATCCACCGCGTGGGGAGCAGCGCCTTCATCGCCAGCAGCGCACGTGTCCGCGCCGGGGCGACGTAGCGCGCCGCCGGTCGGCGCGCGGTGATGGCGCGCTCCATCGCGCGGGCCACGCACTCGGGCCCGACCGCCGTGGCGTCGCTCTGCTGCTTGATGCGCTCGGCGCGCTCCAGCACGAAGGAGTAGGGCGACTCGCTGGCGCGGTACTTGCCCAGCAGGTCGAACGACGTCTTGCTGAACTCCGACTCGATGACGCCGGGCTCGATGAGAACCACGTGCACGCCGAACGGCGCCATCTCCAGGCGCAGCGCGTCCGACATCGACTCCACGGCGTACTTGGTCGCGTTGTAGGCGCCGAAGAACGGAAGCGTGATGCGGCCGCCGACGCTCGACACGTTCACGACGCGGCCTTCGCCGCGCTCGCGCATCTGCGGGAGGAAGGCGCGCGTGACGGCCACGAGCCCGAAGACGTTGGTGTCGAACTGAGCGCGCAGGTCGGCGTCGTCGATCATCTCCAGCGGCACGGCAATGCCGTAGCCGGCGTTGTTCACGAGCGCGTCCAGCCCGCGGCCGTCCGTGCGGCGGTCGACCTCGGCCTTGGCGGCGGCGATCGACGCTGCGTCGGTGACGTCGAGCCGCAACGTCTCGAGCGTGGTGCCCTGCGCCTCGTCCCGCAGCGTGGCGAGGGCCGCTTCGTCGCGGCCGGTTGCGATGACGCGATGGCCCTTGCGCGCCAGGTAGAGCGCGGCGTGCCGCCCGATGCCCTTGGTCGCGCCCGTAATCAGGATCGTCTTTCCGTTCTTCATCGTCCGTCTCCCTGTGGTTGTGTTGCCCGTGCTCTCGGCTCGCGCCGTTGTACGCAAGGGAATGAACATTCATTCCCGTGGAAGATACAATCCGGTCCCTTCCGCCGTTCAACCGGCGGTGCTTACTCCATGATTTGACCGCCTCAGCGGCGGATGGCCTCCCAGCAGCAAGCTTCCGCGGCGTCCATGATTTCGTCCGTGAGCGTGATCTCGCTCAGCCACGAGGCCTTGATGAGCTGCGCGAATGCGCCGAACACGATCGCCATCAGCAGGGCCGGGGGCAGCGCCTTGGTGACTTGCTGCTTGGCCGTCTGCTCCAGAAAGTCCGAGGCCACCTGGAGCAGCTGCGCCTCGATGGCGCGGCTGGTGTCGTCGAGATAGGGCGCGTGGTGATGCAGCTCGAGGAAGGCGAACGCGCGCGGGTGCTGGCGGACGAACCGCACCATGCGCTCCCAGTAGACGTGGAACTGCTCGCGCACCGGCCGGTCGAAGGGAAAGTCCTCCATGAGCGCGGCACCCAGCTTCGTTTTCCAGCTCTGGTAGAGGGCGTTGACGAGCGCTTCCTTGCTCTCGAAGTACCGGTAGATCGTCCCCGCACCAACACCGGCGCGCTCGGCGACGAGAGGCACCGGTGTCCCGTGGAACCCGCGCTCCGCGAACAGCTCCAGCGCGGCGTCGAGGATCGCCTCGCGTTTGCCTGCCGTGTCCTTCGCTCGCGTCTCGGTCTGCATCGTTCCTCTGGTCCGCCCGCCCGGCTCCGCCTGGCCCGCGCCACGGGCCCCCGTCGGGTCCGAGGGAATGAATATTCATTCCCTTTAAGGCCCCGCATGGGGCGTGTCAAGCACTTTCTGTCCCACCCGGCCGCCCGCGCACCTGGCCGCAGGACCTTCCAGTCATATAATGATGCGCCATGCTGCGCTGCGGGGCGTGCGGGGAACGATACCCCGACGGAACCAGGTTCTGCCCGCGCGACGGGACGGACATGACGCCTGGCCTCGAGCGCGGGAAGCTCGCCGGCGTCGTGCTCGATGGCCGTTACCGCGTTGGGCCGCTCATCGGGCAAGGTGGCATCGGGCAGGTCTACCTCGCCGAGCACCTCGCAATGGGCAAGCGCGTGGCCATCAAGGTGCTGTCCTCCGAGCTGGCCGTCCACGACGACTACCGCCGGCGCTTCGACCGCGAGGCGCGCGCCGCCAGCCGCCTGCACCACCTGAACTGCGTCGCCGTCACGGACTACGGGCGCACCGCGAACGGCATCTCGTACCTCGTCATGGAGCACCTCGAGGGCCAGTCGCTCCGCGAAGTCGTGGGCGCCGGGCGCCCCGCCCTCAGCCGCACGCTCAACATCTTCATCCAGCTGCTGCGCGGGCTCGGGCATGCGCACGCCGAGGGCATCGTCCACCGCGACCTCAAGCCCGCCAACGTCATCCTCCTGCACGACAAGCGCAGCGGCCGCGCCGACCACGTGAAGATCCTCGACTTCGGCCTCGCGAAGATCATCGACGCGGTCGGGCAAACGGAGGACGCCACCCTCACGCGCGCCGGGACTATCCTCGGCACGCCCGCCTACATCTCGCCCGAACAGGCGGCGGGAGACGAGGTGGACCACCGCGGCGACGTCTACTCGGTGGGCGTCATGCTCTTCGAGCTGTTGTGCGGCCAGCGGCCCTTCGTGTCCGACGAGGCCGTGGAGCTCATTCGTGCGCACGTGCTGGAGCCCGCGCCTGACCCGCGCGCCCTTCGCCCGGACCTCAGCGCGGAGCTGGCCGAAGCCGTCCTGCGCGCGCTGCGCAAGAAGCCAGGTGAGCGCTTCCAGTCGGCCGGTGAGCTCCAGGGCGCGCTCGAGCGCTCGCCGGAGTGGCAGGCCGCGCTGGCGGCGGGGCTCTTCAGCGCCGCCGACACGGCCGGCGACAGTGGGGACGCCTCGCCCGCGCCCCGTGTCCCACACGGTGGCGCGCCCGACACCGAATCCTTCGAGGGCGCCGACCTCGTGGGCGCGCCGGTCGTGCCGCCGGGGCTGTCGGCCGTGCCGCGCCTGGTGGATCGGCAGCGCCTTTCCGTGGCCGCGGTGGCGGGGCTGTTGCTGGCGGTCGTGGCGGGGCTCGACAGCGCGCTCGGAGAGAGAGCCGACGGTGCGGCGGTCGGCGCCGCGGCCTCAGACGCGGGGGTAGGCGCGGGGGACGGCCCCGCCAGCGGCGCCGGCGTTCACGCCCCCAAGTCGAAGAAGGGCAGCGTCAAGGGGTCGGGGGCCGGCGCCGGCGCGGCGGGCACGGGCGCGGGCGCCGCGGGAGGCGGCGCTTCGTCGGCGGCCGCCGGCGGGCGCGCGACGCCCGGCGGTGGCGGCGGATCCCTGGGCAACGGGGGCGGCGACGACGGCGACGACGACGGCGCCGACGGCGCGTCGCTTCCCGGCGACTCGTACAAGGACAACAAGGTGCGGCGCGCCGCCAAGCTCATCGAGGTCGGCAACCTCAAGGAAGCCTACAAGCTCGTGGACGACGTGATCCGCCGCGACGAGTTCCACGTCGAGGCGCTGGCGTTGCGCGGCCGCATCCACGCCGCGCGTGGCGAGAGCAACGCCGCGCTCGACGATTACAACAAGGCGCTGCGCTTCGATGCCGCCGGAACGCTGCGTGACGACCCGATCGTTTCGCACGACGTGGTCTGGTCGATGGCCACCACCGGCAAGAAGGCCTACAACATCGTGCTCGACCGCATCGGCGCGCCCGCGCTCCCCGAGCTGGTCGCCGCCGCCGCCGCCGGCGAGCAGCGTGACCTCGTCTACTGGGCCCGGCGCGCCCTGGACACGCTGGAGTTCGGCCGCCCCGGCAGCGGCTGGCAGGAAGCGGCGCGCGCGCTTGCCTTCGCTGCCGACTGTCCCGGGCGAAAGGTCGCGCTGGAGAAGCTCGCGGCCGTGGCCCGCGCCAAGGGACCGGCGTCGCCCATCGTCCGCGCGCTCGTGCGCGACGGCGCCGGCCGAGCTGGCTGTCCGCGCGACCTCGCGGCGCGCGCCGCCGAGCTGTCGAAGCCGTAGCCTCCTACTCGGCCGGGAAGAAGGATCCGTCGATGAGCCGCTGTCGGCAAGCGGTGCGCTGCAGCTTGCCCGACGTGGTGCGCGGGAGCGTGCGGTTCTTCACGAACGCGATGCGCTCGGCGCGGATCCCAAGCGCGGCGATCAGATCGTTGTTGATCGCCGCAGCGATGGCGTCGTGCGTGCGCCCCAGCCGGCTGTGGCTCTCCACCTCCACCAGCAGCCCCAGCTGTTCGGTCCCGGCGTTCTCGTCGAAGAGCCCCACCGCCGCCGACCCGGCGCTTGAGTCGCCCACCACGCCGGCCACGAGCTGCTCGATGTCGTGCGGGTAGTAGTTGCGCCCGCGCACGATGATCATCTCCTTCGCGCGCCCGGTGACGAAGAGTCGCCCGCGTGAGACGTAGCCGAGATCGCCGGTGTGCAGCCACCCGCCGCGCAGCGTGCGGGCCGTCGCCTCAGGATTGTCGTGGTACCCGCGCATGAGGCAAGGCCCCTGGACGATGATCTCGCCGACCTGCCGCTCGTCCAGCACGCGTCCGTCCTCTCCCTCGATCGCGACGCTCTGCCCGGAGAGCGGATAGCCCACCGAGACGATCTCGCGCGCCCCCGCGCCGCCGGGGTCGGCCGGCGCCGCCGCCACGCGCTCCACCTCCAGGCGCGCGCGGTCCACCACGTCCGAGTCGAAGAGCGTCCCCACGTCGGGAAAGGTGGCCGCCAGGCAGTTCTCCGCCATCCCGTAGACGGGGAGGAAGGCGTGCGGGTCGAAGCGCGCCGCCGCGAAATGCACCGAGAACTCGCGGAGCGTGCTGGGCAGCACCGACTCCGAGCCGTTCAGGGCGATGCGCCAGCGGCCCAGGTCGAGCGCCGCGGCGTCGGCGCCCGCCATCTTGGCCACGGCGGTCTTGTAGGCGAAGTTCGGCGCGACCGACATCGTGGCGTGCTGCTCCGCCACCACCTCCATCCAGCGCCGCGGCTGCATGAGGAACAGCTCCGGCGTCATGAGCACCAGCGGGTAGTGCCAGTACACCGCCGTGAGGAGCGCACCGATGAGCCCCATGTCGTGGAAGAGCGGCAGCCAGCTGACGCCCACCTCGGCCGGCCCCATGCCGAGACGTTCGCCGACGTCGTAGGCGTTGCTCAGGAGCGCACGCTGCGTCAGCTCCACGCCTTTGGGCATCGAGGTCGTGCCGGAGGTGTACTGGATCATGCCGAGCGAATCGCCGTCGGCCGCGGGGAAGGCGTGGGCCGCCGCGGCCGTGCCGGCGCCGGGCGCTGCGCCCCCACCGAGATCCCTGCCCGGGTTGATGAAGGCCCGCAGCGCGCCGGGGGCGAAGATCTGCGTCATGTACTGCTCGACGCGCGCCGTGCCGAAGAAGTGGTGCGCGGCGCAGCTGGTGGCGATGTGGCGCAGCGTCTCGGCATGCTTGTCGAGCCCGCCGATGCTGAAGGTCGGCCCCACCGGCACCGGCACGCCTCCGGCCAAAAGCGTGCCGAAGAAAGCGGCGACCCAGTCCTCGCCGGTGGGCAGCAGGATCATGACGCGCCCGCCGCGCTCCAGCCCGTGCGACAGCAGGTGGTGGGCGTAGGCGCGCGCGCGCTCCAGCAGCGCGCGGTACGGCACGACCGCCGGCTCGCGGTTGCGCTCCACGAAGATCAGGTGACACCCACTCGCGGCGACGCGCTCCAGGGCCTCGGCCCACGTCGCGGAGTGCAGGCGCAGCGTCGCTGGTGTGGACAGCAGGGAGGTCCCGGACATGGGCGCCTCCTTTACCGCGACTGGACGGGCGGGCGCCAGCGGCGCGCCCCGGCTCAGCGCTCGACCATGGCGGCTTCGATCTCTTCGACCGCCCAGGGCGGAATGGGCCCCCAGAGGCTAGCGGTCGCGCGCCAGCGCTCCCCGTGGTGGGCGAAGACGAGCATCACCTGCCAGTCGAACGTGCGCCCGCTCGGCGCCACGGCATGCAGCGTCTGCCGGCAAACGGCGACGTTGGCGCCCAGGAACTCCACGCTGCAGGGGCCGCGGCGCCGCTCCAGCGGGTCGCCGGCGTGGCTCGCCACCAGGTCTCGGAACTTCTCCACGTCGTAGTGCTCGACGTGTGCCTCTTCGCCGAAGTCGCTCACCTCGAGGTGCACGTCGTCGATGACGCTCTCGGCGAGGTCGGGATCGGCGGCGGCGAACGCGCTGATGAAACGCCACGCCAGGTCCTCGATCATGTGCGTGCTGGGCATCGGCCGACCCCTCGGCATCATCCTACCAGCGAAGCTGGAGACGGGTGAACACCACGTGCACGCATCGCGGGCGATGCCCTTCGTGGAGCATCTGCCCGAGCCGACGTCGCGCTAGAATGGTCGCGGATGGAGGACGCCTCCGCCCGGCCCTTGCTGTGGATCGACCGCCCGGACGCCCTGCAGACGTTCGCCGCCGACCTGCGCGCCGAATCGCGCCTCGCCCTCGACACCGAGGCCAACGGCTTCCACCGCTACTTCGAGCGGGTGTGCCTCGTGCAGATTTCCACGCCGTCCCGCGACGCGCTCGTCGACACGCTCGCCCTACGCGACCTCGCGCCCCTCGCTCCGCTCCTCGCCGACCCCGCCGTGTGCAAGGTGCTGCACGGCGCCGACTACGACGTGATCGGGCTGCGCCGCGACTTCGGGATCGAGATCCGCGGCCTGTTCGACACGATGATCGCCGCGCGCCTGGTGGGCCGCACCGAGGTCGGGCTCGCCGCGCTGCTGCGTGACTTCGTCGGCGTGGCCGTGGACAAGGCCTCGCAGCGCGCCGACTGGACGGTGCGCCCGCTTCCGCCGCATCTGGTGGAGTACGCCCGCGGCGACACGCGTCATCTGGTGGCCGTCGCGGAGCGCCTGGCGCAAGACCTGGCGGCGGCCGGGCGCGCCGCCGCCGCCGCCGAGGAGTTCTCCCTCGTGGAGGCGCGCGTCGCCCGCAACGAGCGCTTTGCCGCCGACGGCTGGGCACGCGAGCCGGCGGCGCGGCGCATGAGCCCGCGCGAGCGCGGCGCCTTCAAGGCGCTCTGGGAGTGGCGCGACGCGCGCGCGCGGCAGCGCGACGTCCCGCCGTTCCGCGTGCTCGCGACCGAGGCGATTGCGGCGCTCGCCCAGCGCCCGCCCGCCGACGTGGCCGCGCTGGCGCACGTGCGAGGAGTGGGCGAGCGGCTGGCACAGGCGGCGGGTCGCCAGATCCTCGCCGCGCTGCGCGACGCGCTGCCCACCGAGCAGCCGCGCCGTGCCGACGGCGACGACGACGGCCGGGGCGCCGGCGGCGGAGGCGGAGGCGTGGGCGGATCCGGCGGCGGCGGGCCCCTCCAGCGCGCGGAGCGCGCGCGGTTCGACGCGCTGCGCCGGTGGCGCAAGGAGGCGGCGGCGCGCCGCGCGCTCGATGCAGGCCTCCTGATCTCGAACGGCGCGCTCTGGGAGATTGCGCGCGCCTTCCCGCGGGACGCCGCTGCGCTGGCCGCGGTTGCCGAGGTGCGCCGCTGGCAAGTGGCAGAGCTGGGCGCGGAGATCCTCGCTGTCCTCGCCCGCGCCGCCGCGCCGGCTACCTGACGGGTGCGCCGTTCAGCGCACAGTAGTACCAGACCTCCGCGACCGACTCGGCCTTCACCCAGCCCTCGCTGCGGTTGGTGGAGTCGCACGCGGCTTGCCGAGCGGGCCCGCAGCGGGGCACCCTGCGGGCGTGGGGAGCGAGCCTGCCTTTCGTGTGAGCGCCACCAGGGCCTTGCTGGCGGCGATCGATCGGCTGCCCGAGGCGCAGCGGGGCGAGGTGCGGGCCGGCGTGCCGGCGGACTTGCTGGCGCAGCTCGACGCGGCGCTGTCGGTGGCGTGGTTCCCGGCGCGGCTTCACCATGTCGTCGCCGACCGCACCCTGGTGGTGCTCGGGGACGAGGCCGACCGCGCGCTCTGGCGCGACGTCTTTTTGGCGCTCGTGCGCGGGCCGCTCCTGCGGGCGATGGCCGACACGGCGCTGCGCCTTTTCGGCACCACGCCGCGCGCGCTGGCGCGCTGGGCGCCGCGGAGCTGGGGCCTGGTGACGCGCGGGCTGGGGACGATCATCGACGCCACCGAAGACGACCCGCAGCGGGCGACGCTGGCCATGGAGGGCTACCCGCCGGAGCTGGCGGCGGCGGGGAGCTACGTGACCGGGCTGGCGGGCACGTTCGAGGGGTTCTTCACCCTCACGCATACCGAAGGGAACGTGCAGGTGACGCGCGCCGACACCCCGCGCGGCGCCGCCACGTTCGAGCTGACCTGGCGTTGAACCCACCCCCCGACCCCGTGCATCATTAGCGTGGAGCCCGCGACGGCCCCGTCCACCCAATGAATCCTCCCGTGAAATTGTACGTGACGACCTATTGCCGCTATTGCCGGCGGGCGGAGCGGCTTCTGGAGGCGAAGGGGGTCTCGTTCGAAGAGGTCGACGTGACCGAGGACGAAGCGGCCCGCGCCGAGCTCGTCGCCCGGACCCGCTGGCGCACGGTTCCCGTCATCTTCGTCGGCGACCACCTCGTCGGCGGCTTCGACGAGCTCTACGCCCTGAACAAGACAGGCGAGCTCGACCGCCTCCTCGCTGCCCTCGCGCCGTCCGACTAGCGGGGAAGCGGGATTATTCCTGTGCCGGGTCAGCGGTGCTTCTTGGGCGGGGGCTTCTTGTAGCCGGCTTTGCGCATTGCCACGTAGAGGACCTGGCCCTTCTTGTAGGCGGCGTAGAATTTCTTCGTGGCGGTGTAGTAGCCGCCTTTCACGAAGGTCAGGGCGTAGGTGATGCCGGGCTTGAACTGAAGCGTGATGGGCGTGCGGCCGAAGACGCGCGACTTCTACCGCACGACGGCGCCGCTGGGGGCGCTGGCGATCTTTACCGAGACGATGTCGTCTTTGCGCGGCGCGGGGGCGGCGGTGCGCGGCGCGCCGGCGGTCGTCTTGCCGGGCGTGCCGGTGGACACGCGCCCCGGCGTGGCCGTCGCAGGGCCGTCGCCGTCCTCGGCGTCGTCCTCCCCCAGCACCGCGCGCTTCACGTCGCCGACTGCCTTGGCGAGCAGGCTCTTCTCCGTCTCCTCGCTGGCCTCGTCGCCGTCGGTCTCGTCGTCGCCGTCGGCGTCCGCGGTCGCCTTGGCCGTCGCGCTGGCGCTCGTCTTGGCGGTCGCGCTCGCCGGTGCGCCGGTGCGCGGGCCGCCCGCCGCGGTCGCCGGACGCCCCGAGCCGTCCACGCGCGCGTAGGTGCCCTTGCCCTTGTCCTTGGCAACGCCCTTGTCCTTGGCCGCGGTGCCGGGTGGGGCGTCGCCGGCGGCGCCGGTGCCGGTCCCGTCCTTCCAACCCGGCACGATCCCCATCCACGCCGCGGCCGCCATGCCGCCCGCCACCAGCACCAGAACGAGCAGCACCGTGCCGGCACCCAGGCCGCGCTTGCGCGGGCGCGGCGCGTCGCCGACCGCGGTGCCCGAGCCCGCCCCCGCCGCGAGCGTGCCCGTGCCCGCGCCCAGGGCCGGTGGCACCCACGCGCCGCCGTCGGCGCCTGGACGCGACCCGAGGGCCTCGGCGCGCGTCACGGCGCTCAGCCGCCCCACCTCGCTGCCGCGCAGCCTCGGCTCGGAGACCGCCGCCTGCGTGGCCTCGGCCCACATCGGCACCAGCTCCAGCGACGGCTCGCCCACCTCGTCGAGCGTCAGCGCCTGCGGCACCTCGCCCGGTCCGGCGCCGGCCGTGGCGCGCCCGATCGGCGGCACGCCGTCGCGCGCGCCCAGCGCTGCCAGCCAGCGCTTCAGCTCGCTCTGGCCGGCGGCGCGCAGCGCCGTGCGTAGCACCTGCTCCACGTCGACCAGCATGTCGTCGGCGCTCTGGTAGCGCTCCGCCGCTTCCTTCTGCATGGCGCGCTTGATGACGCGCACCACCGCCGGGTCGAGGCCCGGGCGCAGCACCTCCGGCGGGCGGAACTCCGCCGCCTGCACCTTCAGGAACGTCTCCAGATCCGTCGGCGCGTTGAAGGGCGTCTCGCCCGTGGTCATGCGATAGAGCATCGCCCCGACCGAGAACAGATCGGAGCGGTGGTCCAGCTCCTTGCCCTTGGCCTGCTCGGGAGACATCCAGGCGATCTTCCCCTTGATGGTGCCCGACACGCTGCGCTCGCGCCGGTCCACCGCCTTGGCGATGCCGAAGTCGGCGAGCTTCACTTCGCCCTGCTCGCTGACGAGCACGTTGTGCGGCGAGATGTCGCGGTGCACGATCCCCAGCGGCTTGCCGTCCCGGTTGGTCTTCGAGTGCGCGTAGGCGAGCGCGCGGCACACCTCGGCCGTGACGTAGAGCGCCAGCTCCGGCGGCAGGGGCGTTCCGGCGGCGTCGGCGCGCTTGAGCACCTGGTCCAGGTTCCAGCCGTCCACGTACTCGAGTGCCAGGAAGTAGCGCCCATCCGCCTGGCCCAGGTCGAGCACCTGCACGATGCTCGAGTGCGTCAGGCTCATGGCGATGTGCGCTTCGTCGAGCAGCATGTTGCGGAACTGCGGGTCGGCGCTCAGCGCCGTGAGGATGCGCTTGAGGACGACCGTCTTCTCGAACCCCTCCGCGCCGCGCTGCGAGGCGAGGAAGATCTCCGCCATGCCGCCATCGGCGATCTTGCGCAGCAGCGTGTAGCGCGCACCGCCCGCCATGGAGCGAACACCTTACCACCGATGCGGGGCGCAGGATCCCGCCCGGCCGCGGATCACGCCGGCGCCGGATCTTTCTCTTGCGCGGCCGCCGGTCCTGAGTCCACGGGCGGAGGGGGTGGCGGCGCCCCCGTTCCGTCGGGCATGGCCAGCACCAGCAGCAGCAGCGCCGGCGCCGCCGCGGCGATGGTCCCGCCGAAGAAGACCGGCCAGCCGAAGCGCTCCGCGGCGAACCCCGCGCTCGCGCCGATCAGGCGCCCCGCGACGGTGGAGGCGCTCGACAGCAGCGCGTACTGCGTGGCGCTGAAGCGCCGGTTGCACAGCGACATGAGGTACGCCACGAACGCCGCCGTGCCGAGCCCGCCGCAGACGTTGTCCACGGTGATGGCCCCCGCCAGCACCCAGTAGCTCTTGCCGACCAGCGCCAGCGCCATGTAGGTGACGTTGGTCGCGGCCTGCGCCACGCCGAACCAGAGCAGCGAGCGCCGCACGCCCAGCTTGGCCACCAGTCCGCCGCCCAGCAACGTGCCGACGATCGTCGCCCCCAGCCCGAGCCCTTTCTGCAGGGCGCCCACCTCGGCGTTGCCGAATCCCGTCTTCAGCAGGAACGGCGTGATCATGCCGCTCGCCAGCGAATCGCCAAGCTTGTAGAGCGCGATGAACGCCAGCGTCACGAGCGCGCCGCGGCGCGCGAAGTAGTCGACGAACGGCTCCACCACGGCCGCGCCCAGCGTGCGCGGCGGGCGCACGGTCTCGGGCTCGGGCGCGACCCAGCTCGCCGCCACGCCAACCGCCATCAGCGCCGCCATCACCCAGTACACCAGCTGCCAGGGCAGGCGGGCCGAGAGGATGAGCGCGAAGGCCCCGGACACCAGCATCGCCGCGCGGTAGCCGAGCACGAACGTCGCCGTGCCCGAGGCGCGTTCCGTCTCGGGCAGCACGTCCGTGCGATAAGCGTCGCTGACGATGTCTTGGCTCGCGGACAGGAACGCCACCAGCACCGCCAGCGCCGCCAGCGCGAACGGTGCGGCGCGCGGGTTCACGCCGCCCATGACGGCGATGGCGCCCACCAGCCCGAGCTGCGTGCAGGCCATCCAGCCTCGCCGCCGCCCCAGCCACGGCACCACGAAGCGGTCGAAGAGGGGCGCCCAGACGAACTTGAAGTTGTAGGGCAGCGCCACCAGCCCGAACAGCCCGATGGTCTTGAGGTCGACGCCCTCGTTCGTCATCCACGCGGAAAGCGTCGTGCCGGTGAGCGCAAGCGGCAGCCCCGATGCGAACCCCAGCGCCACCAGCAGCCCGACGCGCTTGGAGCGGAAGGCGTCGACGAAGGCGCTCACGGGCGCCGCGGCGGGATCAGGGGGCGCATCCCGTGGGACGGGCGCCCGTATCGGGGTCGGCGGCGATGCAGTAGCCCGGGTCGCCGTTGGCCGGGACGCCTCCGTCAGGCAGCGGGAGGATGGCGATGCCGGCGTCCGCTTCGGGGACGCAGCACACGTAGCCGTCCCGGCACTGCGCATCGCGTTCGCAGGCGCGCAGGCAGAACGACTCGGCGGTGTCGCGGAAGGCGACGCACGACGCCTCGTGCGGGCAAACCGATCCGCCCGCCTCGCACCCCGGAATGAGGCAATAGCCGCCGGGCTGCGAGATGTCGCACAGGCGCGTGCGCTCCGACGAGCAGTCGAGGCTGTTGTCGCACTTGCCGCCGATCCGTTCCGGGCAACCGGCACCGGCGGCAGCGGCGCACAGCGCCGCCCCCAGCGCCGCCGCGCGCAAGGCGCCGTCTTGGATGCGGCCGGTCTTCATGGCGCGCGGACTATAGCCGCGGCTCTCCGGTCCGGCAAGCGCCGCGGCGCGGCGGCCGGCGCGGGCGGGTCAGGGCGCACCGGGCCTGGCGGCGGCGTGGGAGGCGACCTTCATCGAGGCGGGATCCACCTTCCAGCGTGCCTCCTCCCAGACGAGCCGGACGGTGATGGCGTGCGTCTCCAGGGGGACCGTGCCGTGGGCGACCTTGGGGGCGAGCGCGTCGAGCAGTCCGCGCGCGCCGACGCCCGCGGCCACGAGCGCGGCGGTCTCCTGCACCGCGCGCGCCATGTTCGGGATCGTCCAGCTCAGCTCCACGGCGGCGCCGTCGCCGGAGCCGCCGGCTTCCCGCTCCGTGCGCGCTGCGCCCACCGCGTAGCGCATGTGCGAGGCGATGACGGCGTTCTCCAGCAGGGTCTGGTTGGCGGTGTTCTCGTACTGCTCGACGGTGGCGCCGCCCAGAGCCGCCGCCGCGGTGAGCCCGTACATCGTGCGGAAATCGAGCGTCCGCCAGGCGTCGAGGTACGCCGCGACGGTCTTGCGCGCCGGCTCGAGGTTCGCGAGGTGGTCGGGCGGCCCGCACCCCAGCGACGCGGCGGCGGCGGCGGCCAGCAGGGCCGCTCCCCCGACGGCACGCGCACGGCGCTCCGGCATCGGCGCAGCGTAGCACGGGCGCGGGGCGCGGCCGCGGCGGGCGCCCGCGGCGGAGGGCTGAGCTCGAGCTCGCGGCCAGGTCTTCCGGTCGCCAGGCGCGCCGCGGCGGGGCGCGCTCCCACGCGTGCAGCGGCCTGCGTGGTACAGTCGAACGACATGGCGGAAGGCGGTCCGCGTAGCATCCTCGTCGTCGACGACGAGAAGAACATCCGGCGCACGCTCAAGATGGTGCTGGAGGGCGAGGGCTACGCCGTGCAGGGCGCCGAGTCCGCCGAGGCAGGTCTGGCGTCGCTGGACGAGGAGCCCGCCGATCTGGTGATGCTGGACGTGCGCCTGCCGGGCATGGACGGCATGGAGGCGCTGGGGCGGCTGCGCCTGCGCTATCCCGACCTGCCGGTCATCATGATCTCGGGTCACGCCACGCTGTCCGACGCGGTGGAGGCGACGCGACGCGGGGCGTTCGACTTCCTGGAGAAGCCGCTGGACCGCGAGCGCGTGCTCGTCGCCATTCGCAACGCGCTGGAGCGGCGCACGCTGGCGCGAGAGGTGGGCGAGCTGCGCGCGCGCGTGCAGCAGCGGGAGGAGATCCTCGGCCGAAGCCCCACGATGCTGCGGTTGATGGAGCAGGTGGCAAAGGTGGCGCCGACCAACGGGCGCGTGCTGATCACCGGCGAGAGCGGCACTGGCAAGGAGCTGGTGGCGCGGGCCGTCCACCGCCAGAGCCAGCGCGCCCAGTCGGTGTTCGTGAAGGTGAACTGCGCCGCCATCCCGGCGGAGCTGATCGAGAGCGAGCTGTTCGGCCACGAGAAGGGCGCGTTCACCGGGGCGGTGGGGCGCAAGCGCGGGCAGTTCGAGGTGGCGCACGGCGGGACGCTCTTCATGGACGAGATCGGCGACATGGCGGCGTCGGCGCAGGCGAAGGTGCTGCGCGTGTTGCAGAACGGGGAGATCACGCGCGTGGGCGGCGAGCGGCCCATCGTGGTGGACGTTCGCATCATCGCCGCCACCAACAAGAACCTGGAGGCGGAGGTGAAGGCGGGCAAGTTCCGTGAGGACCTCTACTTCCGGTTGAACGTAGTGCCGGTCCAGTGCCCGGCGCTGCGCGAGCGTCCCGACGACGTGCCGTTGCTGGTAGAGCAGTTCACCGATCAGTTCTGCGCGGAGAACGGGCTGCGCCGCAAGAAGATCGGCGACGCAGTCATGCGCCGCCTGCAGACGTACGGCTGGCCAGGCAACGTGCGCGAGCTGAAGAACGTGGTCGAGCGCATGGTCATCCTCAGCGACGACGTCATCCAGGAAAAGGACCTGCCCGAGTACATCACCGGGGCGCCGCCGTCGTTCGACCACCGCGCCTTCGCCGGGCGCACGCTGCGCGAGTTCAGCTACGAGATGGAACGCGAGTTCATTCGCGCGGCGCTGGACCGGCACGACTGGAACGTGTCGCGCTCGGCGGCGGCACTTGGCATCGAGCGCACGAACCTGCACAAGAAAATGAAGGCCTACGGCATCCGGCGCGAGGGCGCGCGGGGGGCGGGCGGCGCGGCTGGCGCGGCTGGCGTGGCCGGCGCCGCCGGCGGAGCTCCTCCCGAGCTGTCGGCGCCCGGCGCCGAGACGACGGAGGACGGCGAGTGACCAGCACGGGCGGCGGGCGTCGGGCGCCGGCGGCGGCCGGCCGGGAGCGCCAGCGCGACGCGCCGTCTTAGGCGGCGAGCAGAGCGTCGGCGAGCGCGGCGAGCGACGGCACTTCCAGGTCGCATTCCAACCCGGCCGGACGAGGCATGCCGCCGCGGTTCACGAAACAGGTCTGCATGCCGAGGGCGCGCGCCGGGGCGATGTCGTAGCGCCAGCCGAAGCCGGCGTGGAGCACCTCGCCGGGGTCCAGTGCCAGGCGCTTCAGCGCCAGCTCAAAGGGCGCCTGGTCGGGCTTGTAGGCGCGCGCGTCCTCGGCGCTGGTTCGGTGGTGGATGGGCGCGCCGAGGCGGCTGATGGTCTCGAACAGCACGACGTTGTCCATGTTGGAGACGATGCCGACCTTGAAGCGTGCGCCTAGCCGACGCAGCGCCTCGGGCGTGTCGGGGAAGGGGCGCCACGTAGGGATGGCGTCGGCGAGCGACGGCCCGTCCTCCGGGTCGACCGGCAGCTTCAGGTCCTTGAGCACGCGCTCCACGGCGCGCGCCGTGATGTCGCGGTAGCCGCGGTACGGGACGAGCAGCTGGAACTGGTGCTCCTCCCAGCGGCGGTAGAAATCGTCGGGCGTACAAGCCGCGGCCGCGGCGGCGCCCTTGCGCGCCAGCAGCGCCGCCGCCCAGGCGCGGATGCCGCTCTCCCAGTCGACCAGCGTGCCGTAGCAGTCGAACGTGACGGCGCGGACGTCCTTCATGCGCACCTCGGCGGCGTCAGGGGTGATCGTAGCGGAGCACGAGCCCGGTCGTGAGCACGGGCATGTTGCACGAGTAGGAGAGGTACGACGCGCCGGTGCCGTGGATCCCAGCGGTCGCGGAGGCGCCGTTGTCGTCGGTGGTGGCGAACGACGTGTCGGCGTAGCAGACGGTGATGTCGTTCGACCCTTCGAAGAGCATCGCGCGCACGTCGATGGTGCTGGGGGAGCTGGAGAAGTGCGGCACGACCCATTGCACCACCAGACGGCGGTTCGGCGCCGTGCCCAGCACTTGCCAGTACACCGACCCGGACGGCGGGTACAGGTCGTCCCACCAGGCGAAGATGGTGTTGTCCGTGCCGGGCGACGTCCCCGGCAGGCACTCGTTGAAGTAAGTGTAGTCGGTGGGGAAGCCGACCTTGCCGTTGGACGCGATCGTCGCCGACGCCGAGGCCAGGCCGTAGAGGTCGAACGTGAAGGGCAGCGCCACCGCGAGGGTGCCGTCGTCACCCAGCGTCGCGCCGACGGAAGCGCCCGTCGCGGAGATGTTGTCGCACGGGAGCGTCGCCGGCGTCTCCGCGCACCCCGTGTAGCCGTAGGCGTCCGGCCCGAAGACCGTGCCCGCGCAGGCCGTGGGGGGCTCCACCGCGCAGGCGGCGCTGCAGCCGTCGCCGCTGGTGGTGTTGCCGTCGTCGCACCCCTCGCCCGTATCCACGACCGCGTCGCCGCACGACGCCGGCACGCAGCTCGTGCGGCAGGCGTCGGGGACGAAGTTGCTGTTGGCGGCGCCGTCGTCGCAGGCCTCCACGCCGCTGCGCACGTAGCCGTCGCCGCAGAATGCCGCGATGCAGCCGTCGAGGCAGGCGTCCGTCTGCACGCCGTTGTTGCCGTCGTCGCACGGCTCGCCCGGGTCGAGCACGCCGTTCCCGCAGAACGCCGGCGTGGCGGCGTCGGTGCCTGGCGGCGCGGTGGCGTCGGTGCCTGGCGGCGTGGTGGCGTCGGTGCCGGGCACGGTGCCCGCGTCGCTGCCCGGCATGTTGCCGGCGTCGCCGGATCCGCCGCCGGCGTCGGCGGGGGGCGGCGGCGCGCCGCCGTCGAGGCCTCTGCCATTGTACACGGGCGCGCACGCCGCCGACAGGCAGGCCAGCACCGCGATCCCCCCCGCCCTGACAAGCGCTGTGCTCACGGCGCGGCACGCTAGCAAATCGTGCGTTCGTGCGCCACGGAGGCGGCGGAGTTCATTGCCGCATTCGGTGCGCCGCGTTATGTTGCTCGGCCCCATGGCCGCGCGCCCTGCGTTTCTCGACGCCCTTGCCCAAGGGCCGCTCGTGTTCGACGGCGCCATGGGCACGCAGCTCTACGAGCGCGGCGTTTTTCTCACGAACAATCTCGACGAGGCGAATCTCTCCAAGCCCGACCTCGTGCGCGCCGTGCACCGCGACTACCTCGCCGCCGGAGCGCAGGTGCTGGAGACGAACACGTTCGGCGCCAACGCCGCGCGCCTCGCCCGCCACGGGCTGGCCGGCAAGGTCCGCGAGGTGAACGCCGCCGCGGCCGCCGTGGCGCGCGAGGTGGCCGGCGACCTCGCCTGGGTGGCTGGCTCGGTAGGCCCGACCGGGCTCCTGCCGGCGACGGCCTGGCCGGCGTCCGAGCCGGAGCGTCTGGCGCGCGATGCCTTCGCCGAGCAGATGACGGCGCTCGCCGCCGCCGGGGTGGACCTGCTGGCGATCGAGACCATCCGCCACCCGGTGGAGATGCGCCTGGCGCTGCAGACGGCGCGCGCCGTCACGAAGCTCCCGGTGGTGGCGTTCTTCTGCTTCGACGAGGAGGGGCGTCTCGCCGACGGCACCGACCCGGGGCGCGCCGCCGAGCTGCTGGTGGAATGGGGCGCCGACGTCGTCGGCGCCAATTGCGGCGTGGGCCCGCACGAGCTCTTCCCCGTGGCGGAGCGGATGCTCGGCAAGGGGCGGCCGGTGGCCATCTCGCCGAACGCCGGCTTTCCGCGGCTGCTCGACGGGCGGCGCATCTATCTCGCCACGCCCGAGTACTTCGGCGTGCACGCGCGGCGCCTCTACCAGCTTGGCGTGCGCGCGGTGGGCGGCTGCTGCGGCACGAACTCCGACCACGTCCGGCGCGTGGCGGCGGCGGCCCGCATGATGGGCGGCGGCAAGACCCTTGCGGCGTCGGGTGCGGCGGCGCGCGGGGCGGGCGGCGGCGCGGGGGGCGCAGCCGGCGCGGCGGTCGAGGGCGGCGCCGCGGCGGGCGCGCCGGTGCGCGAGCCGTTGCCCGTCGCCGAGCGCTCCGGCCTCGGCGCCAAGCTCGGCCGCCGCTTCGTCGCCAGCGTCGAGATCGACGCGCCGCGCGGGCTCGACCCCGGCAAGGCCATCGAGGGCGCGCGCCTCGTCTACGAGGGCGGCGCCGACGTCATCAACATCGCCGACGGCCCGCGCGCTTCGGCGCGCATGTCCAACCTCGCGCTCGCCGTCGAGGTTCAGCGCGCGCTCGGCATGGAAGTCATCCTCCACGTCTGCACGCGCGACCGCAACCTGCTGGCGCTGCAGGCCGACCTGCTCGGCGCACACGTGCTCGGCATCCGAAACCTCGTCATCATCACCGGCGATCCGCCCAAGATGGGCGACTACCCCAACGCCGCGGCGGTGTACGACGTCGACTCGATCGGTCTCATCCGCATGGTCGCTGCGTTGAACGGCGGCGTCGACCCGGCCGGCAAGGACCTCGGCGCGCGCACGTCGTTCGCCGTGGCGTGCGGCGTGGAGCCTGCCGCGCTCGACCGTGACCGCGAGCTACGCCGCCTGGAAGAGAAGCTCCAGGCCGGCGCCAACTTCGTGATGACGCAGCCCGTGTACGACCCGCGCCTCTTCGAGCGCTTCCTCGACGACGTGCGCCCCTTCCGCGTCCCCGTGCTGATGGGCGTGTTGCCGCTCGCCAGCTACCGCAACGCCGAGTTCCTCCACGCCGAGGTCCCCGGCATGCAGATCCCCGACCACATCCGAGAGCGCATGCGCCGGGCGGGGCAGGGTCCGCCCGCCGCCGAGGAAGGACTGCGCATCGCCGAAGAAGCCGTGCGCGCCGTGCGCGCGCGCATCCAGGGCGTCTACCTGATGCCGCCCTTCGGCCGCTACAAGTCGGCGCTTCGCCTCATCGCCCCCGACGTCGTCGGCGACCGCGAACAGCTCGGCTCGCCCTTCGCCGTCTGACCAGGGCCAGCGGGGGCCGCGTCGCGCGGGGCGAACGCGGCTGCCGCGGGTCATTCGATGATCACGATGGTGGACGCGAGGCTCTCCAGCTCGAAGTCGAGGCGATCGCCGCCGGCGACGAGGTGCGCCTCCAGGAGCTGGTCGCCGGAGCCCGGCCCGGCCAAGAGCTGCGCGAGCGCGTCCATCGTGACGCGGCCGTCCTTCGCCGTCAGGCGCGGCGCGTGGAACTTGCGCTTCACGCCGTCGTGCCAGCGGGCGCGCGGCGCGTCGGCGCCGTCGACCAGCTTTCGCAACGGCGCCGAGGAGAGGTCGCGTTCATCGTGGAGGACCCTGGCCCCCGGCGCCGGCTCCACGGCAAGGGTGAGCAGGCGCACCAGGTCGTCGGCCGCGGCGGCGAGGCCGTCGGGCTTGGCGAGGGCGCGCGCGGCGAACGCCCGCACGTCGCCGCCCAGGTCGAAGCACCGCGCGTGTTTCAGCTTGTCGTGCGCCGCGTCGAACGCCGCCGCGGGACCGTCGAAGAGCTTCCCGCTCGCCCCGCGAAAGCTGGGCGCGCAGGCCTCGAGCGCGTCGAGCCGCCGATCGTAGCCGTCGCCGTCGAGGTTGGTGGTGCGGTCGTACACCACGTCGATGCGCCCCGCGTGAACGTACAGCAGGCCCGGCATCCAGAACTCGTGCCCCTCGCGGGCCCACGCCGTGGCATGAACGACGCGCCCGGGAAGCACGGCTTGGCCGATCTCGTCGAACGAGAAGCCTTCCGCCGGCGCGCCGGCTCCGCCCGAAAGCCCGGCGCGGTCTTCCTTGTAGGCGTCGATCAAGGCGCGCTGCTGCGGCGTGAGCGCCGCCAATGCGGGCGCGTCCGCACGGACGTGGAACGTGAGCAGCTCCACTGCCCCGCCGCGCGCCGCGCGCGGCGCCGCCGCCAGGGCGAGCGCCAGCGCCAGGGCGATCGCCGCCGCCGCCACCGCCGTCACCGCCGCCCGCGCGCGCGGCCTCAGGGCTTCTGCACCGCGCACAAGCGGATCCACAGTTGCTCGTGAAGGCGCGTGAGATTCCCTGGGTCGGTGTCTTTCTGCGGATGGCCCAGCAGGAGCCGCGTCAGCGTGAGCCCCGCGCCCAGGACTTCCGGATCGCGCAGGGCCTCGTCGTCGAGGATCTCCTGCCAGCGGTCGAACCCGTGGCGCATTTTCCCGCGCTGCTCGGCCGAGTCGGCGATGAGCCGTTTCAGATCGTCGCGCAGCGACCATGGATCCTGCAGGCGCGCCGGGTCGGCGGGCATCCCGATCCACGTCGCATACACCGCGCGGCGTGCGCGCGCGTCGCGCGACAGCGCGTGGCGCGTGACGATCCAGGCCAGCAGCGCCAGGACCAGCAGCGCCACCGCCCCGCCGGCGGCGATCCAGAACAGCAGCGGCTTGTCGAAGTAGAGCGGGTCGTCCTCGAACGGCACCATCGGCTCAGGAATGAAGAATTGCACGCCCGCGAGCATGCCCACCCACAGCGCCCCCGCCAGCGGCAGCCCGCGCAAGTAGCAGGCGGCGATGGAGCGTCCGTCGCGGCGGATCTCCAGCACCTTCCGCTCGCTGCCTTCTTTCGTCACGAAGTAGCTCTCGCGCGGAATCAGCGGAAAGCCCAGCAGGTGCAGGAAGCGCGTCTGCACGCTGTGCGGGCCGTTCCGCTCGACGCTGCCGCCCAGCAGCTCGTACTTCGGATCGATCAGCATGACGCGCGGTCCAGGATGCCGGCGCGCGTCCGACCAGTCAAGGCACGGGAGGCAACGGGCGCGCCTCGGTGAAGTCCAGGTTGCGCGGCGCCATCAGATGGCTGGCGCGCACGTCGGTCACGGGCACCGCGTCGTCCACGACCTCGAAGGACCGATCCGCCGTCGTGCGACTGGATCCGGACACCGCCCGGTCCGTCCGCCGCGACCTCCAACGAGTGGTCCTTGGTCCAAGCCTCCAGGTCGGAGAAGTCGAGGGCTCGCGCTTCCGGCGCGGCCTGCGAAGAGAACGCCTCGTGCCTCTTCAAACCCTCGCTCAAGGGCACTGTGGTATCGACGACCTCCACGCGGAAGTCGCTCACGAGCAGCTCGTCGAGTCCCAGCATTCGGACTCCGTAGACCACGCTGGTCGTCTCCGCGGGAACGTCCACGACGAGCACGTCCTGTTGCCAGGTGCCGTCCGGCCGGAGGAGGTGAATCGCGGTCGTCTCCGTGAGAAAGCTGGGCTCCCGAAGCGAGACGTCGAGCGAGTACACGGGCGGCGGGGCCCCCTTCTGCCACTGCGAGGGGCTGCGCAACCAGGCGGAGAACCTCAGGCGCTTCCCGGCGACGCGATCGGCCCGTAGAGTCTGAAGCAAGGGCCACCGCATCTGCGCCCGTGGCTCTCCGCGCATCCGCAACGCCGGCTGCCCCGCCGGTCCCGCGCCGAGCTCGAGGGTGGACTCCAGGCCCCGGACCAGCTGCCACCCGATGGGTTCGTGCCGCGCGCGCGAGCCCGGATCCACGGGCCTCAGTGTAGCGGTCGGAGGCGTGCCGCGCTCCAGCCGGTGTAGGATGCGCGCGACCGACCGAGGAGGAACCGACATGGCGATCCAGGAAGGGAAGGCCGCGCCGGCGTTCACGCTGCGCGACGGCGATGGCCGCGAGGTGAAGCTCGCCGACCTGCGCGGCAAGGAGGTGGTCCTCTACTTCTACCCGCGCGACGACACACCCGGATGCACGAAGGAAGCCTGCGGCTTCCGCGACGCTTGGAAGGATCTCCAGGCGCTCGGCGTGACCGTGCTAGGCGTCTCGCCCGACAAGCCCGAGGCCCACGCCAAGTTCGCCGCCAAGTACCGCCTCCCCTTCACCTTGCTCTCCGACCCCGAGCGCGCCGTGCTCACCGCCTACGGCGCCTTCGGCGAGAAGGTCCTCTACGGCAAGAAGACGAAGGGCGTCATCCGCTCCACCGTCTGGATCGGCCCCGACGGCAAGGTACGCAAGCACTGGGCGCGCGTGGCCAAGGCCGCCGACCATCCCGACGAAGTGCTCGCCGCCCTGCGCGCCGGCCTGCAGCGCTGATCCCGCCATCGGCTGAATTCGGAGCTGGCGCGGGGACGGCACGCCACGGCCGACGCTCGTCACGGCGCGACGGGGGCGGGGCCGAGCGGCTATACTCAACGGATGGAGCGCGCTTCCGCCGCACGAGACGGCCGTCGTCTGGCCATCGAAGAGACGCTGCAATGCCTGTTCGCGGCGGCCCCCGCGGAGGCCGCGGCCGTCTACCTCTATGGCAGCGTCGCCCGCGGTACGCACGGCGCGAAAAGCGATGTCGACGTCGCCGTCTTGCTCGGGCGCGACCCGGCGCCTGGCTGGGCGGGGTTGCCGCTGGCCCTGGAGGGGCGGCTGGAGCGTGCCCTCGGGCGCCCGGTCCAGCTCGTCGTCCTGGAGCGCGCACCGCTGGACCTCGTGCACCGGGTGCTGCGCGACGGCCGCTTGGTGTGGGAGGCCGACCGCGCCGCGCGCGTGCGGTTCGAGGTACGCGCGCGCCGCGAATACGATGACCTGCGGCCGCACCTGCGCCGGTACCGTCGTCTGGACGCCATGCCGTGACCGACGTCGACCTGCTCGCGAAGAAGCTCGCGTTCATCGAGACGTGCCTGCGCGAGCTACGCACGCTCGCCCGCCCGGAAGCCATTCGCGCCGACGTCAAGGAACGTCGATTCGCGGAGCACACCCTACAGCTCGCCATCCAGGCGGCGCTCGACGTGGCCTCACACGTCGTGTCGGACGAGCGGCTTGGGGAGCCGCGCACGAACCGCGAGCTCTTCGACCTGCTTGCCGGAGCGGGCTGGCTCGCGCCCGATCTCGCCGCGCGCTTGCGCGACATGGCGGGGTTCCGCAACGTGCTGGTGCACGGCTACACCGACGTCGATCCAGACATCGTCCGCGACGTGGTCACGAACCATCTGTCCGACCTCGACGCCTTCGTGGCCGCCGCGCGCGCGCGCCTCACCGTCGCCTAGCGCGCGGGGCGCGGGGGGCGGGGCGCGGCGGCGGGCCACCAGGGGCGCTCGGCGGGGACGGAGACGAGCGTGCGCTCGGGCCAGCGCAGGGCGGTGAGGCGGCCGCCGAAGACGCAGCCGGTGTCGATGTCGATCGTGCCGTTTACCCATTCGGGGGCGAGGACGGGGGTGTGGCCGTAGACGACGGCGGCGGCGCCGGTGTAGTCGGCGGCCCAGTCGAGGCGCACGGGCAGGCCGTAGGCGTCGACCTCGCCGGGGGTGTCGCCGTAAAGGGCGAAGTCGCGCACGCGGGGGCCTTCGCGACCGTGCATCGCTTCTTTGAGGCCGGCGTGGGCGACGACGAGGCGGCCGCGGTCGAGGACGTAGTGCGAGGGCAGGGCGTCGAAGAAGGCGGCGACGGCGGCGGCGAAGGCGGGCGGCTCGGCGGCGAGCTGCTCGAGGGTGGCGGCCAGGCCGCGCGCGACGCGCACGTTGCGTCCGGCGAGCTTGCGGGCGAGCTTGAAGTCGTGGTTGCCGGGCACGCAGAGAGCGGTGCCGCCGGCGGTCAGCTCCATGGCGAGGCGGAGCACGCCGGGCACGTCGGGGCCGCGGTCGACCAGATCGCCGAGGAACACGAGGCGCCGCCCCTGGGGATGGCGGCGCGCGGCCACGTCCCAGCCGAGCAGCCCGAGAAGCGTCTCCAGCTCGGCGCGGCAGCCGTGCACGTCGCCGACGACGTCGAACGGCCCGGGGTCGGCACGCCGGTCGCAGGGGAGCGGCACGCGCACGACCTGGGCGGCGTCGGCCTCGGCGGGTGAGGCAAGCACGTGCACCTGCACGAACCCTTCGCGCGCCAGCGTGGCGAGCCCGCGCGCCAGGTCGCGGCGCTGGGCGCGGACGGTGCGCGACCCGACGGCGCGCTCACCGCGGTCGCCGTCGCGCGCGAGGCAAATCTCCTGGGGGAGGTCGAGCACGACGGCCACCGGCGACACGTGATGCGCGCGCGCCAGCGCCACGAGCGGCCGGCGCGCCCAGGCGGTGACGTTGGTGGCGTCGACGACGGTCAGCCGCCCCGCCGCGAGCCGCTTCGCCGCCGCCAGGTGGAGCACGTCGAAAGCGTCCCCGGTGGCGCCCATGTCGCCGGCATCGTCACGCACCATCGCGCGGAACGCGTCGGACGAGAGCACCTCCGTCTCGCGGAAAGCGCGCCGCGCGAACGTCGACTTGCCGGCTCCGGCGGCGCCGATCAACACGACCAGGGCTAGCTCGGGCACTTCGATCCGCGCGCCGCCGTTCATTGGACTCCGCCCCGAGCTTAGCAGGGCGCCGCGACGACGGCGGACCCGCGGGCCGGTGTCCGCGTCGGCCCCGGCGCGCTCGTCCCTAGCACTACTGCGTCATCCGCTGGCGCCGGTGCTGTGGCGGCGGCGAGGCTGAACCATGGTGGGCCGGCGACGTGATCGGGGCGTAGCTGGTGGCAGAGCGGACAGCGCGGCAGCGGCGCGGACGAGGTCGCGCGGCGCCGACACCCACGTGGGCGCGCGTGGCGGCGAGCGCCCGCTTGGCCTCGCCGTCGCGCAGGCCGAGGTTGCTCAAGGCGGAGAACGCGCCTGCGCCGGCCTCGGGGCAGACCTCAATCGACGGACGGGCCGCGCGGACAAGCGCGATCCCGCCGCCGTGGCTGTGGGGTTGTGGGCAACGCGCGGCGCGAGCGGAGCCCGGCGCAGCCGGGCG
>DASYRF010000039.1:0-1587 GCA_036004705.1 Myxococcota bacterium
CTCACGCGACGCGCACCTTGACCACCACTCGCCGCGACGGCGTGGGAGCGCCGCGCGGGTCCTGGAGCGGCGCGTGGCCGTCTTCGGGGAACACCACCGCGGCCAGGCCCGGACGCAAGATCAGCCTGGATCCCTCCGGCGGCATCTTGTAGAGCGCCACGTCTTTCTCCGCGTCGTACGCCGTCGTCGTCTCCAACCCGTCCAGCGGCATCACCTCCAGAATCTCATCCCCGTCGATCACCGCCTGCACGTCGGCGTACGCGCGGTGGCTCTCCGCCTGCTGGTCCGCCCGGACGCGCGTGTTGGGATACTGCAGCAGCGCGTACGCCTCCCGCCCGCCGTCGCCCACCAGGTCGATGCGCTCGATCTGCCCCGGTGCCAGTTCCTTCACGGTCCGCCCCGCCGCATGCGTTCCGTCGAGCACCGCGCGCAAGAAGCCGAACGCCGCCGCGAAGGCCGGCGTCTGCGGCGCCTGCGCGGCGCACGTTTCGAGCGTGCCGTAGATGGCCATGTGTTGATCTCCTCCGTGTTCGGTCTAATCCCGGGATTCGACGCCGGGCGCGTAGCGGTCGACAAGGGCGGCGACGCGGGCGCGGGACTCGGGGGACAGCGGCTGAAGAGGAAGCGAAGGCATGCCCGTGCCGATGCCGACGTGCGCCGCCGCCGCCTTGAGCGCCGGGAGCCAGTGTTCCACGGCGTGCAGCGCCCCCAGACTGTCGATCTGTTCCTGGAGCGCGGCCACGCGCTCCAGCTCGGCGCCCCGCGCGGCCCGGATTAGGGCGGCGAAGAGCGCGGGGGCGACGTTCCCCAGGCCGGGGACGAGGCCGTCACCGCCGCACAGGAGGCTGGCCCCCATGACGGCCTCGTGCCCCTGCAGGACGCGGAAGTCGGGCCTCGCGCGCTTGATGCGCGTGAACGCCTGGAAGGCCTTCAGGTCGCCCGCCGAGTCCTTGATCCCGAGCACCCGCGGCTCGGCGGCGAGCGACGCGACCAGCTCGGGTGAGAGGACGTGGTGGGTCGCGGGCGGGATGTTGTAGAGCAGGACAGGCAGCGGAACGGCGTCCAGGATGGCCTCGACGTGGCGGCGCTGCGCTGGCGCGTCGACGGCGAAGTAGTACGGCGAGCCGACGACGAGCGCCGCGGCGCCGGCGTCCGCCGCACTACGCGCCGCCTCGATCGCGGGACCGGTCGCGGGGAGCATGCAGCCCGCCAAGACGGGGGCGCGGCGCGCCGACGCGGCGACCGCCGCGCGCACGACCGCGGCGCGCTGGGCCAGCGTGAGCCACGCCCCTTCGCCGCAGCCGCCGAGCACGAACAGTCCCGTCCCACCACCGGCCAGGATGTGCTCCACCAGGGCGCGCAGCGCACCGGCGTCGGGCTCGCCGGCCTCCGTCAGGGGGGAGATGAGCGGCGGGACGACGCCGGCCAGCGCGTCCGGCCACGTCCACGCCGGGGACGTCCACGCCGGGGCAGATGCCGGCGCGGCGCCGGCGTGGGCAGTGTGTCCGGGTGCGGTGATGGTCACGTCGCTCGGTCCTTCAGCGGATCCACTGCTCTGCGGGAACGCGCGCTCTGTCGGGTTCTTGC
>DASYRF010000040.1:0-6748 GCA_036004705.1 Myxococcota bacterium
CCAGCCGCACCCCGCCCGTCGTCAGACGCGACGCCGCGAACCACAGAAGCCGCGCCGCCGCCCGGCTGTTGTTCATCAGCGCGCTCCAGCCGCCGCCGCGCGCCACGCGCATCTGCGTCTGGTCGCGCGGCACGCCCGGCGCCGGCTCCACCGCCTGGGCCGCCGCCGCCACGTCCGCGCGGCCCACCACGTCCGCCACCCACGTGCGCGCGCCGCCCGCCATGTCGCGCACGCCGTACGGGCTCTCGTCGGCGGCGAACCCGCCCACCGGCTCCGGCTGGTTGCGCCCCGGTCGCGACTGACGCATCTTGCAGAACGTCGGGTCGAAGCGGTCGCCCCACGGGAACGCGCGTCCGTCCACCCCGCGCGCCGCCTTCTCCCACTCCGCCTCGGTGCACAGCCGCACCTCCCTCCCCTCGCGCCGCGATCGCCACGCGCAGTAGGCGCGCGCGTCGAACCAGTCCACCGCTACCACCGGGATGCGCCCCTCCTCGCCCGGCGGGCACCAGCGCCGCCCCTCGCCTTCCACGAGCACCTCGCCGTTGGCGCGCCAGCGCCCCTCGCCGTCCTGCGCCACCATGGCGTTGCCGCCGGACTCCTCGTGCGGCAGCCGCTTGCGCCCGCGCTCCGGGTCATCGGCCCACACCTCGTTCACGAATTCGAGATACTCCTCGAACGTCACCGGGAAGCGCGCGACGGCGAAGTCCTCCACCAGAACCTCTTCGCGCGGCAACGCGTCGAACGCATCCGCGTCGCCGCCCCGAATGAACGGCCCCGCCGGCACGTGCACGAACGCCGCACCGATCTCCTCTTCGGTGAACATTCGCACGTGCGCTTCGCGCCGCTCGCCGCGGCGGCACCACAGCGGCACGCGCGCGTCGCGATAGCCTTCGCGCCGCAGCACCAGCAGCCAGCTCCCCGCGCCAAGCGCCGCGTCGCGCAGCGGCGTGCGCCCGAGCGTGCGCGGCTCCACCGCCGTCAACACGCGGTCGTGCTCCTCGTAGCGCCACGCGACGGCCTCCGCGCCCGGCGGGTCGGAGTCGAGCGACACCCACGCCCGCGCGCTCAAGCGCGCGGCGAAGCGCCCGTCGTCGTTGTTCAGCACCAGCTTTTCGTAGTAGTGGCGCTCCGCCTCGCGTCCCGCCTCCGCGGCCTCCGCCGCGCGCCCCCAGAAAAGCTCCGCCAGCCCGGCGCGCGCCCCCGCCAGCCCCGGCTCGTACCCCAGCGCCTGCGCGTAGAGCTCCACCGCCTGCGCCAGCGCCTCGCCGGCCTCGGCGTCGGCGCGGCGCGCGCGATCCTCCAGCGCCCAGCCCGGCCGCTTCTTCTCCGGCGCGTCCCACGGCTGCACGTCGCGCAGCGCCGCGCGCGCCGCCGCCAGGCACTGCGCGCGCTCCTCCGCCAGCCGGCGCACCGCCGCCGCAGGCTCCCTCGCCGCCGCCACCAGCCGCGCCGCTTCGGCCTGGCGCCGCGCGCGCTCTTTGGCGCCTTCGAGGTAGGCCTCCACCTCCGCCGCCACGTCCTTCGCCGACGCGGGCCGGTCCTCCTTGCGCTTCTCCAGCAGCTTCAGGCACAGGTCCTCCAGCACCAGAGGGCAAGCCGGCATCAGCTCGCGCGGCGCCCGCGGAGGCTCAGTCATCGTTCGCAGCAGCACCTCGACGGTGTTGCGACCCTCGAACGGCCGGCGCCCCGTCAGCACTTCGTAGAGCAGCGCGCCCAGCGCAAACAGGTCGGCGCGATGGTCCACGTTCGGCCAGTCGCCCAGCGCCTGCTCCGGGGGCATGTACCCCGGCGTCCCCAGCAGGGAGCCTAGCGCCGTATAGCTACGCACCGTCTCTTCGAGGCGCTCGTCCTTTTCGCCGGGCTCGTCCGGCTCGTGGCCGTGCCCCGGCAGCGGCGTCGGCACGTGCGGCCCCGCGTCGATGCCCGTCTCGGCGAGCAGCTTGGCGATGCCCCAGTCGGCCACGTACACCTCGCCGTACTCGCCCAGCAGGACGTTCTCCGGCTTCAGGTCGCGGTGTACGACGCCGCGCGCGTGCGCGTAGGCCAGCGCCCGGCACACCTGCACGAAGACACCGCACAGCCGCGACAGCGGCCAGTCGCGCCGCAGCGCCGGATGCGCCAGCACGTCGCGCAGCGAGCGCCGCTGCACCACGCGCATCGTGTAATAGGGAAGCCCGTCGCCCAGCGTCCCCATGTCGTAGATCGGGATCACGCTCGGATGCTCCAGCTGCCCCGTGATGCGCGCCTCCTCGACGAAGCGCGCTACCGACTCCGGCTTCGCCCGCGCCGCGCCGCGAATCGTCTTCAGCGCCACCGGCCGCCCGATCTCGTGGTCGACCGCCAGCATCACCGTGCCCGCTCCTCCGTGCCCGAGCTCTTCGCGCACCTCGTAGCGCGCCCCCTCGGCTCCTGCGGGCGCCTCCCCGCGCGCCATGATCCGCGTCGGCCCCCCGTCCGACTTCTCCAGCGTCGTGATCTCGCTGTCGACCCCCTCGCCTGCGTCCGCCAGCGTCTCTCCCGTGTCCTGGATGGTGAAGTCGCCGCTTCCACTGCGCGCCAGCTCCTTGAGCCGCGGTCCGTCGATCTTTCCTTGAAAGACTTTCTCCGTGCGGGCCCCCGGGTCGACCATCCACCGGCACGCCGCGTCCCACACGTCCGCGACGTCGATCCATCCCCGCTGCACCGCGTCGACCGCGATGCGACGAATCCGCTCCGCCCCCGACCCCGGCATTCCCATCCGCCGATTCTACTACCGGAGCCGCCAGAGCCGCGGCTGGAGCTGGAGCCGCGACAGTCGTTACCGCTTGTCGAGAAGCTGGGGCGCCGGCTTCCGGGGCGGGCGTGCGTACCACGCCGCCCATACGATGAAGAGCGCCTGGAAGGGCAGGCGCGCCCACAGCGCCCAGGCCGGCAACACGTGGCCCGCCAGCGGCAAGTGGTTCACCGCCATGTTGACGTTGGCCGGAAAGACCGCCAGCAGCAACGCGATGAGCCCCACGGCCGCCGGGCGCCGCGTGGCCCGCAGAATCAGCCCGAGGCCGCCCAGGATCTCGAACGCGCCCGAGACGTACACCAGCCCCAGCGGCCAAGGAAGAATCGCCGGCATCATCGCGACGTACGCCCCCGGAGCCCAGAAATGGTTGATCCCCGATCCGACCATGAACAGCGTCAACCCCCATTGCAGCACCCTCTTGGCTCGGGACTTGTTCACGCGCGCATCATACCCGCGTAGGTCTCCCGTGGGCTTCGCCCCACACCGCCGTGCGCCCGCGGCAAGACGACGGCGGCCAAGTGGGCGATAGCACAGCTGCCGTAAGCGCAGACGCCCAGACGCGGCCGCTGGTACGGTCTATGCTTTGAGGCGGTCGGCCGGGGTGGACAGCGGAGTCGCTCGCTCCACGGCCGCCCCGGCGGAGACGCCTCCAGGCCGCAGCGCTTGTTGGGCCTAGGCACGAGGGGCGATGATTGCATTGTCAGCGGAGGTCGGTCCCGCGACGGAGGAGCGGAGAGGAGCGGTGGTGGTCGAACCGGCGGGGACGGTGCTGTGGGTGGGCGAGCCGCGCGAACTTCCCTCGGCGGGCTTTCAGGTCGTGGCTTGCGAGAACCCCGCCTGGATCCTGGACGCGATCGAGCGGGATACGCCCGACCTGGTCGTGGTCGACCTCGGGCTCGGGGGCCTGCGGGGCGCGGAGGTCCTCGGCGAGCTGCACCGCAGCGGCATGACTCGCATCGTCCGCGTGGTGGTCCTGGGAAAGGACGAGGGCCTGGACTGGCGCGCGGAGCTGTTCCGCGCGGGCGCCGCCGACGTGATCGGCGACGCCCTCGACGGCGGGGCGCTGGTTCGCCGCCTGCGCGCGGTGCTGGAGGGACGCCCCTGGGGCGGCGCCGCGCTCGGCGCGCAGGGCCCCGGCCCAGCGGTGGCGACGATCGCCGAGCTGCAGCGTACCGAAGGCAGCGCCGTGGTGGACGTCGGCGACGGCAAGCGGCGCGGCGCCGTGCGCGTCGAGGCGGGGCGGATCACGGCCGTGGCCGTGGCCGGCTACGTGGGTGAGGAGGCGCTGAACTGCCTGGCCGGCCGGCGCGGCTGGACCGCGACGTTGCGCCCGATCGGCGCGGCGGTGGCGGGCGCGCCCGTGGGGCGGACCTACACGCCGCCGCCAGGAAACACGTTCACGCCCCTGCCGAGCCCGGCGGTCGACGCGCTGGGCGCGCCGCATGTGCTCGTCGCCGACGACGACGAGGCGGTGCGGCGCTTGCTGGACGTGGCGCTGAAGCGCCGCGGTTTCAGGGTCACGACGGCCGCGCGGGGCGAAGAGGCCCTGGCGGCGGCGCGCGCCGACCCGCCCGACGTCGTTCTGTCCGACGTGATGATGCCGGGCGGCGACGGGTGGTGGCTGCTGGCACGCCTGCGCCAGGACTTCCGGCTGCGCGAAACGCCGTTCATCGTCTTCACGAACAAGGGTGTCGAGTCCCACGTGCTGGAGGCGCTCGGGGTGCGGCCGACCGCCGTCTTCCGCAAGGATCCGCAGGTCGCCAACGTCGTCCGCATCCTCGACGGAGCGCTGGCGGCGACACGCACGCTGTTCGTCCAGGCCGCCGCGCGCCCCGACCAGCCCTTCGAAGGCTCGTTCGAAGGAGGCGGACCGCTGATCCTCCTGCGCGCGCTGCTGAAGGCCCGGCGTCACGGGTGGCTGAAGCTCCAGTCGGCGGCCGGGCCGACCGCGACCCTGACGCTGCGCGACGACCTGCTGGTGTCGGCGACCGTCAAGGGCCCGACGGCGGGGCAGGGGCGCGACGCGGTCGCGCAGGTAGTGGCGCTGGAGTGGCGCTCCTACCGGTTCGAGCCCGCTGAGGTGGCGGGCGCCGGCGCGCTAGGCCCCGCCGCCGGCGTGCTGCGCGAAGCCTGCGATCGCTGCGGGCGCTTCTTCGAGCGCGTTCGCGCGCACGGGCTGTCGCCCGCTGGCGGGGCGGAGACCGACCCGGACGGCGCCTACGCCTACGGCCGCGCGGCCACGGCGCTGGCCGCTCCGGTGGTGCGCGCGCTTCTACGCCGAGCGACGCCCGACGAGGCGGCCGCGGCCACCGGTGCGGCGCGCGACGTCGTGGACGCGATCCTCTTCGACATGGTTCGACACGGCGCCATCCTGCTCGCCGGGCTCGATGCCGAGGCGCCCGCGGCGACTGTCGCACCGGCGCGCGCGACGGAGTCCGCCCTGGCGCCCGCGGCGGCGCTCGTCCCGTCGCCCGCGGCGGCGCTCGCACCGGCGCGCGCGGCGGAGTCCGCCCTGGCGCCCGCCGCGGCGCTTGCACCGGCGCGCGCGGCGGAGTCCGCCCTGGCGCCCGCCGCGGCGATTGCACCGGCCGCCGCGGCCTCGCCGGCGCCGCGGGGCGACACGCCAGACGCCGAGCGACGGGCCGCCGAGGCGGAGCGCCGGGCGCGCGAGGCGGAGGAGCGGGCGCGCGCGATGGCGGCGAAGGCCGCGGCGTTCGAAGCGCAGGCGCGCCAGAGCGCCACGATCGCGGGCCAGCGCGCGGCCGCCGCCATGGCCGAGGCCGAGCAGCGGATCGCGGAGCTGGAGCGTCGCGCCTCGGAGCGAGGCGAGGCCGTCTCCGAGGAGATGGTCCCCGGCCGGGCCGACTACGCTCCGCGGGATCGGTTGCACAACGAGCCGACGCTCATCGTGCCGATGCCGACCGCACCGGCCGACGCGGGGTCGCCGGCAGGCGCCGCCGACGCGCTGGCGCACTGGGGCGCGGAGGAGACGGCGGACGCACCCCGGCGTCCGCGCGCGACGCCGCCGGTCCGCGCGCCGCGCGCGGCGGCGGGCGGGCAGCCCTCCGCCGACCTGTTCGGCGCACCTCTGCGGCGGGCGCCGACGGTCTCGCCTCCCGGCGGACCTGCCTCGCCCATGCCCGCGCCCGTCGTGCTGGCGGCGCCGCTTTCCGCGCCGGCGCAACGTGCGCGCGTGCGCACGGTCGCGCTGGTCGCGACCGCCAGCGTGCTGGCCGCCGGCGTCGCGGTCGCGATCACGTGGCTGGCCGTGCGCGAGCCCGAGCGGCTGGCGCCTGCCGGCGACGGCGCGACGTCCGACCTGGCGGCCGCCACGGCCGGCGGCGGCGCGGCGCTGGACACTGCCGCCGCGGCGGGCGGGACGCCGGCGACGGCCTCGTCCCCGCCGACCGCGCCGCCCGACGCGCCGGGCGTGAAGCCCCGGGCGGTCTCCGCGAAGAAGCGCAAGGCGTCCGGCGAGCCCGACGCGAAGGGGTCGGCGACCGGGGCCGCGCCCGCGCCCGGCACAGCCAGCGCGCGCATGCACGACCTGGTGGACAAGGGAACGACGCTGTTGCTCAACGGAAAGATCGGTCCCGCGATCGCCGCCTTCCGCGCCGCGGCCGCTGCGGACCCGCTGGCGCCGGAGCCTTACCGCGGTCTCGTGTTCGCTTACGTCGCGCGCAGGGACCGACCGTCGGCCGACGCGGCCTTCGCCTCCTATCTGCGCCTGCGTCCCGCCGCGTCGGACGCAGCCGAGCTGCGGCGGCGGATCGCCGATCTGAAGTAACGATCGCAACGATCCCCGTGATCGTGGGCTTTGCCCCACGGCCCGCGCGCCCGCCGAAAACGCTTCTTGGCGCAAGTGCCCGATACCTCAGTCGGCAGGTGACTGAACGGGAACAGGCCCGTGCTGGCATGGCCCGTGCTTTTCCGGACGTCATGGAGCCTGCGGCTATCCCCGGACGCGTCCGGGTG
>DASYRF010000041.1:0-11510 GCA_036004705.1 Myxococcota bacterium
CGCCAGGACGAACGGGACAAGCTGGGCGGACCGCTTCATGCTCTCTCCGTGGTGGTGCGTGCGTGGTCCCGGCGCTCCCCCGGCGCGCACGGTGGAGCGCGAATCTAATCCGCCGGGCGCACCGAGCACAACCTCCAGCGCGCCGCGGGCGTTGGGCACCGGGGGCGGCTTGCGCTAGTCTGGGGACCCATGCGCCGACCTTTCGCCGTGGCGGGTGTCACCCGGGCTCCCGCAGCCGGAGCCGCAGCCGGAGCCGCAGCCGCCGGAGCCGCGGCCGCAGCCGTAGCCGCAGGAGCCGGAGCCGGAGCCGCAGCCGGAGCCGGAGACGCAGCCGCAGCCGGAGCCGGAGGCGCAGCCGCAGCCGGAGCCGGAGTCGCGGCGGCCGCGGCGGCCGCGGCGGTCGCTGTGGTCGCCTTCTTGGGTGGGGGCGCCACCGCGGCCGCGCAGGCGCTGCCGCCGGACTTCCGCGCCGACGTGATCGCCGAAGGCTTCTCCAATCCGGTGCAGGTCGTCTTTCTGCCCGGCGGCGAGATGCTCGTCGTGGAGCAAGGCGGCGTGGTGTGGGTGATGCAGGACGGCGCGCGCCTGCCCACGCCCTTCGCCGACCTGAGCGACGAGGCGCTGGCGACGGGCGATCGAGGGCTCCTGGGCGTGGCCGTGTCGCCCGACTTCGCCGCGACGGGCGAGGTGGTCTTCCTGCTGACGGTACAGGACCCGCCGGGGCCAGGCGACAACGACTACGAGTCGGCGGCCTGGTCCCGATTGGTGCGTTACGACGCCGACCTGGCGGCGGGCGGGCTTACGATCGACCCGTCGACGCGCGCGGTGCTCCTGGGAACCGACGCGACCGACGGCATCCCTAGCTGCAGCCCGTCGCACAGCATCGGCACGGTGCGCTACGCGCTGGACGGGACGCTCTTCGTCGGGGCGGGCGACGGCGCCGACTTTCGTTTCGTGGACGGCGGGCAGATCGGCAACCCGGTCGGGCCGACGTGCGCGGACCTCTTTCCCACGCAGAACGAAGGCGCGCTGCGGGCGCAGGACCTGGGCACGCTGGCGGGGAAGCTCCTGCGGCTCGACCCGGCCACGGGCGGCGGCCTGGCCGACAACCCGTTCTTCGACGGGGACCCGACGTCGGTCGTCTCGCGCGTGTGGGCGCTGGGACTGCGCAACCCATATCGCTTCTCGGTGCGGCCGGGCGGCACCGGCGCGGGCGTGGTCTACGCGGGCGACGTCGGCTGGGACACGTGGGAAGAGGTCGACGTGGCCGGGCCGGCGGGCGGACGCAACTTCGGCTGGCCGTGCTTCGAGGGCGACGGCGTGAACGGCGGCTACGCGGCCGACCCCGCCACGAGCGGCGTGTGCGCCACGGTGGGCGCGGCCCAGGTGACGGCGCCGTTGCTGACGTGGCACCACGACGACCCCGGGACGCTCGGGTGGACGGGGACGGCCGCCATCGGCGGCGTCTTCTACGAAGGGACGAGCTATCCGGCGGAGTACCTGGACGCCTACTTCTTCGCCGACTACACGTCGGGGATCATGAAGGTGCTGCAGGTGGACGGCGGCGACGCGCTGCTCGACGTGCTGGACTTCGGGGCGAACCTGGGGGCGGTGGTGGACGTCGAGGCCGAGCCGGCGAGCGGCGACCTCGTCTACGTGTCGATCGGCGACGGCAACGTGCGGCGTATCGTGTACGACAACCCGAGCCCGCCGCCGCCGCCGCCGCCCCCGGAAGGGCCGCACTGCGCGTGCCGCGTGGCGGGCGGCGCGCGCGACGCCGCGACGACGCCGGCGGGCGACGCCGCGACGGGCGTCGCCGGAATGGGCACGGGGCTAGGGGTGTTGGGGCTGCTGTCGATTTTCTTGCGTGCCCGCGTCCGCGGGCGCAGGCGTGTGGCGCGCCCGCTGCTGCGGGCGCAGGGAGGACGGACATGGAAATCGTGAGACCTGCGGCGAGCGCTTGGCGCCGCCGTCCGCTGCTTTGGGCGCTGGCGCTCGGCTACCTGGCGACGAGCGGATGCGAGGCGGTGGACGCCGTGAAGGAGAAGCTGGGCCTGGGGGGCTCCGACGAGGGCGACGACGACGACGGCGCGAAGGCGAAGAAGAAGAAGAAGGGCAAGTCGTCCAAGGACGACGCCGACGAGGGCGACGGCGAAGGCGCCAAGTCCGACAAGAAGAAGAGCGGCAAGGACGACGCCGACGAGGACAAGGGCAAGGGCGACGAGGCGAAGGGCGACGAGGACAAGGGCAAGGGCGACGAGGCGAAGGACGGCGACGGCAAGGGCGCGGCGTCGGGCGAGTCGGTGTCCGCAGCGGGGTTGAAGGGCGTGCCGGGCGACTCGGAGTGGCTCGTAGGCGTGAACTTCGCCGCCGCGCGCGACAGCGACGTCGCGAAGATGATGAAGGCGATGATGGAGGAGATGTCGAAGACGGACAAGAAGGTCGCGGGCTCGATGACCGAGATGACCGACAAGATGGAGGAGTTCAAGAAGACGGCGGGCTTCGATCCCGTCGGCGACGTCGAGCGCGTGACGATGGGCATCGGCGAGACGACGAAGCCCAAGCCCGCGATGGCGATGCTGGTCGAAGGAAAGAACTTCGACGAGAAGAAGCTGCTGGAGTTCATGAAGGCGCAGAAGGACGCGCCCAAGTTCGACTCGACCAAGGTCGGCGACGTGACGTTCTATTCGAACGAGGACACCGGTTGGGCCGTGCTGGGGTCGAGCACCATGATCTTCGGGACGAAGGCGTGGGCGAAGACGGCCGTCGAGCTGGCCGGCGGCAAGGGAAAGAGCGCCGCGGACAACGACAAGCTGGCGAAGCTGTCGAAGAAGGTGGACGGCGACGCGGCGGTGTGGGCGGCCGGGCCGATCCCCAAGGAGATGGCGGCCAAGTTCAAGGACTCGCCGTTCAAGGGGCTCGACGAGGCGTCCGACGTGGTGATGAACCTCAAGCTGAAGAGCGGGATCGAGACGCTGGTGACGCTGGTGTTCGACAAGGAAAAGACGGCGTCGGACGTCGCCGAGCAGCTTTCGGCGATGGGGAAGATGATGACGAAGTCGGCGTTCGAGACCGGGAAGGGCAAGGGGAAAGACCTCCCCTGCGCGGCCGATCTGAAGACGGTGGCGGAGACGTTCGAGGCCAAGGCGAGCGGCACGGACGCCCTGCTGTCGGCGCACGCCGACCCGGCGGCGCTGGAGAAGCTGAAGACGTGCTTCACGACCGGCGAGGGGAGGAAGCTGCTGCCCGAGTCGGCCGTTCCGGCCGACTTCCCCGGCTTCGGGCACGGCGCGAAGATCGGCGACAAGGCGGGCGCCGGCGACAAGCCGGCCGCCGGGGACAAGGCGGGCGCCGGCGAGGCGAAGCCCAAGAAGAAGAAGGCAGCGGCTGGCGACGGCGGCGGAGGTGGCGGGGGCGGCGGGGGCGGCGGAGGCGGCGGCGGTGAAGGCGGCGGCGGCGGCCGTCACAGCGGAGGCGGCGGCGAGTAGCGCGCCACGTGCCCCGCACGCGCATCGTCGTCCAGGGCCTCGGATCCATCGGCACCGGCCTGGCGCGCGCGGCTGCGCTTGACCCCGCCTTCCACCTGACCGGCGCCGTCGACGTCGATCCGGCCAAGATCGGCCAGCCGTTGGCTTCGTTCGCGGCCGGCGTGCCGGGCGCGGTCGCTCCGGCGCTGCGCGACGCGCTCGATCGCGGGGGCGGGGCCGACGTGCTGCTGCTGGCGACGTCGTCGCGTGCCGGCGCGGTCGCGCCGGCGATCGAAGAAGCCCTCGCCCGCCGACTGCACGTCGTCTCCACGTGCGAGGAGCTGGCGTGGCCGTTCGAGCAGCATCCCGAGCTGTCGCGGCAGCTCGACGCGCGGGCACGGCAGGCCGGGCGCGGCGTCGTGGGCGCCGGCGTGAACCCTGGGTTCGTCATGGACCAGATCGTGGTGGCGGCCGCGGCGGCCAGCCACTCCGTCCGGGCCGTGCGTGCGACGCGCGCCGTCGTTCCGCGTGTGCGGCGCGCGCAATTCCAGGCGAAGGTGGGCCTGGGCCTCGGGCGCGCCGACTTCGACGGGCGCGCCGCCGCGGGCACGGTCGGCCACGTGGGCCTCGCTCAGAGCGGCCGGCTCGTCGCCGCCGGGCTTGGCTTTGCGGTCGCGCGCTGGGACGAACGCCTGGAGCCGGTGCAGCCGGACCCGGCCGGGCCCGTGGCCGGCGTGCGCCAGACGCTCGTGGGCGAGACGGCGGACGGGCGGGTGGTGGTGGAGCTGCGCTTCGAGGCGCACACGGGCGTGGCGCGGAGCGAAGACGTGATCGATATCGACGGTACGCCACCCTTGCGCTTGCGCTTCGACGGCGGCGTCGCGGGCGAGGAGGCCACCGCCGCCACCGTGCTGCGCGCCGCGCGTGTCATCGCCGCGGCGCGTCCCGGCCTGCTCACGGTCCTGGACCTCCCCTTGCGCCCGGCGCCCTGACGGCGGTCGGACCGCATCGGCGCGCCAGGCCGCCGGCATCAGCGCGACGCTCAGCGCGGTCCGCGCGCGACGTCCAGCTCCACCCATTCGTCGTCGACGGCGCTGCACGGACACCACTCGATGCGATAGCGGATCTCCGCTCGCAGCCCTTCCAGCGCCTCGGCCTCGCTCCGCGCGCGCCGAAGGCACAGCGGCGTCTCACACGTCGCCAGCCACGACCCGTCGCTCTGGCGCGCCACACGCACCTGGAAGCGCTGCGCCACGGTCAAGCCCCCTGCACCGAGACCCGGTTGCGTCCGGATCGTTTGGCGGCCAGAAGCGCCTGGTCGGCACGCGACACCAGCGAGGCCCCGTCGGCGGAATCGTCGTCCCGCAGCACCGCCACGCCGCAGCTCAGCGTCACCTGGCAGGGCGCGCCGCCGCCGGGCTCGAAGGCCGTGTCGGCCACGCTGCGCCGGATGCGCTCGGCGATGGCGCGCGCGCGGGCCAGCGTGATGCCCGGCGCCAGCACCAGGAACTCCTCGCCGCCGTAGCGGAAGATGGCGTCGCGGTAGCGCACCGAGGCGCGCAGGCGCGCGGTCAGCGCCACCAGGAGCGCGTCGCCCGCCTGGTGGCCACGCTCGTCGTTCACGCGCTTGAATCGGTCGACGTCGCACAGCACCACCGCCAGGCTGGCGCTGTCGCGGCGGGCACGGTCAATCTCGCGCGCCAGCGCCGCGTCCAGCCCCAGCCGCGACAGCGCCCCGGTGAGCGCGTCGGTGTAGGCCATGCGCCGCATGCGCGCCAGCTCGATCTCGAGGACGATCGTGTCGGCGAGGATGAGCAGCATCTCCTCGTCCTCGTCGTCGTAGGGACGGGACTCGTGCGTGAGGGTGATCACGCCGATGGTCTCGTCCTGCACGCGCAACGCCACGCACAGCATCGCGCGGATGGCGATCGCCTGCCGCGGCGACACGACGAAGCGCGGGTCCTTCATGACGTCGGCGATGCGCGCCGGGGTGCCGTGCTCGGCCACCCAGCCGGCCACGCCCTCGCCCAGGGCGAAGCTGATCTCGCGCTCCTCGGCGACGGTGAGCCCGTGCGCCGCCGCCGTCAGCAGCCGTTTGCGCGACTGGTCGAAGAGCATGATGGAGCAGGCGGTGGCTTCCACCAGCGTGCACGCCTCGCGCGCCACCTGCCGCAGCAGGTCCTCGAGCGTGAGGTCGGCGGCGAGGGCCTTGGCGATCTCGAACAGCGCGCGGAAGCTCCGCCGCATGCGCACGGCGCGGTCGGCGTCGATCATGTCAGCGACCGTACCATTCCGGCGGTCGCGCCGACGCGCGTCACCGCCGCCGACCCGGCGCGCACCGCCGCCGCCACCAGCGCCTCGGCCTCGCCGGCCCCCAGCGCCGCGGCGATTCCCCCGCGCGCCGATCCGCCCGATCGGCCGCGGCGCAGGAGCCCCGCCCCCAGCGCCGCGCTGAAAGCGTCGCCCGCGCCCGTGGTGTCGGCCACTGCCACGGCGGGCGCCGGCACCAAGCCCGCGGCGCCGTCGCGCACCGCCCAGGCCGCGCCCGCGGCGCCGAGCGTCACGCAGGCGAGCCTCGTGCGCCGTCCGTCCGCCGCCGCCGCCAGCGCGCGCGCCGCCGCCACGGGATCGGCTTCGCCCGTCAGCGCTTCGGCCTCGGCACGGTCGGCCTTCAGGACGGTGGCCGCAGCGGCCATCTCGCGCGCCGCGCCGTATGCTTCGCTCGCGCCGCCCGGCCACAGGTGAACGCGCAGGTTCAGGTCGCACGCAATCGGCACGCCCGCCGCCGCGGCGATCTCCATCGCGCGCCGGTGCGCGCCGCGCGCCGGGTCGCGGATGAGCGTATTCGTGCACAGGTGCAAGAGCCGCGCACCGCGGATCGCGGCGCCCGCCGCTTCGACCGCCTCGCCGTCCAGGAAGTCGTCCGCACCCGGCGAGCGGTAGAACAAGAAGCGGCGGTCCCCGTGCGCGTCCCAGCCGACGAACGCCAGCCCGGTGCGGGCGGCGCGCGTCCAGCGCGCCAGCAGCATCACGCCCTCGCGCTGCAGGCTCTCGTGCAGGAAGTGCCCGAACTCGTCGTCGCCCAGCATCACGCAGAGCGCGGCGCGAACACCGAGGCGCGCGAGCCCGACCGCGGTGTTGGCGGGCGCCCCGCCGCCGTGCCGCTCGAAGCGCGCGATGTCGCGGAGCGCCTTTCCTCGCGCGCCCTCGTCGGCGGGGAAGAGGTCGACGAGCGCCTCGCCCACGCAGACGACTTCCGGGGCTCCGCCCGCCGCGTCCGGCGCGGCGTTCATGAAGCCAGCACCCGGCGCACCGCCGCCGAGCGCAGCTCACGCCCCAGGTGCGCGCGCCACACGAGGTCCAGGCAGGCACGCGCGCATGCGGCGCCGTCCCCGGCAAGCGCGTCGTCCGCTTCGCCGCCCATCGCCGCCGCCGTGTCGGGCCGCAGCGGCACCGCGCCGCGCCGGTCGGGCGGCGCATGCTCGGGACAAAGCAACCCGCCGCGCTCCGCCCAGAACCAGACCGGTGTCGTACGCCCCCATGGCCGCCCGCACTCCGCGCACGACGTCCAGGCCGGCGCCCAGCCGAGCGCCAGCAGCAGCGCCAGCTCGAAGCGGCGCAGCGCCGCCTCGCTCGCCTGGCCCGCCGCGCAGCGCTCCACGAAGGCCTCGCACAGGGCGAAGAGCGGCGCGTCGGCCTCGTGCTCCGGCACGGCCGCGTTGCACAGCTCCAGCGCGTAGTGGGCCCGTCCCAGCGCGTCGAGGTCGCGCCCCAGACCCGCGGCCGAGCGCAGCACCTCGGCGCGCCCCAGCGTCCACATGCCCCCGCCGCGCTCCGAGGACGCACGCCGCCCGACCGCCGCCCGTACCAGCGTCCCCGGCTCGAGGGCGCCGCCGCCGAACCGCCGCTGCGAGCGCCGCGCCGCACGGGCGAAGGCGGCGCCCTTGCCCAGCTGCTCGGTCAGCAACGTCACCACCCGGTCCGTCTCGCCGTAGTCGACCACGCGCAGCACCAGCGCCCGTGTCACGTCCTCGACCGCCACCTGCATAGGCTACAGCGCCGGCGCCGCCGGTCCCAGCGGCATGAGGATGGCGACCGCAAAGTACGTGATGATGCCGAGCACGTCGCTGCAGGCGCCGACGAACGGCCCCGCCGCCGCGGCGGGATCGATCCGCAAGCGCGCGAACAGCAGCGGCAGCCCCGAGCCCAGCGCCGCCGCCAGCGTCATCCCTGCCGCCGCCGACATCCCCACGGTGCTGCCCAGGTACAGCGCCGTCGCCGCCGCCGGCCCCTTCGCCATGCCCCACACCCACGCCGCGCCGCCCAGCAAGAAGCCGTACAGCCCGCCCAACATCGCCCCGACCACGACCTCGCGCAGCACGGTGCGCGCAAAGCGCCCCGGCTCCACGTGCCCGAGCGCCAGCCAGCGCACCGTCAGCGCCGCCGACTGCGCGCCGACGTTGCCCGCCATCCCCAGCACCACCGGCAGGAACGCCACGACGGCGCCGAGCGCGCGCACGCGCCCCTCCATCTGCCCGATCAGCACGGACCCCACCACGCCGCCCAGCATCGTCGCCAGCAGCCACGGCATCCGCGCCCGCCACGCGCGCGCCGGGGCCACCGGCTCCTCGAGCTCCGTGCCGCCCGTGACGCCGGCCCGCTTGAGGATGTCCTCGGTCGCCTCTTCGCGAATGACGTGGATCACGTCGTCGACGGTGACCACGCCCAGCAGCTTGTTGGCGTCGTCCACGACCGGGACCGCTAGCAAGGCGTACTTGGCGACGATGAGGGCCACGTCCTCCTGATCGGCGGTGACCCGCACCGACATCACGTCGGTGTTCATGAACTCGGTGAGCCGGCGTTCCGGCGGCACCAGCAGGAGCTGGCGCAGGGAGATCACGCCCACCAGCGTTCCGTGCTCGTTCACCACGTACACGTAATAGCCGGCCTCGATGTCACCCGCCGAGCGCACTTTCTCGATAGCCACTTGCGCCGTGGTCATCTTCTCCAGGGCGAAGGGCGTGGGCGACATGATGCCGCCCGCGGTGTCGTCGGGATACCCGAGCAGCTGCTCCACCTGGTCCTGCTCGGACGGCTGCAGCGCGGCCAGCACCTCCTGCTGCAGCTCCTCGGGGAGCTGGGCGATGATGTCGGCTTCGTCGTCGCGCGCCATCTTGCGCAGCACGGCCTTCACGCGCTCCACGCTTCCCATCCCCGTCAGGATCTCCACGGCGATGGGCAGGTCCGCGTAGGCGAGGATCTCGGCGCGCCGCTCGTCGTTGGCGCACGCCTCGAACAGCGCGCGCCGCTCGCCGCCCCCCAGCGTGCGGCACACCGCCGCCAGGTCGGCCGGATGCGAGCGGCTGGTGATCTTCGTGAGCGCGGCGGTGGCGTTGCGCCGCACGAGGCGCCGGATGTACGGCAGTAGGACCTGGGCGCGATCGGTCGCCATTCGCGTCCGGGCTCGGCGCCGCGCTACCCGGGTTCCGCGGTCACGAGATGAGGAACGCCACGATGGGGATGGCCAGCCCGGCCAGCGCCAACAACAAGATGCCCAGCACGGCGCGCCCCTTCTCCTGCTCGTCCGAGCGCGTCAGGATCGGGATGAGCAGGTCGCTCTTGGTGAGCGAAGGCACTTCCACGACGGCGGCGGGGGCGTCGCGCCGGTACTGCTCCACCAGCCCGTTCACCACGTCGGGCGAAGCGCCCAGCAGGGCGGCGGCGCTGCGTATGAACCCACGCGTGTACACCGCCGCCGGCAAATCGGCCCAGCGCTCCGCCTCCAGCGCGGCGAGCTTCGCCGCCGGTACGCGCGTCTTGTGAGCCACCTGCTGCAACGTCATCCCGCGAGCCTCGCGCAGCGCCCGCAGCCGTCCCCCGAGCGTCGTGGTCGTGTCGGTCGGATCGATGATCATCACTTGGTCCCCGTGCAGGCGGCAGTCGCCCGCACCGATTCGTCGATGCACAGTACGCGCAGCTTCTCCGAGCATTCGCCCGCAATCGGGCTCTCGGGAGCGGATGCGACGCAGCCGGCGAAGGCGGCGGCGGCCTCGGCCTTCTTGGGCGACGTCATGCCCAGGTACGTGTTTCCCAGCTTGCGGAACGCGTCGGTGAAGCCTCTGCAGGTCTCGTCCTTCGTCGTGGCCCACCCATAGTCCCGCGCGGCGTGCTCCAGGTCCCCCTTCTTGGCGTGCACGTCCCCCCGGTAGAAGTACGCCGCGCAGAAGCGCGGATTGATGCCGACGGCGCGATCGAGGTGCGTGAGCGCGCCGTCGAGCTCGCCCTTGGCGAACAGCGCCCGGCCCAGGTTGGCCTCCGCCGCCCAGCTCTCCTTGTAGTAGTGGATGTCGCTGAGCGCGTCTTCGAAAAGCGGGATCGCTTCGTCCACGCGCCCGGCGTTGAGGTAGAGGTTGCCCAGCGCATTCTTCGCCTTGGAGTAGGGACCGTCGTGATAGGCGATCGCCTTCTTTAGCTCCTTCTCGGCGTTGGCGAAGTCCGACCGCTGGATCATGAAGTAGAGCCCCATCAGGTGATGCGCTTCGGCGTTCTTCTCGTACAGGTCGATGGCCCGCTCGAGCTCCACGAGCGCCGTCGCGTAGTCCCCACGCGCGTAGGCGTCGTCGGCGATCTTGTAACGCGTCTCCGACTTTCGCTTCAGCTCCAGCTCGTTCGGGCATCCGGCGAGCACCGACGCGACCAGGAGGAGCCCCGCCAGCGCCGCCGCGAGCCTCGACATCGGCGCGCCAAGTACCGCGTCGCGCGCGTAACTGTCAAGCCGAAAGCGCCCGTGCCGCACCGAGTCAAGGCTCGGCCGGCCGCGGGGTTAGGCGCCGGCGCGCCCTACCGGTGGATCTCGACCATGTACTCGCTGGTGGCGCTGGCGACGTCGGCGGCCGTCTTCGTGAACTCGAACAGGCGCGTCTCGGGAAGGACGGCCCCGCTGACGAGCCGCCCCTCGGTGAGGATGATCTTGATGTAGTCGGCCGCCGAGGTCGAGCGGCGGTCACCTTCGATGCGTTTGGTCGCCTTGAAGCGCAGCGTGTTCTTGCCCGCCGGCCGGATGTAGTCGTGGACGTCGACCGCCAGCGGGCCGTCCTCGTTCTTGATGACGCCGATATAGGTGTCGTTCACCCAGATCTCGACATCGTACTGGGTGAAGCCGGGGCGCGGCACTTCGGTGACGAGATAGAACTTCAGCGGGATGGAGGCGACGTCGGCCGCCATGGGCCGTTTCGCCCCCGCCCCGGTGGCCGGACCCTTGACGCCGGGCGCAGCCGTGGCGGGCGGCGGAGCGTACTTCCCGGGGCCGGGCGCCGGTGCCGCGGTCGCGCCGGGCGTCCCCGCGGGCGGGCCGGAAATCGCGAAGCCGGGGATGTTGATGTGGACGTTGCCGGCGACGTCGAAGACGACGGTCGCGTTGGGGAAGCTCATGCCGCGGATGCCGGAGATGGCGACCAGGTCGACGCCGTTGACGTAGACCTTCGCCCCCGGCGCGGCGATGGGGCCTGCTGCCTCGGCGAGGAGCGACATCCCCAGCGCCGCGGCGACGACGAGCGCGGCGGCGCCGGCGAGCACTGGAGCTCGGGCGGAGACGAGGCGCTTCATGTCGACCTCCTTCACGTGCGGGCGTAGGGGATGGGGTCCGCCACACCCGCCTCGTGGAAACCGCGCAAACGGAGCTGGCAACTCTCGCAGATGCCGCAGGCCAGCTCCTCACCCGTATAGCACGACCATGTGACGTGGAGAGGCGCGCCCAGCTTCACGCCCAGACGCACGATGTCCGCTTTGCTCAGCTTCACCAGCGGCGTGACGATGCGGAGCACCGTCTCGGGGCGCGTGCCGAGATTCGCGGCGTGCTCGAACGCGTCGTAGAACTCGCGCCGGCAGTCCGGGTAGCCGGACGAGTCCTCCTCCACGGCGCCGATGTAGATGGCCTGGGCGCCGAGCACCTCCGCCCAGGACACCGCGCAGGACAGCATGTGCGCGTTGCGGAACGGCACGTAGGTCGACGGAATCGGCCCGAGCGCGGTCGCGCCGGGCGCC
>DASYRF010000042.1:0-5975 GCA_036004705.1 Myxococcota bacterium
GCGGCGGGTGGAGCGGGAGGCGCCGCGGCGGGCGCGGGAGGCGCGGCGGGCGGAGCGGGAGCCGCAGCGGCGGGCGCGGGAGGCGCTGCCGGCGCCGGGGCGACGCCCAAGACGGCTCCGGGAGGCGCCGCGGCTGCCTCGGGTGGCGCGGCGGCAGGAGCGGGAGGCGCCGCGGGCGGGGCGGGAGGCGCGGCCGCTGGAGCGGGAGGCGCGGCCGGCGCTGGGGGTGCGCCCAAGACGGCTCCGGAAGGCGCTGCCGCTGGAGCGGGAGGCGCGGCGGCTGGATCGGGAGGCGCGGCGGCCGGAGCGGGAGGCGCAGCGGCGGGCGCGGGAGGTGCGGCGGCCGGCGCTGGAGGGTTGCCGGGTACACCGGGTGGCGCTGCAGGTGCAGGCGGAGCGGGAGGCGCGGCGGCCGGAGCGGGCGGCGCGGCTGGGGCGCCGGGTGGCGCGGCTGGAGCGGGAGGCGCTGCCGGCGGAGCGGGTGGCGCGGCGGCTGGCGCTGGTGCTGGGGCTCCGGGCGCGCCGGCAGCCGCCGGCGGCAAGATGCCCAAGATTGCGCCCGAAGGTGCCCCGAAGGCGCCTGGCGGCGCCGGCGCGGCCGGCGGTGCGCCGGGGGCGCCCGCGGCTGGGGCGCCGGGTGCTGGTGAAGGCGCACCCGCGACCGGCGTGCCGGGCGCGGGCGGCGAGAAGAGCGGCGCCGCGGCCGGCTTCGCGGCGGGCAAGGCTGCGCCCAAAGGCGTGCCCGGTGCGCCGGGCGGTGCGGCCGGCGGCGCGGCGGCCGGCGCCGGGGGTGGCGGGCTGCTCGAAGACCTCGTCGAGGCCGTCGAGGGCACCGGCAAGGGCGGCAAGGACAAGTAACCGAGCGACCTGAAGGCGAGGCGAGCGATGAGCTACGACATCGAGGTCACCTGGAGCGGCGCCGAGATCGACACGCTCAAGACGACCAAGAAGATACACATCATCTACAAGCCGGCCGCGATCGTCGAGGCGAAGTGGGACAAGCCTGAGGCGGCGGCAGACGAGCCGCGCACCGCCACGCTCACGACCAAGGACCTGCCCGACGGCACGCAGGCCAGCATCGAGGTCCATCGCTTCGTCGGCGAGATCGCCAAGGTGTCGGCGTCAGGCGACCTCGCCTTCGAGAAAGAGATGAAGATCCTGATCGAGACCCTCAAGGTGCCGGAAGGCGCTTCGGTCACCCTCGAGATCTATCGCAAGGCCGACGCCACCACCGTCACCGAGGACAGCGAGAGCACGGGCCCGGCCGCGCTGGCGTAGCAAGGCCGAACGCCACCGCTCGACCGAGATCGCGCGCGCGCCGCGTGCGCCGAGCGCGCCGGACGCCTGGTCCGTCGGGCTCGGGCCGTCAATCCGTCACGGAGAACGAAGCGCCCTGGGCCGGGTCGGGGACCAGCACCATCAGCTCGTTGGGGACGCTCCACGTTTGGTTGGTGCCGGGCAGGATGACGGTCACGCCGTAGCGTCCGACGGGCGAGAGCGACGGGTCGCCGGCCGCGTCCGCCTGCCATTGGGCGAGCGGCACCAGATCGGGCGCCGCGCCGGGCAGCGGCGGCAAGAAGCCGATCGGCGGCACGACCACGAACAGCTCCGTCGCCACCAGCGGCGTCATCCCGTCGGGCGGCATCATGTACAGGTTCGCGAAGTCCATGATGAGGTTCGTCGGGTCGATGACCCCCGGTAGCAGGAGCGGGAAGTCTTCGTCCGCGTCCCAGGGCGCGTCGCACACCGCCTGCGTCGGGTCGGTCGCGCACTCGGGGTGGTCCGGCAGGTTGTCGCTGAGCCGGCGGAAGAGGATGGTCGGCTTGACGTAGATGTCCGGCACCATGTCGCCGTTGCCGTCCTCCGGCACGAAATCGCCGTCGAGGTCCGGCCCCAGCACGATGTAGAAGAAGGGCGCGGTCATGGCCACGGGGTCGGACGTGTTGGCGAACGGGTACATCAGCGGCGTGGCCGTGATCGACACCACCGTCGGCGGCGTGGTCATGCCCGGCGGCTGCACCGAGATGGTGTCGATGGTCGGCGGCGGCCCGGCGCCCAGAACGAACGACGGGCGCTCGAAGGGCGCGGCGGCGCCGACGAACACCTGCACGCCCTCGACGGGCGGGACGAGCCCCTCGGCGACCTCGGGCGCTTCGATCTCGATGACGCGCAGCTCGGGGGTGGCGGGGGGATCGGGGATGGGCTCCACGAACGCGCCGCCCAGTCCGTCGCCCGCCGTCGCGCCCGCGCTCACGCCGAAGAGCGGGTAAAAGTCGCCGTCGGCGTCGACCAGCGCGCCGATCGAATAGCAGCCCGGCGGGACCTGCGGGATGACGAAGTCCACGGAGTGCGTCGTGCTGCCGGGGTCGCGGAAGATCTCCTCGCGCCCGATGCGCAGGAGGTTCAGGGGCGCGACCAGCGACGAGCCGGTGTCGAAGCAGCCTCCCGCCGGGCTCGGCGGCTGCGGGAACAGCAACAAGTAGAGGTCGCCCTGCAGGTCGACGGGCTGGCCCATGCTGTCGACGACGCGGATCGTGGCCGTGCCGGTGATGATTCCGGCGGGCTGAGGCGTGCTGTCTGGCGGGTTCAGCGGCGGCGAGCCGCAGCTCGCGCCGGTGGCGCCCGCCGCCAGCGGGAGCAGCCACGGCAGCCACGCCGCCGCGCGCCTCAGAACCTGTAGGTGACCCATCCGTACGCCCTCATGCCGAAGTCGTTGGCGAAGCAGTGCTCGCGATGCTCGACGTTGGGCAGAAGCGGGTCGAGCAGGTTGAAGCCGCTCACGGCGATCTCGAGCTTGTCCTTGATGAGCCGGTAGCCGACGCGCGCGTTCAGCAGCACGTACTCGTTGGCGCGACAGTCGACGCGCTCGATATCGAGCGTCTCGGTGTTGAACTCGCGCTCGGGGATGTTGAGCTTGCTGACGAAGTGGGCGTCGACGTTGAAGTCGAGCCCGAAGCTGGAGCGCAGCTGCACGCCGAAGTTGATCTTGTGAAGCGGGTTCCCCGGGTCGCGGTCGCCGGTCTCGCTGTCGACCATGTACTCGAACGCGTAGCTCGCCTTGATGTCGACGCCGTCGATGGGGAAGAGGCCCACGCCCAGCTCCAGGCCGCCGCCGGAGAACGTGCTGCTGGAGTTCTCGAAGCTGGAGATGCCGGCGATGAACGTCCCCGACGCCGGGTCCACTACGCCGATCTTGGCGGCGGGGAACGCCGGATCGCCCACCAGCACCGGGTCGCCGAGGCGGATCAGGTTCTTCACGCGCTGGTAGTAGCCGACGACCTCGGCGCTGAGGCGGTCGCTGGCGGCGAACGTGTAGCCGAGGTCCACCTGGAAGATGTTCTCCGGCTTCAGCTCCGGGTTGCCGCGCGCGAGGATCGAGACCGCCGCCACCGGCGAAGGGACGGCCAGGTCGAGGTAGCTTTCGAGGAAGGTGGGCGTGCGGAAGGCGGTGCCGGCGCTGAGGCGGATGGCGTGGCCGGGCGCAGGGCGAAAGACGATGGCGCCGCGCGGGGAGGGCGTCAGCCCGACGAGCGGATGCTGGTCGATGCGAAAGCCGATCGTCAGATCGAGCGCCGGTCCACCGCCCGCCCCCGAGAGGATCTGCAGGCGATCCTCTACGAAGCCCTTGAAGTGGTGCTCGATGTGCGGGTCGTCCAGGTACGTCCAGTCGATGGTCTTCAGGCGGTAGCCGCCGCCGATGAAGAGGTTGTGCTTGATGCCGAGCTTGAACTCCTGGTGGAAGACGGCCTCGCCGTCGACGACGTCCGCGAGCGCGGTCGTTCTCAGGTCGGGCGTCCCGGTCGGGTAGTACTGCGGCCCGGCCGTCACGTCGAAGTGGTTGATGAAGACGCGGCCCTTGATGGGGCCCAGATCCGCGTCGGCCATGACGTAGCCGAGGAAGCCGTCGATCCAGAAGTCGCGGAAGACGCCGATCGCGAAGAAGTCCTGGTAAGCCGTGGTGAGGCCGGCGCTGACGCCGACGCGCACGTCGGGGGAGGCGACCCACTTCACCTCGCCGTCGAAGCGCGTGGCGCGCAGGGCGAGGTCGACGTCCTTGGCGAGCGGCGTGTAGTCGGCGCGCCGCGGGTCGAACTCCAGCGACCATTGATCGGTCTGCTCGTAGCCGACGCTGGCGCGGTAGCCGACCGGGCCGCTGCGCCCGCCGAAGAGGAACGTGCCGCGCAGCGTGTCGCCCATGCCCGCGGTCAGCGTGATCTCGGTGCGCGCCTCGCCGGGCGGGCGCGTGATGATGTTGACGACGCCGCCGAAGGCGTTGGCGCCGTAGAGCGTGGAGCCGGGGCCGCGGATGACCTCGATGCGCTCGATGTCCTCCAGGCTGATGGAGAGCATGCGATAGAAGGTGCCGCCCAAGAAGTCGAGGTAGACGCTGCGCCCGTTCACCAGCACGAGGAGCTTGTTGCTGAGGCGCTGGTTGAAGCCGCGCATCGACAGCTCGGTGTCGGAGGCGGACATGCCCAGCGCCTCCATGCCGGGGACGCGCCGCAGGATGTCGGGGATGTTGGTCGCGCCGCTGAGGCGGATGTCCTCGTCGGTGATGACGGTGGTGGCGGCGGGGGCTTCGAGCGGCGAAGAGGCGGCGCGCGACGCCGAGACGACGACCACGTCGTAGAGGTCCTCGGGCTTCTCCTCCAGGCCCATCAGCCCCTCGGGGCCGGTGGCGGCGGGGCGCGAGGCTGGGCCGCCGGGGCGGGCGCCGGCCTCCAGCAGCCGCGTCATGTAGTCGAGGCGCTCCTCCATCGCGCGCAGGCGCGCGTCGACCTCGGTGGCGGCGCCGGCGGGGAGCGTCGCCGGCGCGGCGGGGCCGCTGGTCGGCGGCGGGAGGGGCTCGACGAGCGTGCCGGGGCCGGCGCCGGCGCCGGGGCCAGGGGCCGCGCCCGCGCCGCCGGCGAGGCTCGCCTTGAGCGCGGCGGCGACCTTGGCGACTTTCTCGCGGTCGGGTGGGTCGGTGGCGAGGTAGCGATCGAAGTAATCGACGGCGGTGGGGAGGTCGCCGGCGTCGGAGTAGGCGCGGGCGATGTTGTAGAGCACGCTCGGGTGCGGCTTGATGTCGTAGGCGATCTTCAGCTCGCGGATCCCGACGGCGAAGTCGCGGACGCGGATGGCCTCCATCCCCTTGAGGAAGTGGCGCTTCGCCTCGGTGCGCGAGTCGGCGGCGGCCGGCGCCGGCCAGGCCAGCCAGGCGGCGCACGCCACTCCGGCGGCCAGCATCGCCCTGCGTGCCCCTCCGCCCAGCATCGGCCGACGATACTACAGGTCGCTACGTCGGTAGAAGAGCCGTCAGTTGCGCTCCGGTTCCGGCTGCGGCTGCCGCTGCGGCTGCGGTGCGGTTGCGGCTCCGGCTGCGGCTGCGGCTCGGGCTGCGGCTGCGGTTGCGGTTGCGGTTGCGGTTGCGGCTACGGTTGCGGTTCCGGTTCCGGCTCCGGCTGCGGCTGCGGCCGCGGTTCCGACTCCGGCTCCGGCTGCGGCTGCGGCTGCGGCTGCGGCCGCGACCGCGGCGCCGGTGGCGGTCCCGGCGCCGCGCGCGCCGCTACCGGGCCAGCCGCCAGCACATCGCCAGCACGCGATCGACGAGCCCCAGCGCTTCGCTGACCGCCGCCGCCTCAACGTGGCCCCACGCCTGCGCCACCAGCAGCGCGGCCCGGACTTCGCCGGCGCTTCCCGCCGCGACGCGGAACATGAAGGCCCTATCACGCCCCGCCCGCCGCCGGCCTTCGCCGAGGTTGAGCGAGACCGACGACGCCGCCCGCCGGAGCTGATTCGCGAGGTCGGCGTCGTGCGTTTGCAAGTGCGCCACCGGAGCGCGCAGCGCGCCGATGAGCTGGAGCGAGACTTCGAAGGCATCGAACATGGAGGCGGCTCCTTCCGTGGTGGGGTTCACGCCCACTCCCGGCGCAGGCGCCGTGCCGACCCGCTCTGCGCAACCGGCGCCGCTGTCGGGTTGGCGCGGCGCCTGC
>DASYRF010000043.1:0-23391 GCA_036004705.1 Myxococcota bacterium
GCGAGGCCTGCGCGCGTCGAGGCGACGCGCGTCGCGCCCCCCGCGACGACCGTGATGGTCGTCGCCGCCGCGGGGCCGGGGCCGCGGCGCCGCCCCTCGGCGGCGACCGCGCCGTCGAAGGCGTACACCGCATCGGCGGGCGCGACGACGACGATGTGGGCGAACAGCCCCGCCTCCGTCGCCGCGCGCAGAGACCATTCCAGGAGCGTCGCACCCGCCACGCGCCGCAGCGCCTTGGGGGTCGTGTCGCGTCCGCCCAGGCGCGTCCCGCGCCCCGCGCACAGCACCAGCAGCGCCAGCAATGAATCTTCCCCGCCGCCGCTCTCGCGTGCGCGCCCGCCTGCCGCGCCTAGGCGAAGATGGCGTTCAGCTTCTGCTCGACGTCCGCTTCCTTGCGCCGCTCGGCGATGGAAAGCTCCTTGACCAGGAGCGACCGCGCCGTCTCCAGCATCTTGCGCTCGGAGAACGACAGCTCCTTGTCCGACTTCAACAAGTATAGATCGCGCATCACCTCGGCGATTTCGTGCGCGCTGCCGGTCTTGATCTTGTCCATGTACTCGCGGTAGCGGCGGTTCCAGGTCTGGTGGTCGAGCCGCACGTCACGCTCCCGGAGGATGTCGTAGATCTCCTCGACTTCGTCCTTGCTGATGACCTCACGCAGCCCGACCGCGCCGACGTTGGCCGTCGGCAGCATGATTTTCATGCCGGACTCGAGGATCTTGAGCACGTAGAACTGGGTCTTGCGGCCAGAGATCTCCTTCGTCTCCACGCTCTCGATCTCGGCGACTCCATGGGCGGGATACACGGCCTTGTCCCCGACCTTGAACGACTGGATCAATCGAGCCTCCTTGGGACGAAGCCCCCGTATCAACGCGGCTTTTTCCACCGTGCGGGGCTTGGCTTCGACCAGCCCCCCAGCCTGAGCGGCGAGGGACTTTCAGGCGGAAGAGCTTAACACAACGCAGCACGACCGTCAACGCGGCGCGCCCGCCCGCGCCGAAGTTTCGCGATGAGGTGACGTTCTCTCCTCGCAACGGCGCCCGCGTCGCAGCCCTCGTTTCGACGGACGTGAGGTTCTGTTGTCGCAGCGGCGCCCGGGCGGCGTCGGCGGCTAGTGTTTCGGTTTGTCTTCGACCGGCTTCTTCGCCAGGTGCGCGGCGAGGTTTTCCGCGGCGCCCGCCGCCGCGCCGGCGACGGCGCTCTCCAACACGGGCTTGCGCGCGTAGCCATCCGATTCGCCGATGCCGTTGGTCGAGACAATCATCCAGCCGCCGGGGCGCGTGATGAGCAGCGCGCGCATCTCGAACGTGAGCGTCAGGTGGTCCTTCTCTTTGTCCTTCTTCTCGGTGAGCTTCTCCAGCGTGAGCTGCAGGGACAAGCCGGTGAGGCCCTTGTCCTTGAGCCACGCGGTGCGCGCCGCCTCGTCGCTCGCCGCCGGCGCGCCGTCGCCGGGCGCTGCCACGACGAAGATGGGCTTGCCCTTCAGCTCCTCGGCCACCGCCTTGACGACCTGCTCGGAGAACGCCTTGTCTCCGCCGGTCTTGTCCTTGGCGACCTCGATCTCCACGTAGTAGCGCTTCTTGGCGGCGGCAGCGGCGGCCGCCGCCTCCGTCCCGGTCGCGGGTCCGGCGAGCCAGGCGCCGGCGACTCCCGCGCCCAGAGCGACAGCGAGCACGGCGGCGCGCCGGGAGAAAGTGCGCGCGAGCGTTCTTGTCATGGGCCCACCTCCTTGGAAAGGGTGTGACGTTGGCGTGCGGCGGCCATTCACGCTCATCGTGCCTCGATTCCGGATGCGCCGCCGGCGGGGAGGCCGTGCGCGAGCGCGAGCGCGATGGCGGCGTCGTGCACCGCGGCGCGCAGGGCGCGAATGCCGCGGTCGTCGTGGCGCGACGGATGCACGCGGTTGGTCAGCAGCGTCACCGCCAGCCCCGTCGCGGGATCCACCCAGAGCGACGTGCCGGTGAAGCCGGTGTGGCCGACCGCGGTGCGCGGGAAGAGTGTCCCGGCGGCGCTGTAGCTTTCGAGCGAGGGCATGTCCCAGCCGAGCGCGCGGGGCGGCGGCGGAAAGGGGCTGCGCCGCCAGAACTCGCGCACGACGGCGGGGGCGAATGGGCCGGAGGCCACGCCCGCCCAGGCGCTGCAGAGGGCGCGGGCGACGCGATCGACGGCGTCGGCGTCGCCGAAGAGGCCGGCGTGGCCGGCGACGCCGCCCATGACGAAGGCGGTGTCGTCGTGCACTTCGCCGGCGAGCAGGCGGCCACGCCAGGCACTGAGCTCGGTGGCGGCGAAGCGTGCGGCCTCCTCGGACGTGGCCGCGGCGCGGGCCGGGCGGAAGCCGAGGCGACCGCCGGCGAGTCCGAGCGGCGCGGCGATGCGCTCGGCGAAGAGGGCGTCGAGGCGGGCGCCGCCGGCGTGGGAGACGGCCCAACCAAGCAGCAAGAAGCCCAGGTCGCTGTAGACGACGCGCGCGCCGGGCGCGGCTTCGGGTGGCTCGGCCACGACGGCCTGCAGCACTTCGGCGCGCGCCATCAGCGGCGGGGCCTCGGGGGCGGCGACGTACGGAAGATGGAACGGCCGCCAGGCGGAGAGGCCGGCGGCGTGGGCAAGCAGATGCCGGACGGTCACGCCGGGCGGCGCGGGCACGGGCGGTGGGGCGTCGAGCTCGAGGCGCCCGTCGGCGACGAGCTGCATGACGAGGGCGGTCGTACACAGGGGCTTGGTCAGCGAGGCAAGGTCGAAGCGCGTGGCGGCGACGACGGGGGCGCGCGGGATTGGGACGGGGACGGGGGCGGGAGCGCCGGCACCGGAGACGGGGTCGGGGGCTCCGGGGACGGGGTCGTGGCGCGTGAAGCCCGCGTCGCGCGCGTAGAGGGTGGCGCCCGGCGCGGTGACGCGGAGCTGAAGCGCGCTGCCGACCTGCGCGGCGGCGAGCGCCTGGTCGACGAGCGCGTCGAGACGAGCCGCCGCAGCGGCGCCAGCGGCGGAAGCGTCGGCCACGGGCGCATCATACCGCGTCCACCTGGAGGCGTTTGCTTTGCCGCGAGGGCAGGAGCGGGGGATACTGCACGGCTGGTCGTGCGCGGCGCGCGTCGGCGCCCGCGCCCCGCAAGGAAAAGGAGAGCGACATGCCGGACCACAGCGAGCACATCGCGGCGAGCGAGGCGAAGTCGAACGGGACGGGCGGCTGCCCGTCCAGCCGGGTCGGAGGGCGCGCGTGGCGGCGCGGCCGGGCGGTGGCCCTGGCCCTGGCGCTGGCCGCCGCGGGCGCGCTGGCGGCGGCCGGGGCCGCCGGATGCGGCGGCGCCAAAGGTGGCAAGGACGACAAAGCGGACAAAGGCGGCGAAGGGAGCAAAGACGAGGGCGCGGGCGACAAGTCGGGCGCGGCCGCCGGAGACAAGGCGGGCGGGGGCGAGGCGTCGGGCGACAAGGGCGCGGCCGCCGCCGGCGACGCCGACGCGCCGACGGCAGGGGTGGACACCGCCAAGCTGGCCGAGGACATCGGCGTGGAGCCGGGCGGCTGGGAGCGGCCGAAGGACGAAGGCAGCGCCGCGGTCGTGAGCGAGAAGAAGGGCACGGTGGAGGTGCGACGCGTGGGCGAGGGCGCGTTCGCCGCCGCCGCGGGCGACGACCTGCAGCTCTTCGCGGGCGACCAGGTGCGCACGGGGGCGGACTCGTCGGCGTTGGTGACGCTGGTGGACGAGTCGGTCGTGGAGCTCGCCGCCGACACGGCGCTGGCGATCGGCGACCGAGACGCGAGCGCCGATCCGGCGTCGTCGGTCGCGGTGCTCTACGGCGTGGCGCGCTTCTCGGTGAGCAAGCGCTCGGACGGCGAAGGGCCGTTCCTCGTCTTCACGCCGTCGGGGATCGTGGGAACGACGGGCACGACCTACGGCGTGGGCGTGGCGGCGACCGGGCAGGTGCGCGTGGGCGTGGAAGACGGCAGCGTGGAGGTGGTCGGCACGGCCAGCCTGGAGACGCCGTCGTCGCTGGGCGCGGGGCAGGCGGCAGTGCTTTCGGCCGACGGCGTCGTGGGCGCGCCCGGCGACTTCAAGACGGACGACTGGGGGGAGTGGCGCGCGAAGGAGGAAGCCGACGCCGACCCGAAGGAGCTGGCCGAGATGCACGCCAGCAAGATCGGCGACGTGGAGAAGGACACGCGCGACGCGTACGACGAGCTGGCGGACCTGACCGACTCGGCCGAAGCCGACGCGGCGAAGGCGGCGGACTACGAGACCGCGGCGGACGCGAGCGGCTATGAGGAGGCGGAGCCCGACACGGCCGCAGCGGTGGAGGCGGCGTATCTCGCCTCGCTGCACCTGCAGCTGCTGAACTACGAGATGCTGCACCACGCCTACGTGGTGGATGAGCTTTACGTTCGTTATCCAGACGTCGTGCGACCGGTCTACGTGGACGCCGCCCCGCTGGTGGTGGCGGCGCCGCTCTACCACAAGAAGTACCACTACGTGGTGTACGACCGCCTGCGGCCGCTGCGGCCCATCTGGTACGTGCACCACCCGGTCGGGCGCGTGCACGCGGTGGCGGTCGGCTACCCGGTGCCGCCGTTCTACGCGGCGGTGAAGCTCAAGCCCCTGCCGCCGGGGCACGCGCGTAAGCTGCTGCGCGGTCCTTACTACTATCCGCCGGTCGTGATGCACCCGGTGGGAGTGCGTCACGTCGTGTGGGGGCCGCCGGTGCCTGGCTGGAACGTAAAGGTGAAGGTGCACCCGGCGCCGTATCGCGCCAAGGTCTGGTACGCGGGGCCGGCCCACCCCGGGAGGCTCGTGGGAGTGAAGCCCGTGGGCAAGCACCCCGTCGTGTTCGCGGGGGCCAAGGTCGGCCCGCGCGGCAGCGGCAAGCTCGTGTTCGGTAAAGGAGGGCCGCACGGGGGCAAGGTCGGCGTCTTCGGCGCCACGAAGGCCGGTCCGGGCCCGGGCGGCGGCAAGGGCGGCGTGATTTTCGGCGCTGGCAAGGCGGGGCCGGGGCCTGGCGGCGGCGGCAAGGGGGGCGGCGCGGTCTTCGGCGCGGGCAAGGCCGGCCCGGGGCCCGGCGGCGGCGGCGGCGGCAAGGGCGGCGGCGCGGTGTTCGGCGCGGGCAAGGCCGGCCCGGGACCCGGCGGCGGCGGCGGCAAGGGCGGCGGCGCGGTGTTCGGCGGGGGCGGCAAGGGCGGCGGCGGCGCGGTGTTCGGCGGGGGCGGCAAGGGCGGCGGCGGCGGCAAGGGCGGGGGCGGCAAAGGTGGCGGCGCCGTCTTCGGTGGCGGCAAGGGCAAGAAGGGCAAGTAGCCGCATCACGGCCGCGGCGCACCGCGGCATCAGGGCGGCGGCGCATCCGCCGCATCACGGCCGCGGCGCATCCGCGGCATCATGGCGGCGGCGCATCCGCCGCATCACGGCCGCGGCGCACCGAGGCATCAGGGCGGCGGCGCTGCCGCGCCGTATCACGCGGCAGCATCGCCCCCGAGACGGGGACCTCAGAGTGGATCAGGCGCGGCCAGTGACTCGAGGGGCGTCAGCGTCCCGAGCTCGGCGTCGAACGCGTAGCGCGCCCCGATGATGGCCGGCTCGTTGGCGGCGATGTGGCCGACGGAGAAGCCTGCGGCGAAGGGGACGGCCAGCGCGGTCAGGCGATCTTGGAACACGTCGGCGGCGTCGGGCCCGGTCCCGTCGGCGGCACGAACGCCGCTGAAGTCGCCGATGGCCACGCCGGCCACGCCATAGAGCACGCCGGCGCGAACGAGCTGTGTGAGCATGCGATCGACGCGGTAGGCACGCTCGTGTACGTCCTCCAGCAGCACGATCCAGCCGTCGAGCGAAGGCAGGTCGCGTGTGCCGACGAGCGACGCCAGCGTGGCCAGGTTGGCCACGAGCAGCGGGCCGTCAACGCGCGGCGTGACGCCGGGCGCGGCACGCGCGGCGCCGGCGGCGGCGCGCAGAACGGGCGCCTCGCCGTCGAGCAGCAGGCGGCGCGTGGCCTCGCGCACGGCGGGCGTGCTGCCGGCGAGCGTCGTGAGCAGCGGCGCATGCACGCCGCCGACGCGTGCGTGCACGAGAGCCGCGAGGTGCAGCACGCTGACGTCGCTGAAGCCCACGATCGCGCGCGGGCGCGCGCGCAGGGGGCGCCAGTCCAGCAGGTCGAGCAGGCGTCCGGCGCCGTAGCCGCCGCGCGCGCACCACAGCGCGCACGCCCACCCGTCCCGCAGCGCGCGATCGAGGGCGTCGGCGCGCTGCCAATCGGCGCCGGCGAGGTAGACGAGCGGGCCGGCGGCGGGGTGAACGAGAGGCTGCGGGACAAGCCCCCAGTCGCGCAGCACGGCGAGGCCGGCGTCGAAGGTCTCCTGAGGGAAGGGCGACGACGGCGCCAGCACGGCGACGCGGTCGCCGGGGCGGAGGCGCGCCGGAAGGCGCACGGGCGCGGGAGCGGCGGCCACGCGGGTGGCGCGCTAGGGCGCGCCTGGCGGCATGGGCACGTCGAGCTTCAGCCGCTCGCCCCCGAGCAGGGACGGCTTCTTGGCGCCCGCCCCGAGTGGACCGGGGGCGCCGCCGCCGCCGAGCAGCGAAGGTCCGCCGGCGCCGGGACCGGGGGCGCCGAAGTCGGGCGCGCCGAGGGAAGGCGCGCCGGGGCCGGGGCCGGCGCCCGCGCCGGGCGGCCCCGCCGAGAGTAGCTCGGCGAGGAGCCCCTTGAGCATCTCGCCGTGCTTGCTGGTGGCAACGAGGCTGCGGGCGAGGTCCTGCGCGTCGGTCACCCGCCCGGCCCGCATCAGGATCTCGATGAGGCTGATGCTGAGCTGGTCGACCGACTCGCCGCGCGCGATCTCGTCCTGCAGGACCTTGATGGCGCCGTCGATGTCGCCGCCCTCCAGCACGATGCGGCTCTTGATCATCGCCAGGCGTGGGCCTTCGAGCCCGCCGGCCACAGCTTTGTCGAGCGAGGCGCGCGCGTGGTCGAGGTCCTTCTCATAGAGGAAAAGCGTCGCCTGGAGGGCGTGCGCGGAGGCGAGGTTGGGGTCGAGCGCGAGCGCCGCGGTGACCTCGGCCTTCACGCGCTCCAGGTCGCTCGGCTCGGAGGCCATGGCGAGGAGGATCTCGGCAAGCGCGACGTGGCGGGCGGCGTCGGGGCGGGCGGCGAGCGCGCGCTCGAACTGGGCCACCGCCTCGGTCACCCCCGCGGGACCGCTGGCGGCGAAGGTCGCGCCGCGCGCCGCGCGCACGGTCGGCGAATCTGCGTCGAGCTTTTCCGCGGCCTCGAGGTAGCGGTTCGCGGCGGCGGAATCGAGCGACGTCGACAGCGCGTTGAGTGCCTGCAGCACGAGGTACGGTGCCACGGCCTGCACGTCGCTGAGCGGGCGCAGGGTGGCACCCGACGCGGGCCCCGATCCGCCGCTGAGCGGATCGAAGAACGTGGCGGCCGCGGTCCCGGCGCCGAGCAGCACCACGAAGTAGCCGCGCATCCCGGTCGGATCAGGCGAAGGGCGCCCGGGCAGGGCATAGGCCTCGGCGATCTGCGCGTCCGCGACGCCGCCTTCGCGCACGGCGGCCAGCATCAGCGCCGCCGCCTCGTACGCGCTCAAGCCCACGACCGTGCCAGCCGGCACGGCGGTCGCGAGCGCGTCGCTCGGCTGCGGCGCGCGCACCGACTCGCGGTAAGGACTGGCCGGATGAACCTTGCCAGCGGTGCGCAGCGCGTCGAACACCGCCAGCACGCCCTTGGCCACAGTCGGGCCATCGCCCCCCGACGTGACGGCCGCACCGCCGAACGTCCGCACGGCGGGGCTACCGGCAAACGGAGTCACCTGGAGGTCGGCGGCCACGCCCGCCGCCGCGAGCGCGCCCTTGAGCGCATCCGCCGACATTCCGACGGCGCCGTGCCCCGGGGAGCGGAAGATGAGATAGCCGACGAGGAGAAGCGCGGCGGCCCCGACGATCGCGCCGGCGGCGATGGGCACGCGCCCGCGCCCGCTCTGACCGCGCCCCGCGGTGCTGCTCTCGGTCCCGCCCGCGGCGCCGGGGCCGGCGACCGGCTCCAGCCCGTGCGTGCGCATGCACTTGGGACAGCGTCCGCGGCCCGTGTCGGGCTTGTCGAAGACAAGGTCGCAGTTGGTGCAATGGAGCTGGGAGGTGGCCATGGCCGTGCGTTTCTCGGCGGACGTACGGCGCGCGAGAGCGCGCCGGCGCGCCGGCCGGGCAATGAGCCCCGCCGCGACGCTCGGGCGTCGCAGGGGGGCCGGCGGCTATTTAGTATCGCTTGCGCGCCTGCGCAAGTGCAGGTAACCTGACCATGGTCAATGACCGCGATCAGAACGCCTGCGTCACCGACGCGTCGACCGCCTGAACCACGTGACGCCGGCGCTCCATCCGGCGCGTCGCCGGCGGAAAGCATCCCCCTAGCGCGCGTTGTGTTCCACCGTCGTAGCGCTCGTAAGGCAAGAACTCGAGCAAAGGTGCTGGCCGCCGCGAACCAAGTAGCGGACGCGCGCGGCCTCGTCCACACGACGCTGGAAGCCGTGGCACAAGCCGCGGGGGTTTCCAAGCCAGCGATTTTGTTTCATTTCAAGTCCAAGGGGGCTTTGCTCGCGGAGCTCCTTCGAGCCGATGCGCGGGCGATCGCTGCGGAGATCCGTCACCAGCGCGGTCAAGGGGAACGCGGACCAGAAGCGCTGGATCGGCAAGTCCAGGCGGTGCTGCGGCGACTGCGCGGCAGCGCCGTTTCCGAGGCACTCCGGCGCGCCCTCGTAGGGACCCGGGCTGAGCGTGCGGCCTGGGAATCGGTCTGGCGTCCGATTCACGGCGCCATCCGCGTCGCCGCCCGCGCCGCCGGCCTGACGGCCCCCCAAGCGACGACCGCCAGTTGGCTCACGTTGCTGTTGGCCGCGCTCGCAGACGACCTCGTGCCGCTCCGACACGTTAACGTAGCCGCCGCGTGCGGCTCGCGTTCCACGTGAAACGGTCGCCCCACCCCAAACCGCAACCCCCGCCCGATCAAAATCCCGCTTCCCGGAACCCCGCACCCCGGAGCCGCAACCAGGACCGCACCCGGAGCCGCTTGCCGGAATCGCTCTCGGAACCGCTTCCGGAACCGTCTCCGAACGGCTTCCGGAATCGCTCTCGGAACCGCTTCCGGAACCGCTCTCGGAACCAGCTTCCGGAATCGCATCGAGGAGGAGCCGAGGCTGAGTGCGTCGGAGCGGATGCGCGATGCGGAGGCTAGGACGCGCGCACGGTTGCAGTGATGGCTCCAGGGGGCGCGGGCGCCTCTTGCGGGAGAGGCGGGATTGGGGCAAGACCGGAGCCCGAGGAGGGCAAGGGATGGACGTTTCTGGAGTGGTGGCGATTGTGACGGGCGGCTCCAGTGGGATCGGGCTAGCGACCGGGCGGCTGCTGGCACGAGCGGGCGCCCGCGTCGCTCTGATCGCTCGGACAGCGGGCCCGCTCGAAGCGGCGGCCGACTCCATGGGGTCCAGCGCCCGGGGCTATCCCTGCGACGTGAACGACCGCGCGGCCGTGCGCGAGACCCTGTCGCGCCTCACGGCGGACCTGGGGACTCCACAGGTGCTGGTGAACAACGCGGCCTTCAACGCGCGCGGTGCCGTGCTCTCCCGGACCGCCGACGAGCTCGCGCACGTCATCGAAACAAACCTCGCCGCCCCGATTTTCTTCACGCGCGTCGCGCTCGATCATCTGCGTGCACCGGCTGCGATCGTGAACGTGGCGTCGCTGGCAGGGATGGTTCCGGTGCCGCACGAAGCGGCTTATTCGGCCTCGAAGGCGGGACTGCGCGCGTTCTCCGCGGCGCTGCGGGAGGAATTGAGAGACTGCGGTATCTCCGTATCGACCGTCTGCCCCGGGCCAGTGTCGACGCCGTTCCTTCTGGACCACCTCGACGAGGTGCCGGACCTCGTCTTTTCGCAGCCCATGACCAGCGCCGAGGACGTCGCGACGTCCGTCCTGGAATGCATTCGTAGCGGCGACCGCGAGCGCGCGCTTCCCGGGTTCTCGGGCGCGCTGAGCCACCTCGGGTACCTGTTTCCCGCATTGCGCTCCCGCCTCCTTCCCTACTTCGAGCGCATCGGCGCTCGGAACAAGCGTCGCTATCGCTCGCCCCGGTCGACCTGACGGGTCCCCACCGAACCTGGAGGCGCACCGTCATGTTTACCTCGGCGATGGAGTCCTTGGCTTCGGCTCCGAGAGTCTATCCCCATCGCACCTGGAGGCGCACCGTCCTGTTACGGCCGCGACCGCTCACGCGGGTCGACATGAGCGAGTGGGGGCGTTCCACGTGAAACGAGAGACGACCGTGCGTTGGGACGTCGTCCTGGGGCTGGCGGCGCGGCTCGACGTTCGCCCGCCGCTGGCGCCCGATGCGTCGGAACGTCTGGACCGTTACCTCGCGGAGCTGCTGCGCTGGCGACGCGTCGTTAATCTGGTCGGCCCGGCGGACCCTCAGCGCATCGCCGACGAGTTGATCGCGGACGCCCTTCCGCTCGCGTCGGTCGTCGCGAACGGCGATCGGCTCCTCGACGTCGGGTCGGGCGCCGGATTGCCAGGATTGATCGTGGGGCTTCTGCGCCCCGCCTCGCACGTCGAGCTCTGGGAGCCGCGCGAGCGACGTGCCGCGTTTCTGCGCGCCGCCGCGCAGAGCACGGCGGCGACCAACGTAAAGATCGACTGCCGCCGCGTAGGTCCGCGGGAGGCGGACCTGTCGCACTCGATCTTCTCCGCGCGGGCCGTCTGGCCGCCCGCCGAGTGGCTCGAAGTCGGGGCGAGGCTGTCCCGGCCCGGCGCGCGCATCGTGCTTCACGCCGACGCTGCGCCCCCGACGCCTCCGAGCCTCGAAGCGCTCGCGCCCGTCGACTACTGGCTGACGGATCCCGCTCGCCGCCGCCGCTTGTACGTCTTCGCGCGCCGCTAAGAGATCGCGGCAAGCGTCGCGCCGACCACGACTATCATTATATTCGAATACTGACATATCATCGCGGGACGCGCATGCTCTTGGCCGACCGCTGCCGTCAGGCGTCCGAGCAGGGGCGGCGTTGACAGGTAGGAACGGTTGGCGGCATGGTGCCGGCCGATGCAGGACGGGCCGGATCCGCTGGCGGGACTTTCCGCGGCGCTCGCGGAGATTCGCGGCGCGGGGCTGGGACGGCACATGCGCCTGCTGGAAAAGGCGCAGGCGGCGCGCTGCGTCGTCGACGGGCGCGAAGTCCTCAACTTCTCCTCCAACGACTACCTGGGGCTGGCGGCGGATCCGCGCGTGCGCGCGGCGGCGCTGGAGGGGATCGCGGCGCACGGCGTCGGGGCTGGCTCGGCGCGCCTCATCGCCGGCACGTTTCCGCCGCACCGTGCCCTGGAAGAAGCGCTCGCTGCGTGGAAGGGGACCGAGTCCGCGCTCCTCTTCAGCAGCGGATACCACGCCAACCTGGGCATTCTCACGGCGCTGGCCGGCGAAGGCGACGTCATTTTCTCCGACGCCCTCAACCACGCTTCGATCATCGACGGGTGCCGGCTCTCTCGCGCGCGTACGCAGGTGTACGCGCACCGCGACGCCGCCGCGCTGGAGTGCGGGCTCGCGGCCGCGCGCCGCGCGGGGGCAGGGCGGCTCGTGGCGGTGACCGACACCGTCTTCGGCATGGACGGCACCGAGGCCCCGCTGCGCGAGATCGCCGCGGCGGCGCGCGCGCACGGCGCGCTGGTCGTGGTCGATGAAGCGCACGCCGGCGGCGTGCTCGGCCCGCGCGGCGCGGGGCTGGCGGCGGCGCACGCCCTCGGGGCCGATGCGGTCCACGTGCAGATGGGGACGCTTGGCAAGGCGCTCGGGGCGGCAGGCGCGTTCGTCGCCGGCGCGCGCACGCTCGTGGACTACCTCGTGCATCGCGCGCGTACGTTCATCTTCACGACGGCGCTGCCTCCGGCGACCGCGGCGGCGGCGGCGGCGGCGCTGCGCATCGCCGCCTCCCCCGAAGGGGACCGCCGCCGCGCCCACCTCGCGGCGCTCGCCCAACGGTTCCGCGCGGGCCTGACGGCGCGGGGCCTGCGCACGACCGCCCCCGAGGGCAGCGCCGCGCCGATCGTGCCCGTGCTCGTGGGCGATCCGCAGCGCGCGATGCGCGCTTGCGAGGCGCTGCTGGAACGGCGGGTGTGGGCGCAGGCGATCCGCCCGCCGACCGTGCCGCCCGGGACGGAGCGCTTGCGCTTCGCCTTCACCGCCGGACAGACCGTCGCCGACATCGACGAGGCGCTCGCCGCGCTCGACGCGGCGCACGACTTGGTCCGCGGCGGGCCGCTGGCCTCCGCGCTCGACGCGGCGCACGACTTGGTCCGGGACGGGCCGGCCGCCTCGTCGCCGGGAGCGACGCGCAAGGCCCCCACCGCACGATGACCGCCTTCACGCCGGAAGAGGCCGAGCGCCTGCGCGCCGCCGACCGGCGCCACGTCTGGCATCCGTTCACGCAGATGCAGGAGTGGACGGCCGACCCCGACGACCCGCTCGTCATCGCCACGGCGGACGGCTTTCACCTCGTCGACGTCGACGGCCGGCGCTACATCGACGGCGTCTCGTCCTTGTGGGTCAACGTGCACGGCCACCGCCACGCCGCCCTCGACGCCGCGCTCACCGCGCAGCTCGGCGCGGTGGCGCACTCGACGCTCCTCGGGCTGGCCAGCGTTCCCTCGATCCGCCTCGCCGAGCGGCTCGTCGCGCTCGCTCCCCGCGGCCTCTCGCGCGTCTTCTACTCCGACTCCGGATCCACGGCCGTGGAAATCGCCCTGAAGATCGCGTTCCAGTACTGGCAGCAACGCGGCGACCCGCGCCGCACGCGCTTCCTCGCCCTTCGCGACGCCTACCACGGCGACACCCTCGGCAGCGTGAGCGTCGGCGGCATGGACCTCTTCCACCGAATTTTCCGGCCGCTCCTGTTCGAGGCGCTGCGCGCTCCGCCGCCGTACTGCTACCGCTGCGCGCTCGGCAAGACGTGGCCCGACTGCGCGCTCGCCTGCGCGGACGACCTGTGCGCCACGCTGCGCGCCCACGCGGGCGAGGTCGCCGCCGTGGTGGTGGAGCCGCTGGTCATGGGCGCCGCCGGCATGATCACCGCGCCCGCCGGTTGGCTGGCGCGCGTGCGTGCCGCTTGCGACGAGACGGGCGCGCTGCTCATCTGCGACGAAGTGGCCACTGGCTTCGGCCGCACCGGAAAAATGTTCGCGTGCGAGCACGAAGCCGTGGCACCGGACTTGTTATGCGTGGCGAAAGGGCTCACGGGCGGATACCTGCCGCTTGCCGCCACGCTCGCCACCGAGCGCGTCTACGAGGCGTTCCTCGGCGCCTACGCCGACCAGCGCACCTTCTTCCACGGACACACCTACACGGGCAACGCGCTCGCCTGCGCGGTAGCGCTGGCCAACCTCGACACCTTCGAGCGCGAGCGCACGCTCGAGCGGCTGGCGCCGAAGATCGCGCTGCTGCACGAGCTGCTGGCGCCCCTGCGCGCACACCCGCACGTCGGCGAGGTGCGCCAACGCGGCTTCATGGTGGGCATCGAGCTGGTCGCCGACCGCGCCACCCGCGCGCCCTACGCCTACGAGGACAAGATGGGCGCCCAGGTGGCGCGCGCGGCACGGCGGCGCGGGGCGATCCTGCGCCCGCTCGGCAACGTGGTCGTGCTCATGCCTCCCCTGGCGATCGACGAAGAGACGCTGCGCACGCTCGTCGCGGTGGCCCGCGCCGGCATCGACGAAGTCGCCGGCGCCGCGGCCCCGCCGTGAGCGCCCCCGGCAGCGGCCCGGGCGCGCAGCGCCTTGTGTTCGTCACGGGCACCGACACCGGCGTGGGGAAGACGTTCGTCACCGCCGCGCTGGCGGCCGCGCTGCGCACGCGCGGCGTCGCGGTCGCGGCGCTCAAGCCGGTGGAGACGGGGGTGGACGGGGTTGGCCCGACCGACGCCGAGCGCCTGGCCGCCGCCGCCGCGCCGCCTCTTGCAGGGCCCGCGGCGCGCTCGGCCGCCGCGCCGGCGGAGGGCCCGACGGACGTCGCGCCGCCGTCGCCCTGGTACTGCTTCACGCCGGCGCTTTCGCCGCACCTCGCCGCGCGTCAGGCGGGCGTGGCGATCGACGCGCCGCGCCTCGCGGCCGCCATCCGCGCCGTGGCGCGCACCGTCACCGTGACGCTCGTCGAAGGCGCCGGCGGGCTGCTCGTGCCGCTGAACGACGACGGGCGCACGATGGCGGACCTGTGCGCGGCGCTCGACGCCGACCTCCTCGTCGTCGCTCGTGCCTCGCTGGGGACCATCAACCACACGCTGCTCACGCTGGCCGAGGCGCGCCGGCGCGCGCTGCGCGTGCTGGGGGTCGTGGTAAACGACGCGCGGCCCCGGAACGGCCCGCCCGCGACGCCGGATCCGTCGGCCGCCTTCAACGCGCAGGAGATCGCACGCTTCGGCGGCTGCCCCGTCTGGGGTCCACTGGCCTGGTGCTTCGGCGGCGGCGACGCGCCCCCCGCGGCCGCCCGCTGGCTCAGCGCCGGCGCGCCCAGCCTCGTGCACGCGCTCGCCGCGGGCCAAGCGGTCGCCTGACGCGCCGCACGGCCGCACGCCGGCGCCCGGCCTTTGCGAGCGCTCGCGGCGGAGAGGTCGGCCGACGCAGCGGCCGCGCGCCGGCGCCCGGCCTTTGCCACCGCTCGCGGCGGAGAAGCCGACCGATGAAGCGGCCCGCGGCGCCGGCGCCCGGCCGCGCGCGGGCGGCGTCGGCCCTAGATGAAGCCGAGGAGGCGGAACAGGCCCAGCGCCACGACCTCGCGCGCGGCCTGGTAGAGGTCATCGCGGGCGTCGGCGTCGTGGAAGCCCAGTACCTCCACGCCGGCGCCGCGGAAGACGGCGAGGCTGCGCCGCAGGTGCGAAGGGCTCGTCACCAGGATGGCGCGCTTTTGCCCGCGCGCGCGCATGAACGATGCGGAATAGCGCGCGTTCTCGAAAGTGTTCAGTGAGCTCTGCTCCAGCGTGATGCGCGCCCGCGGCACGCCGGCGGACTCGGCGGCGCGCCCCATGGCCTGTGCTTCGCTGACGCCGGCCACGGCGCGCCCGCCCGACATCAGCAGCGCCGGTGCCCAGCCCTCGCCCCACAGGCGCACCGCTGCCCGCACGCGCTCGGCCGTCGAGCGGCTCGGCGCGCCGCCGTCGTAAAGCCCGCCGCCCAGCGCCACGATCACGTCGGCCGGCGCCGGACGGCCGGCGCACCCCGCGCCCAGAGCGCCGACCAGCAGGCGCGTGACCATCGGCCCGCTCAGCGGCCCGCCGCGGCCGCCGTCAGCTCCGCGAGCCGCAAGGCCGCACGCAGCTCGTAGCGGTCGAGCCGCGGATCGTGGTCTTCGCGCCGGTCGACCAGGCAGTAGACGCGCACCACGCGCGCCCCCAGCTCCTCCACGGCGTCGATCGCCTGCAACGTCGAGCCGCCCGTGGTGATGACGTCGTCCAGCACCACGACCCGATCTTCCGCGCGCAGCGGCCCCTCGATGCGCTGGCCGGTGCCGTGGCCCTTGCGCTCCTTGCGCACGATGAACGCCGCCGCCGGCGCGGCCGCGCCGCGCTCCGCCGCCAGCGTGACGACCGCCACGGCCGGCGGCACCGCGCCCAGCTCCAGGCCCCCCACCGCGACCGGCGGGCCGCCCGCGAGGTCCCCGAGGTCGTCCAGCACCCAGCGGGCGAAGGCGGCGCTGCCGCGCCCGTCGAGCAGCACCGGCTTGGCGTTCACGTAGAAGCGGCTCTGGCGCCCCGAGGCGAGCTTGAAGTCGCCCTCGCGGTAACCGCGCTCCAGCAGGAGCTGCAGCAGGGTCTCGCGCTCGTTCACCGGTCGTCTCCTTCGAGAAGGCTCGCCACGGTGTCCAGCGCCGCCGCCGGCGCGCCGCCGGGACGCGCGCGCGCAACGGCCAACGCTCGCCGCGCCGCGGCGCGGTAGAGGGCGAGCCGCTCGGGAGCGGCCGCCGCGACCGCATCCAGATGCGCTCGCACGACGGCAGCGTCGCCCCGCGCCACCGGTCCGGTCAAGGCGTCGGGCAGCCCGCGCGTGGCCAGCGCGTCGAGCACGCCGCGCATCAGCGGCAACAGCGCCCGCAGCGCATCGGCCGCCGGCACGCCCGCGCGAACCGCCAGCGCTGTCGCGTCGTCGGCGAGCGCGACCAGGTGGTTCGAGGCGGTGGCCGCCGCGGCGTGATAGAGCGCCTTCGCCTCCGCCGCCAGCGGAAAGCTCCAGCCGCCCACCGCCGCCACCAGCGCCGCCCCCGCGAGGCGCGCCGGCGCGTCGCCTTCCAGCGCGAAGGCCGACCCGCGCACGAGCCCCGCCCCCAGCTCCGCCGACGGGAAGGTCTGCAGCGGATGCAGCGAGCCCACCGCCACGCCCGCCGGCACGGCAGGACGCAGCACCACGGCGGCCAGCGGGCCAGAGCAGTGCAACGCGACCTGTCCGTCGCGCCAGCAGCCTGCCACCGCCGCGGCCGACGCTGCCGCCGCGATCGCCCCGTCGGCGACCGGGCACAACACCACCGCCGCTTCGGCGGCCACCGCGGGCGGCGCGCCCCAGAACGCCGGCGCACCCACGAAGCGCCCCGCCGCCTCGGCGTCGGCGCGCACCCGCCGGAACACGCCGTTCACGGCCACGCCGGCCTCGCGCAGCGCTCGCCCGAGCGCACGCCCGACCGTCCCTGCCCCGAGAATGAAGACCGGTCCAGGCGGAGGAACGCCGCCGGCCGCCGGCGTCACCGGCCTTCGCCCCCGGGCGCGCTGCCGCCCCCGTCATCCCTGCCGCGCTGTAAGCCCGCCTCGTCCCCTTCGCCGCCGCCGCCGGCCCCGGCGCCCCCCGGCAGCACGATCAATCGCTTGAGGTCGCCGTCGCCCTCGCTGCGCGTCGTCACGCCGGCGATCTCCGCGCACGTCAGATGAATGATGCGCCGCTCGTGCGCCGGCAGCGGCTCGGTGCTGGCCGCCTCGCCCGTCTCCAGCACCTTCTGCGCCATCTGCCGCGCTTGCACCGCCAGCGCCGCCGCGCGCCGCCCACGGTACCCTTCCGCGTCGACCACCACGCGGATCCCCGGCGCGCCGATCCGTCCGAGCACCTTGCCGGCCAGGTACTGCAGCGCGTCCAGCGTCGCGCCCTTGCGTCCGATCACCAGCCCCGCCACCTCTTCCGCCACGCCGCGCACCTCCACCGTGATGGTGTCGCCCTCCAGGCGCGCCACCACCTCCGCCTCGAGGCCCATGCGCTGGATCGTCCCGGCGACGAAGTCCCGCAGCGCCGCCGCGGCCGCATCGCCGCCGCCGGCCCCGGCGCCCGCCCCCGCCGCGCCGCCGCCCGCCCCGGCGCCCGCCCCCGCCGCGCCGCCGCCGCTCAGGACGCTTTCCCCGCATTGGCTCGCCGCGACTGCTCGATGTTCGTCAGCGCCGCCATGATGGACGGATACTCCCAGATGCGGCTCAGCTTCATCGACTTCTGCAGCGGCTCGCGCGCCACGTCGTCGCCGATCTTCCCGAGCGCCTCGATCGCCGCGCGCCGCTCGCCCGGCTCGCCCTTCAGCATCGCCACCAGCCGCGGCACGCTCTGTACGTCACGCGCCGCGCCCAGTACCCGCGCCGCCCGCGCCCGCACCTCGGCGTCGTTGCGCTCCAGCAACGGCCGCAGCGCCGCCGCGTACGTCACCAGCGGCGACATCGTGCCCTGCGTCGCCGCTGCCGCCTTCGCCGCCGGGTCCCCCGCCAGCGCCCCTAGCCAGACCGCCGCCTTCTGCACCATGTCCTCGCTGCCCCGCTCCAGCGCCTGCACCAAGTCCTTCGCCCCCTTCAGATCCGCCGGCTTCTTCAGCGCCTCCGGCCCCGCCGTCGGCTGGATGGTCCCGTACTTCCGCCGCACCACCCACTGCTGCACGATGCCCAGCATCGTGTTCACGAAGTAATACACGCTCAGCGCCGACGGCAGGAACAGCATCATGCCCGTGAACACCACCGGCATGACGTACCGGATCATCCGCGCCTGCATGTTGTCGGTCGTCACGGGCGTCAGCAGCCCGGAGATCACCATCGTGATCCCCGTGAGGACCGGGAACACATAGAACGGGTCGCGGCTCGACAGATCGTGGATCCACCCGAAGAACGGCGCGCGGAACATCTCCGCGCTGTAGAAGATGGTGTAGTACAGCGCGAAGAAGATCGGCATGGGCAGGAGCATCGGCAGGCAGCCGCCCAGCGGGTTGACGTTGTGGTTGCGCATCAACGCCGCGATCTCGACGTTGAGCTTCTCCTTGTCGTCCCCCAGCTTCGCCTTCAACCGGTCCATCTCCGGCTTCAGGCGCGCCATGTCCTGCATGGACTTGTAGGCCTTCTGGTTCCAGTAGAAGGTCGCCGCGCGCACGCACAGCGTCAGCAGGATGATGCTGAGCCCCCAGTTCCCGAACCAGCCGTGGAAGATCTTCATCAGCCCGATCATCGGGCGGCACAGGAACCCCAGCCATCCGTAGTCGATGGCGCGCTCCATCTCGACGCCCTTGAGGCTGAGCCTCTCGCTCACCTTCGGCCCGCCGTAGAGCCACATCGACCACGACGCGTCGCCCCCCGGCGGCGCCGTCAGCTTGGCGAACTTCACCGACGTGGTGATGAGCCCCGTCGCCACCGCGCCCCACTCGCAATTCCCGGCCGCCGGGTTCGGATCGGGCAGCACCGACAGCAAGAAATACTGGCGGTCGATACCCGCCCAGCGCACCACGCCCGGCGTCGACATTCCCTTGAGCGCGTCGCCGAGGTGCGCGCGCTCTATGCCGTCGTTCACCATGCACACGGCGCTGGACGCGTCGACCACGGGGTTCAGGAAGCTGCGCGTGCTCGCCTTCGTCGGGTCCTGCCAGCCCGTGACCACCACGCCCGGCTTCACGTCCGCCGCCGCGGCCGTGGCGTTGTGCACCGTCACCTCGACGCGCAGGTGGAACGACGCAGGGTCCACCTTGAAACGCTTCTCCACCCAGCCGCGCCCGGCGGGGTCGGTCCAGCGCATCGTCAGCGCGTCGCTCGCCGCCGCCGGCGAGGTGATCACGTAATCGTCCGCGCCTGCCGGGTAGGGGAACGGCGCCGAATCGAACGCCAGGCGCAACGACCGCTCGCTCTCCGCGCGCACCGTCACCAGGTCCAGCGGATGCCGCGGTGCGCCCGCCGGAGCTCCCTCCGCCGCCACCGCCCACCGCGGGTTCTTCAGCTCCCAGCTCAGCAGCGCGCCGCCCCGCGACGTGATCGCCACGCGGTAGTCCGGGCTCTCCAAGAAGCGCACCACCTCGGGCGCTCGCTCCGCCGGCATCGCCGCGCCGGCCGGCGCCACCGCGCCCGGCGCCGCCGCCGTCCCGCCCGCCGCGGTCGCCGAAGCCGAGCCGCCGCCGCCCACGCCCACCGCCGCCCCGACCGGCGCCCCGGTGCCGGACACCACCGCCGTGGCTGGCGCCGGCGCCGGCGGCCAGATCCATCGCGACACGTACTGCCAGCCCAGCAGCACCATGACGGACAGCACGACGGCGATGATGACGTTCTTGTTGTTTTCCACTACGACCTCGTTTCCTGTGCGCGCGGCACGGGGTCGTGCCCGCTGCCCCCGAACGGATGACACCGCGCGAGCCGCCGCAGCGCCAGGAAGCTCCCGCGCCAGGCGCCGTGCGTGCGCAGCGCCTCGGCCGCGTACTCGGAGCAGCTCGGGTGGAAACGGCATGCCGGCGGCAGCGCCGGCGACACGAAGCGCCGGTAGAGCGCCACCACGGCGAGGAGCATCCGGAGCACCAGCGCGTTCATGTCCGCCCGCCCCGCCCGGCCGCCGCGCCGCCACCACCGCCACCGCCACCGCCGCCGCCACCACCGCCGCCGCCGCCGACGCCGCCCGCTACCCGCCCGAGCTGCCGGCACGCCGTGCGGAACTGCTCCTCGACCGCCGCGTACGTCATCCCCACCGCCTCGCGCTTGGCCACCAGCACCAGGTCCATCCGCTCCGGCACGACCACCTTGTTCTTGCGGTACGCCTCGCGCACCAGCCGCTTCACGCGGTTGCGCTCCACGCTGTTGCCGACCTTCTTGCTGACCGTGACGCCGACCCGCGCGCGCCCGCGGCCGGTCTGCAGCGCGAACACCAGAAACCCGCCCATGTGCAGCTTGCGGCCGTGGTTCTGCACGCGCAGGTACTCACCGCGCCGCAGCAAGCGCTCCGTCTTGAGCAGGCGCTGCGCGCCGGCGACCGCGCGCGGCCCCAGCGCAGACATCGGCGCCACCGTGCCGCTGCCGCTGCCGCCGCCGCCGCTGCCGCTGCCGCCCGTCACCGACCCCGGAGCGCGACCCGCCAACGACGTCAGCGGCTCGGACGCCGGCTGTGCTTGGTGTAGCGCACGACCGTGAGCCGCACTCGCCCCTTGGCGCGGCGGCGATTCAGCGTCTTGCGGCCGCCGGCGGTAGCCATGCGCGCCCGGAACCCATGCTTGCGGATGCGCTTGACCTTGTGCGGCTGATACGTCCTCTTCACCGTGATTCTCCTCGGTTGGCTCGCTGCGGCGGCACGCGACGCGCGAGCCCGCAACTACGCGAAAGCGCGACCTTTAAACATACGCACCCGAAGGTGTCAAGGCCGGCGCGGCCGCGGGCGCACGCAGTCCCCAGTGTAATGGTTCGCCGCGGCTTTGCCAGCGCGGCCCCGCGCGCTACTTGCGCACCACCAGCGGCACGATGTAGTCGCCGCGGGCCCCGGCCGGGATCTTCGGCCACGTCAGCTTCCGCGCGGCGTTCTCCAGGCAGTGCCCCAACTCGCCGCCCGCCATGTCGGACGCCAGCACACGCGCGTGCGTCACCGTTCCGCCGTCGATCGTCAGGGACAATTCGGTGCTCTCGATGGTGCGCGTCTTCGGAATGCAGGCGCGGAACTGGGCGGGATGGTGGTCGACCTCCGCCAGCACTGCCTTCAAGTCCGGCGTCGTCCCGGCGCGCTCCATCTTCACTTCGGCGTTCCACTTCGTGCCGTGCTCCAGGTTGCGCGGCACTTCGATCGTCCCGATGAAGGCCGCGTAGCCGGGCGCGTACACCTCCACGGGCACGCTCGTGCCCAGCGGCACCGCGCCGTAGAAGGCGGGCGCCGGGCCGACGCGCTCCATGCGTCCGCTCTGCTCCGCCAGCACCAGCGCGCCGGTGACGGCGGTGGTGACGTAGACGCTCACCACGGCGGGGTCGAGCACGTAGCGGCGCACCACCTCCTCGCCGTCGCCGACCGTCACGTGATCGGTGACAGGCTTGTGCCCCGACTTCTTGATCTCCAGCGTGTGCTCGCCGGCCGAGACCGACGCGAAGCGCGCCGGCGTGGGGCTCTCGGCCGCGCCGTCGAGGCTGGCCGTCGCGCCGGGTGGCGTGGTGTCCACGACGAGGCGCCCGTCGCCGATGCTCGCCTTGCCGCCGCCCGCGAAATAGAACCCGACGGCCGCGCCGCAGACGATGAGCCCGACCGCCGCCGCGATGGCGGCGCGCGAGCGCCGCGTCCGCCGGAGGCGCAACGACGTGCCCTCCCCGGCGTCGTCGCCACCGAGCGGCACCACGCCCGACGGCTCGCCGTGCTCGTGCGCGCCGTCGTGAGCGTCATACTCGCCCGTCTGTGCGCCACCGGCGACCCCCGGCCCCGCCGCCGATCCCGCCCCGGCCCCCGCCGACGACATCGACGACGACGGGGACGACGACGCCGTCGCCGACGACGCCGACGTCGCCGACGCCGCCGCCATCGCCGCCGCCAGCGAAGACGACGACGACGTCCGCGGCGACGAGCCCGCCTGCGCCGCCAGCGAGGCCGACGACGCGGTCCGCGGTGACGACGAACCCGCCGCCGCCACCGCCAGCGAGGCCGACGACGACGTGCGTGCCGGCGACGGCGACGACCCCGCCACCGCCGCCAGCGAAGACGACGACGACGTGCGCGGCGCCGCGCGCCCGCCGGGCGCCGCGTCGCCGTGCGCGTGTGCTTCGTGCGACGGTCCGCCCTCCGCTTCGCATGCATCGTCCGTGGACGCCGGCGGCAGGTTCACGCCGTGGAGCTCCGGATGCGGGACGCTCGCGTCGCGATCCGCCGCCGCGCGCCACGCGCGGATGAGCTCCGAGGCGAACTCCGCCGCCGTCTGCGGCCGGTCGGCCGGCCTCTTGGCCAAGCCGCCCATGATCACCTGCCCGATCTCCTCGGGGACGTGCGGCGCCTGCTGCCGCAGCGGGATGGGCGCGGCGGCGGCGTGCTTGGCCAGGTAATCGATCGGCAGCGTCGCGCGGAACGGATGCCGCGCCGCCAGCGTCACGTACAGGATCACCGCCACCGCGTAGAGGTCGGCGCGCGCGTCCACACGCTCGCCGCGCGCCTGCTCGGGCGACATGTACTCCGGCGTCCCGAACACCGTGCCCGCCTGCGTCAGGGACTTCACCTCCTCCGGGTCGTCCGGCACCAGGATCTTGGCGATGCCGTAATCCAGCACCTTCACGAACTCGGGGATGCCGCCCTGCGTGGTGAGGAAGATGTTCGGCGGCTTGAGATCGCGGTGGATGATCCCCATGGCGTGCGCTTCGCTCAGCGCGCCGAGCGTCTGCAGCATGATGCGCAGCCCGCGTCGCAGCACCAGCGGCGCCTCGCGCACCAGCAACGACCCCAGGTCCTCGCCCTCCAGGTACTCCATGACCGTGAACAGCGTCCCGTCGTCGAGCCGGCCGAAGAGGTGCACGTGCACGGAGTTCGGATGTGTCAACCGGCTCGCCGCGCGTGCCTCGCGGTTGAAGCGCGCGATCATCGCCTCCTCGGTCTGCGCTTCGGGGACCAGCACCTTCACGGCGACGGTCCGCCCGATGGACGGCTGCGTCGCGCGGTAGACGGCGCCCATCGCGCCCCGCCCGATGCGCGGGCCAAGCACGTACTGCCCGTCGAGGATGCTCTGGCCGACGAGCCGATCGAGCGGGTCCGGCGCGGCGGCGCCGCCCGGGCCCGCCGACTCCGTCTCCCCCGCCGCCGGCGCTTTCGGATCAGCCATCAGCGTTCATGCCGCCGCCCCCGCCGCCGCCGCCCACCGCCACCACTACTCCAGCGCGGGGAACGTCGACAGCTTCAACGATACGGTCGGGTAGTCGTACCAGACCACCGCCGGGGCGCCGCCGTAGACCGTCAGCCCGCGCTCCACGGGCGACGCCTTCTCCCAGCGGTGCAGCACGGCCGGCTTCGCCGCACCCGGCGCGCCCGGCACCACGGCACGCAGCTCCACCGCCGGCGTGGCCTCGCCCATCATCTCCGCCTCGCTGACGCACCGCTCTCCCGCTTTCAGATACACGATGCGCTCGCCCGGCCCGGCGGCCGCCCAGCGCATCCCCGCCGGGAGGTCGTACGACTTGGCCCCCTT